>CAKSGA010000023.1 GCA_934454435.1 uncultured Oscillospiraceae bacterium | reverse complement strand
GACCTTCTCAGCGCCGAACAGCAGGGAAGCTATCGACAGTATTCCGCTTCCGCAGCCGAGATCCAGCACCTTGTCGCCGGGCTTCACAACGCCCTCCAGGGCCTCCATGACCAGCTTTGTGGTGTGGTGCTGGCCAGTGCCAAAGGTCGAAGCCGGGTCGATCTCAAGGATCCTGTCGCCGGGAGCGGGGGTGACGTCCTCCCAGGAGGGCTTGATGACCAGCGTCTTACCGACACGGAAAGGCTTGTAATACTTCTTCCAGTTGTTTGCCCAGTCCTCTTCCTTGACATTGGCAAGCTCCATACGCAGATTGCCGTAGTAGCCGTCCGTGTCGGACTGCTTCCAGCCCTCGATAAGAGAGCGTATCGCTGCAAGCGTTTCTGCGCCCTGGGCGTTATCGTGGACGTATATCGTGATGTGGGGCTCCACCTTACTGAGCCCCATGAGTTCATCATCTACATAGTCCCAGTTTGCGTTCTTGTCAGCGAGGAAGCTCTCGAAATCGGCGCTGTCGCTGATGATGAAGCCTGTTATGCCGTAGTCCTGAAGTGCTCCGGTTATGCCGTCTATCGCCTGGGAAGCGGTATAAATATCCGCCTGAATAAAATTATCCATATTCTTTCTCCTGTCAAATATTACTGCACACAATAGTACATGATACATTATACACCATTTCCCCCGATAAATCAAGGGGTAGGCGCCGAGTTTGCGTCAGAGTGTAAAAATTACGCCATGATACTGAAAAATATTTGTCGCTCTGGACATTATACATCACTTGACATTTTTCGCATATGGTACTATAATATAATAGTTGAATTATGCATTGTACCATCAGGTACGCAAAAAGAAAAACAAAGATGATCAGGGGGAAAACCATGATGAAAATAACTGTTGCGGGAACAGGTTACGTAGGACTTTCAATGGCTGTGCTTCTCGCCCAGCATAACGAAGTCACCGCCGTGGACATAGTTCCGGAAAAGGTGGAGCTGCTGAATTCCAGAAAATCGCCTATCGCCGATGAATACATCGAGAAATACCTCGCAGAAAAGCCGCTCACGCTCACTGCCACGACCGACTGGCGTCCCGCCTACACTTCGGCGGAGATCGTGATCATCGCAACTCCCACGAACTATGACGCCGACAAGAACTACTTCGACACCTCCTCTGTTGAGAGCGTTATCGACCAGGTGCTTTCCGTCAGCGACAACTGCACTATCGTGGTAAAATCCACCGTACCCGTGGGCTTCACAAAGGGACTCCACCAGAAGTACCACGAGAACGCCCACCGCATTATCTTCTCACCGGAGTTTCTCCGGGAGGGTCAGGCGCTTTATGACAACCTCTACCCCTCCAGAATAATAGTCGGCGCTCCCCAGGAATGGGCGGACTCCGTTGAGCGTGCAAACGTCTTTGCAGAACTGCTACAGCAGGGCGCCATCAAGCAGGATATCCCCACGCTTCACCTCAATCCCACCGAGGCTGAGGCGGTCAAGCTGTTCAGCAACACTTACCTCGCACTGCGTGTCGCTTACTTCAACGAACTGGACACCTACGCCGAGATGAAAGGACTCAACGCCCGCCAGATAATCGACGGCGTCGGTCTTGACCCGAGGATAGGCTCCCACTATAATAATCCGAGCTTCGGCTACGGCGGTTACTGCCTGCCCAAGGACACAAAGCAGCTTCTTGCAAACTATGCGGACGTTCCCAACGATATAATCAGTGCCATCGTTGCAGCCAACAAGACCCGCAAGGACTACATCGCAGACCACATAGCTTCCATGGAGCCCAAAACGGTCGGTATCTTCAGGCTCACAATGAAGTCCAACTCTGACAACTTCCGCCAGAGCTCCATTCAGGGCATAATGAAGCGGCTCAGCCAGAAAGGCATATCCGTTATCATCTACGAACCCACCCTGAAACCCGGTCAGAAATTCTTCGACTACGAAGTCTGCGGGGACTTTGACGAATTCAAGAAGCGCTCCGACATGATCGTTGCCAACCGTATGAGCAGCGAGCTCCAGGACGTCAGGGAAAAGGTCTACACAAGGGATCTCTACAGCAGAGATTAACTCAATAATATCTACAGGCGGCGGAAAACCGCCTGTAGATCATAAAAGGGGGCATTTAGGTGGACTCTATCATTTCAGGCACTTTCAGAATGGTCATACGAGGCGGAAGTCCACAGCAGCTGTTCTTTGACGAGGACTTCCTCAAGATAATGGAAACCGCCGATAATTCCGACCCGGAAGGGAATTACCGCCGATGGCTGGAATGCGTCCACCCGGACGATGTTCCCAGTATTCAGGAGGCTATCCACAGCACGATACACGGTCTCAGTGCAGAAGTAAAGTACCGCTGGCAGCACCGGACAAAGGGTGCCTATACCGCCTACAGCACCGGGCTGCTTGCCTCCAGTTCCAACGGCGTTATCGTAATTTACGGCATTTTCAAGGGTATTCCTGCCGACAGGACCCAGCTCTACAGCTTCGACCCTGATATCCAGCTTCTGGTGCGTCTGTTTTCAGAGAAGCTCATGGAGAGCTTCAGCTTCTGTTCGCTGTTCGACCCGGATAATAACCGTATGTTCATTCTTAACGATGTTTTCAATACCAGCATGTCCGCTGGCAGGGAAAGCAACTACGATGAATGGCGCAGCACCTTTATCGGGCGTATCCACCCGGACGACCGGGTGCGCTTCGCTGAGATGATCTCCCGCAATTCCCTCCACAACAGCTTTGTGATAAACGACGAGGTACGGGGAGAATTCCGCATGAATATCCGCAGCGAGTATACCTGGATAAATTTCCGCTGCGTAAAGATGAAGAAGAAGCTCGCCGGAAAGTACCCGGCCTTCATCACTGCCAGAAGGATCACCGCCGACCACAAGGCTCTTTTCCTTGAGGAGCTCCGCAACAAGCTGATAAACGGACTTGCGGTTCCTTACCAGATACTTGACCTCATAAATCTCCGGGAGGGCACGTTTTATTCATCCACGGACAAACAGGGACTGTTCGCTGAGAATTTCGATGTGATCGGAAATTATGATGAGGCCGTCCGTCATTTCACTGAACAGCTTGAATGCAGTGAAGAAGACAAGAATTCGGTGATATACAACTTCACCATAGAGAACATGCTCCAGCGGTTCTGCTCCGGCGAAAAGATAATTGAATGCGAAATAAGCCACCGGAGCAGCGGTCAGCCGGAATGGCTGAGGATACAGTCCTTTGTGACGACCTGGGAGGAGGACGGAACGCCGAAACTCGCTGTTCTTTCCGTACAGATCATCACCGCCGAAAAGCTCAAGGAGCTCCGCTATCAGCAGCGGCTGGAGCGTGCGCTCCGCTCCGAGAGCCAGTACCGTCAGGCGATACTTTCAAACGCCATCGCAGTCTATACCTTTAATATTACAAGGGATACCATCTATGACGAGATAATCGAGCAGGAGGACGCTGACCCGCTGCTTCCCCTCATGGGACTCACCCTGCCCTGCTCATATAATGAGTATATCCGCAGAAAGAAGCGGTATTTCACTGACAAGTCCGCAGCGGAGGTGTTCGGGAGGACTTTCTGCACCGAGACCCTCGCAGACATGTTCAACAGCCACCGGCGCAGCTTTGACACCGAGTACGAGTTCAAAATAGGCGAGCGTGTGGGATATTTCCGTGAGGCTGTCATTCTTACCCAGGACCTTGAAACCGGCGACCTGTGGGGGCTCACCTACGTCCGCAACATCACTGAGGAGCACGACCAGGCCACCCGTGTCGAGCAGGCGCTTCGTGACGCCTTCGACCAGGCGCAGCATGCGAACTCCGCCAAGACCCTCTTCATGAGCCAGATGAGCCATGATATCCGCACGCCGCTCAACTCTATCCTGGGCATGTCATCTATCGCCCAGGAGCATATGAACGACCCTGCACGAGTTTCCGACTGCCTGGAAAAGATAGAAGCCTCCGGCAAACATCTTCTGGAGATAATCAACAACGTGCTCGACCTCTCTGCAATAGAGAGCGGAAAGACGGTCCTCGCCTGCGACCCGTTCGACATGAAGGTCTTTATCGATGAAACGATACGCATGATAAAGCCGCTTTCAGACAAGAAGCGTCACACGCTGGACGTCAAGATATCAGACAAGATAAACACCAGCGTCATCGGGGACCAGACCAAACTCCGCCAGCTTCTGATGAATATTCTGGGTAATGCGGTGAAGTACACTCCGGACGGCGGGAAGATAGAATTCCGCACGATAGAGCTGGAGCCTGACCACCACGGTATCTGCCGCTATCTGTTTTCGATAAAGGATAACGGCATAGGCATGAAGCAGGAGTTCATCGAACACATCTTCGACCCATTCGTGCGTGCGGACGACCACCGCATCAGCGGCATTCAGGGCACCGGTCTCGGAATGCCGATAGCGCTGAACATCGCCAGAATGATGAACGGCGACATCGCAGTCTACAGCGCCCCTGGAAAGGGCACACGCTTCGACATCACCGTATGTCTTAAAAAGGGACAGAGCACCGGGGACTACATCGGCGGCATTTCCATGGAGGAAAACCGCAAGGTTAAGATGTCCGATTTCGATTTCGGAGGGGTAAGGGTTCTTCTGGCGGAGGACCTGGATTTCAATGCAGAGATCGCTTCGGAGTTCCTAGCGGAAGCCGATATCATCACAGAAGTCGCTTCTGACGGTGCAGAGGCTGTGCGGAAATTCAGCGAGTCGCCGGAGGGCTACTACAGCCTTATCTTTATGGACATTCAGATGCCTGTGCTGGACGGCTACCAGGCGGCGGAAAAGATACGCTCCCTGGAACGCAAGGACGCTTCGCAGGTGCCTATAATCGCCATGACCGCAAATGCGTTCATAGAGGACGTAAAAAAATCAAAGGAGCACGGCATGAACGGTCACGTGTCAAAGCCGCTGGATATCCCGGCGCTTACGGCAGAACTGTGCAAATGGCTCCCACAAAAGGATAAAACGAACTGATTTATGAAGAGAATAGTAACTATACAGGATTTCTCCTGCGTTGGGAACTGTTCGCTGACGGCAGCCATACCGGTGCTTTCAGCGGCAGGAGTTGAGTGCTGCGGTATCCCTACAGCGCTCCTCTCGAACCACACGGGCTTTCCCACGTTCTACAGTGTGGACCTTACCAACGAGCTCGCTCCGATAAGCGCCCAGCTCAAAAAGGAACACATCGACTTTGACGGGATATACACTGGCTACATTGCATCCGCAGAACAGGTGGACCACATCGAATGGTTCATACAGCAGTTCCGCAGACCCGGAACTCCGCTGTTCATCGACCCGGTAATGGGGGACAACGGCAGAATGTACGCAGCCCTCAGTGACGACTACCCCGACAGAATGCGCAGGTTCATCTCCGGTGCAGACATCATCACGCCAAACATCACAGAAGCATGTCTGCTGACCGGCAAGAATTTCAACCCCTGTCCTACCCTCCACGAAACCAAGGAAATGCTGCTGGAGCTCTGCGGAATGGGCGTCGGGTTCGCAGTCATAACCGGGTTCTCAGAAAAGGGACAGCTCGGTGCGGTGGGATGCTTTGACGGGCAGTTCACCGAATGCCTCACGCCCAAAAAGGACGTTGCCTGCTCCGGCACCGGTGATGTTTTTGCTTCCGCACTTCTTGGAGCCGTGCTCAGGGGTTCCGACTATCCAACGGCGCTGGAAATAGCGACAAAATTCACCTACCGTGCCGTTGAATACACAGCAAATGCCCCGGACCGCAGGTTCTACGGTATCCACTTCCAGGCGGTCCTCGGAGACTATATCAATATGCTTGAAAGTGCCGGAAAGAGGCACAGTGATGTCTGACTCTCCAAAGCTCCGCAGGGCGATACTTTTCCTTATCACTTCTGCGTTTTTCTTTGCGCTGATGAATATGTTCGTGCGGCTCTCCGGAGATGTCCCGACCATTCAGAAAACGTTCTTCCGGAACTTCTTTGCGCTGTTCATCGCAAGCGGAGCAATGATAAAGAACCGCTGCTCCATCATTCCTCCGAAAGGGACGCTGGCCGATATTCTGTGCAGGTCGATATTCGGATATGCGGGGGTCGTGTGCAATTTCTATGCGATAGACCGTCTGCCGCTTTCAGACGCTTCGCTGCTCAACAAAATGTCGCCGTTCTTCGCTATCGTGTTCTCGACATTTCTGCTGAAAGAACGGGCGAACAAAATACAGTGGTCGATCATAATAATGGCATTTGTGGGGGCGCTTTTCGTTATCAAGCCCTCGTTCTCGAACGCTGACCTCGGAGCTTCCATCGCAGGCTTCTGCGGAGGAATGGGTGCCGGAGCCGCCTACACATTTGTCCGCAGGGCTACCGGAAAGGGCGCAAAGGGGTACTATATCGTGTTCTTCTTCTCGGCGTTCTCAACGCTGGCGGCGCTTCCGATGACCATCATAGGCTTTCAGCCAATGACATGGTTTCAGCTGCTCATGCTTATCGGAGCCGGAGTCAGCGCTGCAATAGCGCAGTTCTGCATTACTACTGCTTACTCCTACGCTCCGGCTAAGGAGGTTTCTATATACGACTACTCGCAGATAATTTTTGCGGCGCTTCTCGGGTTTGTCGTATTCGGGCAGGTGCCGGACATTCTCAGTTTCGTGGGATATGTGATAATCATTGCGGCTGCGTTCATAATGTTCAGGTACAACAACAGGAAACACCAGGAATAAGAAAACAGGGCGGATCATTTCCGCCCTGTTTTTATCAGAAACCGAGATCGTCATAGTCCTCACGGGTGAAGCGGTGGTACGTCACGCAGATACCCTCGTCCGTCAGGCAGTAGTAGTGATCGTCCGGGAGCCCATCCTCGAAATAGACCAGCCAGTCGAACTCGCCGCTGTCAGACTGCTCAGCGTGGACCTTGTCAGAGTACTTCCGGAATACCCCCAGCACGTCCTCGATGGTCGTGCCCGGCTGCCTTACCCGCCCGATGAACTCGGTCAGAAACCCCATCGCCGGAGTTGACGGCAGGCTGTGTATATACTCAGCGCCCTTTTCCGGGACGCTCAGGCGGAATATGTCCCCCTCATGCCAGGAGGACTCCACCCTGCCGAGCCTTTCCTCCACATGGTCGGAGAACTCCGCCAGGAGCTTTTTCATTCCGCTGGCGTCAGTTTCAGTACCAAGCAGACGGTTCAGGGAAGCAAGAGGATAATTCATGCTCATTCCCCTGCCGTCATAGCCCAGCTTGAGCTGCGCTTCTGTTATCACATCAGTAAGATGCTCTTCAAGTTTTTTATAATTCATTTTGTGTTCCTTTCCTAGCGGTTCACTATGATTTTATTATACCACACTCCACCAAAAAAATCAAGAAGCAAATAAAAAACATGGCACCCGAAGATGCCATGTTTCATTCTGTCGAAAAAGATGCAGATGCCAGGAACCCGTATGCATGTTGCCCTTTATTGCCCGACACTGGTGTGCCGGTACTTTTTTTCATGTCACACTACTGCATAGGTAGTGAAACGGTCGAGCACCTTTGTTTTTGCGATTATCCTTAGTACGACAACGCCGATGACCAGTCCGAATGCTCCCTGGACAAGATTTCCGGGAACGCTTGCGAGGGCGCCCTCAAAGCTCTTGCCGAGCAGAAGAGCCGCATACAGATAATATCCGCCGACCATGATGATCTCCCCGACAACACCTCCAGCTACATATGCTGCGATGGGGAAAGAAGTCAGCTTGTTGAGAAGTGCACGGCAGATTAGCGCTGCTGCAACTGCAATAAGCCCCTTAATAACGAACGTGCCGGGAACGTAATGTGCATATCCGCTGAAAAGGTCTGCAAGGGCAGAGCCGATGCCTCCTGCAGCAAATCCGTACCACGGACCAAGCACCCACGCTGCGATAAGTATGAAGCAGTCGCCGAAGTTCACGAACCCGTTGAGCGGCGAGGGTATCTGAATTACCATCGTTGCCACACAGATCAGTGCAGTGAACATCGCTGCAACACAGAGCTTTTTCAGGTTAAATTTGCTGTCTTTTTTGTTCAGTTCCATAATGATTTCCTCCAGAGTAGTTTTTTCTGTGGTTTTATTGTACTACAATTCTGGATATATTACTAGTACCAGAAATAGTTTAATTGATAATACCAAACTGCCTTTTCAGATGACTTTTTCTGCAATTTCTACCATTCATACAGTAAACAGGAGAGTAACCATTTCATACTCGCCGTTTTTTCTTCGTCTGGTCTTATCAATTTTTATATTTCAGTAAATCTATATAATATCAAAAACAAACACGGCAGCTAAATTGCCGCCGTGTTTGTTTTATTTACAGATCAGTTTGCGAAGCCTGCTTCCAAAGTACCGGGAATAACTGCTTCAGCGGTAAGGGATGCACTGGAATCTGCCTGTGGCATGACAACAACGCCCTGACCAGCTTCATCGGTAGGAATCACAGTAACGCCACCGTCATTTTCTTCAGGAACCTCCAGCTTAGTAACCGTATCGCCGGGCTTGTAGTTCTTTATCACCTCTGCGATCTCAGAGCCGATCTGGTGTACGACAAGATAATAGAACCCGTCATCGGTCTGACCCATGACTGCACCGGCAGCTGCTATCTCCTGCTCAGGATAGAACGCCGCACCGTTCTTGATATAATCCAGGTGCTCGGAAAGTCCCTTTTCCACCTCAGCCTCATGACCGGCAGCGGGCTTTACCACGATAATTTCATCAAGGTGAACGCTCATCATCGGCAGGAATATTGACGAGTCATCGACCAGGTTCAGGTCAACGCCTGTCATGTTCTTGGTTGCCTCGATATACTGCTCCCACTCGCTGTCATACTCGGTCTTTCTGAGCTCCTCCTTCTCATCGTCAGAAAGGCTCTCGCCGTTCTCTTCCTTCTCGCTCAGGATATCCTCGAACAACATCTGGAACATTTCCTCAAAGTTCGCCTTGGATCTCTCCTCGGAAGCTACCCATTCAACGCTCTCAAATACTGCATTCGTGATGTCCTTTGCAGTGCGGACTTCCTCTGCGGTGTCGCTGGATGTGTCACCTGAAGCCGTGCTGCTGTCGGCAGAAGAACTGCTGTCAGCTGTGGAAGAGCTGCTGTTGTTTCCGGAGCAGCCGGTAAATGCGGCTGTCATAACTGCTATCGCTGCTAATGCTGCTAAATACTTCTTCATCATGTTTCCTTTCCCTTGCAGTCTTAACTGCTGTCTTTTACTTCTTCATAAGACGCTGCTGTAATGAATATGGCAGCGGTCTTTTTTCCCTGTCATACCAGGGGAGATCTTCGAGCGTCACCACTCTCGGATCAGAAAAGATACGTTTCATAAATGCTTCGTCCATGTACTTCGGATTTGGTCTTGGCATGCCATTTTCATCAAGTATCGCATGCCAATTATCGTCCGTATCGTAGACGAAGCTTCCCCACCAGGGCAGCCACCAGGACCAGGCAGCGCCGTCTTTTATCATCTCGTCCGGGTCCGGAATGCTTCCGCACTCCGAAAGGGTTATCATCTTGCCGTGGGTATAGCTGCTGACCCCTTTGAAACGCTCCAGCTGCGAGCCATGGTTGGGAACCTCGTCATAAATGTCCTCGCCCGCAATATCGTAGGTGTTCGGGTCCACTGCCATGAACGGCGCCTGACCATTCCACACCCATATCAGATTTCGCAGCCCATGATAATTCATGAACCTGTCGAATATCGTATACCAGAGCTTTTTGTATGCCTCAATGCTTTCGGGATCCTGCTTCCCTGCCTCCGCACGGTTGCCCCACCAGAACCAGTTCCCAGCTGCCTCATGGAGAGGTCTCCAAAGCACCGGTATATCTGCCTGCTCGAACATCTTCAGGGCCCCGGCTACGAGATCTATCTCATAGATCACGAATTCATACTCCGGAGTTCCCTCCTGCATGGCACGTACTATGTCAAAGCCGGTCTTGTGGTCGTAATTCGTGGTCTTATAGTAGAAAGAGCACAGCTTTGAGATGTCGTTCATGTCATCGGGAGCGTTCCAGTGCCAGCACATGGTGAGTATACCACCTGTACGCCTTGCCCAGTCCAATGCCCTGCCAAGCTGGTCGTACCCCCTTGCAAGCCCGCTTATGCCCATGAAATCATAGCCACGTATCGCAGGAATTTTTCCGGTGGTGTTCCAGTAGACAAGGTCCTCCTTCTCGTCCTCCCAGAGATACTGCTGACCTGATATGAACTTCTTCCCGTAACAGGATTTCAGATACTCCCACAGCCTGAGCGTATTCGGCGTAGGGTCAGGCGTTATCAGCTTCCCTGGATCGACAGGCTTTTCCGAAAGCTGCTTTAAGAGTGCTTCAAAGTCAGTCCTGTATTTTGTCATAGTTTTCCTCCAAAAGCATGTTTTCAGCATAACAATAGTAAGTATACAATACTATTGTGAAATCCCCGTGAAAGCCACGTGGATGAGATATGCTTTTTTTATATGTCTGTCAACAGAAACGCAGGCTTTATTATTCTGTGCACCTGCGTCAAAAAAAAGAAGCGGTAATTTAAGGCACCATAACCTGCCTGAGTTCATATTATAAAAAGGGGATATTCCCCCCTAAATCCAGAACCTTGGAGGTATTTATGGCAGAATTCACCAATCAGGCAAGTCTGAGATACAACAACACAGTCACAAATTCAAATATAGTAGTGGGAAATCTCGTGCAGGCACTTGAGGTCACGAAGACCGCAGTCCGCACGGAATACTCCTCCGACGATGACACGATATATGTCATCAGCATAAGAAACTCCGGCACGACGCCCTACAACGGTCTTACCGTAACAGACGACCTCGGAGCATACCAGTACAACACAACAACGCTGGTTCCGCTGGACTATGCTGACGGCTCGCTCCGCTACTTTATCAACGGCGAGCTCCAGCCGGAGGTAACTCCCACAGCCGGAAGTTCACTCACAGTGACCGGGATAAGCGTCCCTGCCGGCGGCAGCACTATACTGGTTTACGAGACCCACCCGAACATCTACGCACCCCTTGACGCCGAGGGCGAGATCACGAACACGGTCACAGTCACCGGCACAGGTATCGGTGAAGCGCTCACTGACAAGGAGACCATCTCCGCAGCCATCGGCGCACAGCTTACCATCAGCAAGGCTATCAATCCCTCGACAATAACCGCAAATGGTCAGGTGACCTACACCTTCGTTATCCAGAACATCGGCAACAAGGCGGCAGACGAGGACCTTGGCGCAGTCGTTGAGGACACCTTCGAGCCAAGGCTCACTGACCTCCGTGCAGCGTTCAACGGCGGACCCCTGACGCTCAACACGGATTACACCTACGATCAGGCGACAGGCGTATTTGCGACCACTCCCGGAACAGTCACCGTACCCGCTGCGCAGTTCTCCCGGAACGAGCGCACCGGAGCCGTTGAGATAACACCCTCCGTCAGCGTACTGACAGTGACCGGCACTATCTGAGCATCTTTCAAACAACACAGCAAACAATACAGGGGCGGAGTACCGTCCCTGTAATTAATTTTAGCCCTCGATGATGGGAGCAAATCGTATTCTGATGTTCGGAAGCTTGTTGATGGTTGTATAGTAGTTGGTCTGCCAGTCATCGCCCTGAGAGGGGTCGTTCTCGCCGGTGGCGGGAGGTGCGAATATCTTCAGGGTAAGATCAGCGGCGCCGTCCAGCGGCTTCTCAAAGAACGCCGGCATGAAGTCGATGGTCTTTGCCTCGGGACTCTTGTAGAACCACTTGCCATTGAGCTCCATCATGAGGTTCAGCGGCTCGTCAAATGTAGCCTCGCAGAATACCGGGCTCTTGTCGAAGTGGAGCGGGATAGCAATACCTGTGCTGTCCTCGCTTCCGCCCCAGCGGAGCTTTGCAGGGAGGGCAACTTCAGCGCCCTGCTTTACGGACGGATAGAAATACTCGTCGTGAATGATCTCCTTGTATGTCTGGAGAGCAGGCTGCTCGATTCCTACATCGGGATTGTTCGGATCCTCGATCTCAAGGCCTAGTCTGCCACGGTCACGGAACTGGTAGAATGTGAAGCCGCTGAACCAGCCCTGCTCAGGGTCGTTCTTCAGCATGTCGCAGAACTCCTTTATCATCGCAGCCTGGTCATACGGACCTGTAACGTCGCCGTCAGCATTGAACTCGCTCATTACCATGGGCTTCTGTACACCGCCGCAGAGCTCCTTATAGCGCTTCTGGGAGAGCTTGGTCAGGTTGTAGGTGTCAGCGACCTTGCTTCTGCTGAAACTGGTCCCGCCAACATCTGCAACATCATAGGGCCAGCCCCAGTGCAGGCTCATGTACTTATCGACAGACCAGATGTCGGTTGCACGCACTGCGTCAGCGAATTCCTTTTCCATCTCGATCTCGCCGCCCTTTTCAGGGTGCTCTACGCCGCCGATGCAGAGTATTGTGGATACATTCGGAGCTTCCTTCTTGATGATGTTGTGGAAGCGAACATAGAAATCAGCGATCTGCTGATATGTAGCACGCTTTGTGAAGCTGAACCAGTTACCTGTAGCCTCATGGTTGATACGGAGCTGCATTCTGCCATAGGTGCGAAGCTCCTGGGCGACCTTGATGAGATAGTCGTCAGTAAGGTTCGGGTCAACGGTGAGGGTGAGGATAACGTCCTGACCGTGACGGCGAACGTCCTTCATGCAGGTAAAAGGCTCGCCATCGGTGGTTCCGCCGATACCGCCCTTGTAGGTGAAATAATCGTCATAGGGGTAATCCCACTGAAAGCTGACCTCCTGATCAGCAAAAGCGTCCCTTGCACGTGCGGGCCAGGTCTTATCCAGAGGATAGTAACAGTACATCAGGCTGACTGCACGGTGGGGTCTGCCCATCTTGTGCAGGATATAGTCCTGGTTTACGTACTCGCCACGCTCGCTTCCGTCGCCGAGATCAACGGCGCACTTTGCGGGTCCCATTTCAATTGAATAGATCTTCTGTTCCATTGGTTTACTTTCCTTTCGGTTATTCAGCGCCTGTGCATGCATACACCATCAGCGCAGCATTCCAAATTCATGGTACTATTATATCATACTTTGTAAACGTTTTCAAGTGGATATTGCAAATTTCATTATATTTTATTTGCGGAAAATTGCGTGATATTTCCAAAGAAATAACCCCCTGGTTCATCAGGGGGTCAGGCTCATATAATTCTGACGCCGCAGAAGAAATGACCTGTGTAATAGCTGGAGGTGATATCCACTTCCCTGACCTGTGTGCCGGGCATGAGGCAGGCAATCATAGTGCCACTGCCGGCATATATCCCGCCGAACTCCGCAACGGAACCGCCCTCGGAAAAGAACACCAGGTCGCCTGGGTTCAGTTCATCATACCCAACGGAAGTTCCCATCTGCGACTGCGCCGAAACTCCTCTCGGGCAGGTGATATAGCCGTTCTCCCTCAGGACGTAGTAGATGAAGCCGCTGTTGTCGAACCCTGCGGGCGTTTCACCTCCGTCTGCGAAATCAGTGCCGGTAAGGGAGCGTGCAAGGGCGATGATATCCTCCGCAGCCTTTACGGTGACCTCTGAGTTATCAACGCTTTCAGTGGTGGGTTCAGGCTGTTCGGTCTGCGGCGTGGGCTCTGCGGTAACAGTCGTGGACTCCGTCACCTGCTGTGAAGCCGTGGTTCGTGATGTCTGCGAAGATGTGCCGGAGGAGCTTTCCTCATCGGCATGTCCGCCAAGACTCACCGTGATACTTATTATAATAACAGCAATGCTGATAACCGTGACTACAAGTATGAGGATTATGTTGTTCTTCATTCAGACACCAACCTTTCTGTCATATGTTGTCCGATTATATTATACAACAGAATGTGCGAAGAATTCAATAGCATTTCGGTTACAATATTCTTACAATTCGGTTACAGTTAGTACGGTTCAATTATATCTTGCTGTAATGCGGGCGATCATTCTAACCTGAACAAATCGAAGTTGTATTTCGAGCCAGGCGATGGCTGGCGAGCGATCACTCGAACCTGAACCAGTCATAATTGAAGTTCGAGCCAGGCATAAATACAAAGCTAACATCATTAACCCCGGTTATTCTCGGGATAACGAACCTCTGCTCCCTGCCACCGTCCTGCTGGAACTCCAGGAGAACGGTCCTCTGCGAACCGCCCTCGGGGGTATAGCGGAGCTGTATCTGGTTCATCGGGTTGCCGGTGGTTCCGCTGATAACGAGCTCATCGGAGCCTGCCTCACCGAAGTCAAGGTCCTCATAATTGATTATAACGTTGTTGCCGATGTCCGTGACGGTCCTGCCGGTGATCTTATAATCATCGCCATATACGCTGTCCGCTTCTCCGACCCAGTTGGTGTCAAAGGCACGCTGGACCTGAACAAATCCGATACCGCCGAAAATTATCCTGTCGCTGATGACAACGCTTATGTCGTGAACCCCGGTGAGCCGCTGAGCCATCGGGAAATCCTGACCCGCAAAACCGCACCAGTGCCCGTTATTGTCGAACTTCACGCTGCAAAGCAGGCTGCCCTCGCCGGGTACGCCGTCCCAGACCTCGACAGGAACATCAAAGCATGCGCCAAGGCTCAGCGAAACTATCTCCGAGCCGGTCTTTCCAAAGTCAACGTCCTTGTAGGTCATGACCGTGCGGCCCTCAAAGTTGGATATCGCACCGTCCTCTATCATGTTGGTCGGCACATTGGAGCTGTCAAGCGTGTTCGCACTTATGAAGCCGAATGCGTCCCTGACCGCTGCGCCAAGTCCAACGGCGGTGAACGGAACATCCGTTATCACCTGCGGGTGCTCTGCGCCGTTATAGACCATGGCACGCACACAGAATTCGCCGTCGCCCTTTGCCATAATGACCGCCTTTTCACCGTCCCACTCGACGGCTGCAAGGCTGCTCTCCACGCCGTTCCTGCGGACTACGCTCCACTCGATGTCACTGTATGTGCAGTTTTCCGGCAGTAGCTTCACACGAAGCTCCCCTGTCGGGTGCTCCGGGGTGAGCTCCGTGCGGTCGGTGAGCGGTATGAGCTTTCGTGCAGGGACCTCGCCCGTGTATTCTGTGACCGCTGCGGGGAACATGTTTGCGCCAACAACGCTCACCCCGGCGGGTCTGCCGCAGTCCTCGGAGGTAAGGGTCAGCTCACAGGGCTCAAGACCCTCGGAATACGCCCTGACAGTTATTTCACCCGGCTCCAGCGTGCTCTCGACCATTGCCAGCAGCTTGCCGGAAAACAACCTGCGGTGGTCGCCCTTGTAGCTGTCGTAATCAGTGGAGTCGCCGTTGTCAAGTCCCACCAGCCTGCCTGCGCCGGAAACCTCGACCTTTATACGGTTCCTTGCATTGCCGACCTCAACGCCGCTGGCGTCAGCAACGGAGATCTCCACGAATGCTATGTCCCTGCCGTCCGCCATGATGTTCACACGGTCAGCGCAGAGCTTCACAGCCGCAGGATCGCCGGGAGTAGTCAGCGCCTGCTCTGAAACCACGCTGCCATCAGCCCCGTAGCCTCTGGCGCTGAGCACGCCTGGCTCAAACGGGACCGCAAAGTGTGCCCGCATTTCTTCGTCGGTGCTGAGCTTCATTTCGTGGCTTCCGAGCGACCTGCCGTTGAGGAAAAGCTCCACACGCTCCGCATTGCTGTATATGAGCACGTCTGTCATCTCCCCGGGGGTGAAATCCCAGTAAGACGGCACTATATGCAGGACATTCTTCTGTTCCGGTGTGAGCCAGACGCTCTGGTAGAAATAGTAAATGTCCTTGGGGAAGCCGGCGGTGTCCACTATGCCGAAATAGCTGTTCTTTGTGTTGTACGGAGTGGGTTCGCCGATATAGTCGAAGCCTGTCCAGATGAACTGACCGCCGCAGAAGCCGCAGTCACGGTCCAGCCGCCAGGACTTCATCGCAGAGGAGCCCCAGCCCACCACGCTGTTATCCAGTGAGGAGCACTGATAGTCCGGTCCCGTGAGTGACGGGGTGTCCGCCGGGAAGCGGTAAATACCCCTGGAGCGCACTGCCGAAGCCGTTTCGCTGCCATAGATAAACCAGTCCGGGTATTTCCCGTGGTGCTCGTCATAAAGGTACTCTGAATAGTTGTAGCCAGCAAGCTTTACCACGTCAGAACACTTCTGCGCATTCTGGTCGCCCATGTAGTTGGAGCCTATCGTAGCCCTTGCATTGCCCTTGGGGTCGTATTTCAGGACGTAATCGTACAGGCGCTTTGTTATGTCCAGACCGTGGGGGTCGATGGTGTCGTTTATCTCGTTACCTATGCTCCACATTATCACGCAGGGGTGATTGCGGTCACGCTCTATCCAGCTTCTGACGTCACGCTCGGCGTGCTCGACAAAGAAACGGTGGTTGTCCTTTTCAGTCTTTGGCTTCTCCCACATGTCAAACGCTTCGCTGTCTATCAGCAGACCCATCTCGTCGCAAAGCTGCACAAGCTGTCTTGCGGGCATATTGTGGGAGGTGCGTACAGCGTTTGCGCCCATCTCCTTCATGATACGAAGCTGACGTGCCAGTGCCGAAGTGTTCATCGCAGAACCCAGGGCGCCGAGATCGTGATGCATGCACACGCCGTGGAGCTTCACTTCCCTGCCGTTGAGGATAAAACCACGTTCCGGACTGAACTCCGCCGTGCGGTAGCCGAAGCTCTCGCTGACGCAGTCAAGCAGGCTCTCTCCGCTGAACAGGCTGATTTTCAGGGTATACAGCACCGGGTCATCAATGTCCCAGAGCTCAGGTTCGCTGTTGGTAAAGCTGGTGGTGAATTTCTCCTCGCCGCCGTCAAAGTGCGCTTCAAGACTGTACCCTCCGGCGGAATTCCCACAGGGGTCCACCACTTCCAGCATCATTCTGATGTCAGCAGGAGCTCCGGTGACATCAGCTTCGACCTCCGTGTTCCAGGAGCCGTCCGGCTTCTGTTCCGAGTGGATATACACGCCGTTGGTGCGGATATATGTCTGCGGGCGGAGCTTCAGCGTTACGTCCCTGAAAATTCCGGCGCCGGAGTACCAGCGGGTGTTTGGAGCCTCATGCTGAACTCTGACAAGTATCTCGTTCTCGCCCTCCAGCAGAAGCCCGGTAATGTCAAATTCAAAGGCGGAATAGCCGTAGGTCCAGCTGCCGGCTTCCTTCCCGTTCACAAACACGGTGGAGTTGAAGTACACGCCGTCGAAGTTCAGCAGAATGCGCCCGGAAAGCATTTCGGAGGTGCATTTCAGCCTGCGGCGGTACCAGCCCTCGCCGGTCTGATACAGCTTTGATGTGTCATTTATGAGCCAGTCGTGCGGAAGCTCCACATCGTACCAGCGCATTCCCGCAAGAGCCGAGAGCTCAGTTCCGATGTCGTTCAGGCTGAACTGCCAGCCGTTGTTGAAAAGAATGTTGGTAGATGTCATTACTTGTCCTCCATATTGTTGTACAGCGACTTTAACGTTTCAAGGTACTGCCTTTCCACCTCTTCAAACGGGCGGAAGCAGAATTCCGGCTCGGTGAGCTTCGGCGGCGCTTCATCAAAAAGCGCACACCCGCCAAGCGCCAGGAACTCATGATACAGCATTGCATCGTCTATCCTGCCGACCTCCGACATGATGCGCCCATCCTCCGGGTCTATGCCGAACCGCCTGTAAATGGTATCCTGCAGCCGTTTTTCAATGATCCGGTACTCCGGAAGTCCCAGCTTGACAGGTCTTGTGATGTCAGAAATGAACGCCTCGCTTGCGTCATGCAGCAGGCACGCCAGTCTTACCTCCCGGGAAAGTCCCCCGGCAGCCGCTTCCCCCTCGCATGCAAGGCAGTGCTGCCCCACAGAGTAGAAGCAGCTGAAATGTCCGTTCGCCCTGCAAAGCAGAGACAGAGCATGCGCTATATCCTCCGGGAGGATATCCTCCGGGTGCGGGTCCAGCGGGGAAAAGAACACCCCGCTCCAGGTACGTATCAGTCTTTTGTCAGTCATTCTGGCCTCCGATAAAACGTTTACATTAAAACCAGCAATATCCGCCCACAAGGGGCGGACAGCCGATATTTACTTACAGCGGAACTATTTTAATCTCGTCGTCGATTACGCAAACCCTGGAACGTGTGTTGACCTCGGTAACGTCCAGCGACAGGTAATTTATGCAGAAGTGGCTCCCGGGGAATATCGTGGAGCTTACCTTTGCACAGAGATCGTCCCGGTGCTTCAGGTCTGACTCGAGCTGGTCGATGAGCTCCTCCAGCTCCTTGCAGCGCACGGAATAGAACACCTTGTTCTGCGTTTCGGTCTTCATCTGCTTGCTCTGAATGTCAGTGAGCTTTCCTCCCTGGCGCTTTTTGCGGGTCCTGAGGAACTCAACATTCTTTGAGGCCTGGGAATGCGCAGCCTTTGCCGCTGCGAGCTCGTCCTCCGCTTCACGCTTTCTTGCGCAGGTGACGGAGCCGTCGCCGATGTTTATTTCAGTCGAGGTGTATTTTTCAGAGCCGATTATCCCGGCCGTGATGTCCTTCAGGCAGGTGATGTTCCCTCCAACGATAACGCCGGTCCTGCCCTTTGCTATGAGTTCCCCGTAACTGAACACCGTGCAGAAAGCAAACTGCGCAGACTCCACCTTGCCCTTTGCCTTTATGTCGGAATTCTCGCAGAAGCCGATGGAAACGTCATTCTCGCAATCTATCTTCGAGTTGATGGCGCCGCCGTTTATCACGATGTTCCCGCCCGCAGTGACCGTGGAGCTGAACACAGTGCCCTCAATACGGACATTGCGCCCGGCATTAATCGTGAAGCCCTCCATGACGTTGCCTTTAATAAGGACATCGCCTTTAAAATTGATATTCCCCACGGAAATATCAAGGTCAGACTTCACAGTCACCGTGTCCTCGACATTGAAGCAGCCGGTGCCGTAAATTATGTGACCGGTGCATGCGGCAACGATGTTCTTTCCGTCCGCAGTCATGAGGGTGTTCTTGCCTACAGTGATTTTCGGCATAGTACCAGGCTCTGCCTTTATCGCCCTGCCGAAAATGTTGATCCCCGGCTCTCCTGGAGTGGGCGGAGTGATATCAGCAATGATGTCGCCCTTATTGATCGGGACGATTATGTCAAGCTCCCTGAAATCCGCAATGCCGAATTCATCATACTTCGGCTTCGGCACACGCTGCTTTTCAAAACGGAAGTTTATGGAACCGTTTGTGCCACGCTTGGGAGGTATCGCCCGGGCCACGCATATGGGAGTGTCATACACCTTTCCATCGACCATATCCTTCACGTCCAGGTCGTCGATACCGGTGGTTATGCCTTTCCTCGCAAGCTCAGCCATGACCATCGGGACAGACACCGGCCTGCCGCCGTTATGCGGTTTGTGGAGTACCATATTGGCAGTGTAGCCCTCCGGGTCGAACAGTATTTCAACAAAGCCGTCCACGACCTCTTTTTTTTCGCTGGTCTTTTTCACCTCGGGCTTCGGCTGCTCTGCCCCGGGAGCATTGTTGCGCATTTCGCTGTCAGTGCGGCGGTATTCCTCCATCGCACTGCTCATTCTCTTTTCATAGTTTGAATCAAACGCCATTATGTCACCGTCTTTTCCAGTTAACCGATGATGTATGTCAGCCGCATCACCATTCAGGAAAATACAGCCGTACCGATAAAATGTCCTTGCAGACACAAGAGTATATCATAGTTACATTATAACACATTTTCAGCAGGACTTCAATACCCTAATAAAGTTTTTTTGCACCCTTATCAGATGATACTGTCACGGTACTCACCAGGCGTCATTCCCGAAACGCTCCTGGACCGGTCGCAGAAGCACAATAAATATAAACGGTGGAGAGCCAGCTTTCCACCGTTTATTTTATGCATTAATGACCTCAGATCTTCTTAACCGGTCTGACATACTTCCAGAACCGCTCACAGTCGTGATAGAAATAGAACACCCTGCCCTGGGTCGTATCCAGGCAGTAACCGGAACCAGCGTAGTCAAAATCCCGCATAGCCTCCTCAATTTTCTGTTCGACCGCCTGGTTCTGGGTCTGGAAATCGAACGGACCATGCTCGAACACTATGTACTCTCCTTCCGGGACGTCCATTATCTGCATCTGACCTGGCACTTCGCCGGAATAATCAGCAGGGAGCCGCACACCATAGCTTTCCGCAATGGGTATCCCCCAGCTGCAGATCCTCCCCGTGGGCTCGTTTATGAACCCCATGACCTGGCCGCCTGAGCTGTCCGAAGCTCCGGAGCCGGTATCGTCAAGCTTTCCCTTTATGCTGCTGAGCAGCCCGCATATCGTTTCGCAGTCCTGCCCGGGTATCCTGCTCTGCTTCTCCCAGAAATCACAGTAGCCTATGCTCTCGTAGTTCCTTATGTGAAGATACTTATGCGCAGGAATAGTCACGAAATAGGTCTTTACTTCATCTGATGTTTTTTCCATACCAATACCTCCTGTACTTATAAGGTAACAGTCAAAGGGTCTGATAATGGTGCGCAGCACCACCGGCACGGGGGAATTACGGTATTCGCTCGGAGTCATCCCGTAGGTGTCCCTGAACGACCGTGAAAACGCCTCGTGACTGGAAAATCCATAGTCCAGCGCAATGTCAAGAATATTCCTGGAGCTGTCCCGGACCTCCGCCAGCGCAAAAGCGAGGCTGCGGTACCTCAGGTAATCTCTGAAATGCATTCCTGATATCTCCCTGAACTTCCGGGACACATAGTACTCTGAAAATCCCAGCTTCCGGGCGAGGACGGAAAGCGTCAGGGCCTCGTCGTCACGGGCTTTTATGCACTTATCCACCTCTTCTGTTATCGTCTGAACCAGACTGTACCATTCTCCCATTATCATTAACCTCCTTTAACTGTCCTGGTCATATTATACACCAAATTTTCCGTTTTGTCTTGATTCAGATTGCTATTTTTTATGTATGAGCCCGAAACTAAGGAATATTGTTTATTTGCACTTGAAAAAATTCCTGTTCTATGATATAATTAAAGCACTATATCAAACAGACAGTGAGTGATGAGATGAAAATCGTTCTGATAGTGCTTGCTTCCCTGGTCGGGATCATTCTGCTGCCGTTTCTGTTCCTGTTCGTCTGTGGACTTTTCGTGAACACGAAGAAACAGTACGACCGTGACAGCCGGTTTTTCCGTGCCCTGCTGGACGGCTCTACCACGATAATCCTCTGGTGCCTCGGGGTAAGGTATAACATCACGGGCGAGGAAAAATTCCCTGCTGGCACGAACTTCCTGTTCATCAGCAATCACCGTTCAAACTACGACCCAATCATTCAGTGGACCGTGTTCAAGCGGTACAAGCTCTCGTTCATCTCCAAAAAGGAAAACTTCAGGATACCCATGTACGGCAGAATAATCCACCGCTGCTGCTTCATGCCTATCGACCGCAAAAGTCCAAGAAAAGCGATGGAGACCGTGAACCGTGCCGCAAAACTGCTCACTGAAACCGGGAACTCCGTAGGTGTCTACCCGGAGGGAAAGCGCAGTAAGGAATGCCATCTGCTCCCGTTCCACAGCGGCGTGCTGAAGGTCGCCCAGAAAGCCGGGAAGCCGATAGTCGTTTCCACGATAGAGGGTACGGAAAACATATTCAGGAACATCAGGCGGTTCAGAAAGACCGTTGTTACCATAAATATTCTTGAAACCATAGACGCTGGCAGGGTAAAGTCCCTGAAAACCCAGGAGCTCAGCGAATACTGTGCCTGCCTTATGAAAAAAGAACTGGAGGAACCCAAATGATCTACGCACTATACAACCCCTTTGCCGGGAACCAGACCTGCGAAGAGCAGTCCAGAAAGCTGAGCGAATTCTACGCCGCTGATGAGCTGACATTCAGGAGCATGGCGGACACGGACTATACTGAATTCTTCCCTGCCCTTACAGCGGAGGACAAGGTGATAATCTGCGGCGGTGACGGCACGCTGAACCGTTTCGTCAACGACACCAGGGACATCGTGATAAGCAACGAGATACTATACTACGCAGCAGGCAGCGGTAACGACTTCCTGCGGGATCTCGGCAAGGAAAAGGGCTGCGCTCCGTTCAGGATAAACGAGTACATAAAGGACCTGCCCTCCGTTACGGTCAACGGCAGGGAAACGCTGTTCATAAACGCTATAGGCTTCGGCATTGACGGCTACTGCTGCGAGGTCGGCGATGAAATGCGAAAAAAGTCGAACGGCAAGCCCGTGAACTACACCAGCATTGCGATAAAGGGGCTCCTCTACGCATTCAGGCCAACTGACGCAACTGTAATTATCGATGGCTCCGAAAAACGCTACAATAAGGTCTGGATAGCGCCAACCATGCACGGCAGATTTTACGGCGGCGGCATGATAGCTGCTCCCGACCAGCACCGTGATGCTCCGGACGGAAAATTCTCCGTTGTGATCTGGCACGGCTCAAATAAGCTCAAGACCCTCATGGTGTTCCCCTCTATCTTCAAGGGGGAGCATGTCAAGCACAGTGAATGTATAGACATCGTTAAGGCAGACGAAGTAACGATCAGGTTCGACAAGCCCTGTGCCCTCCAGATAGATGGCGAAACTATTCTGAATGTCACTGAATACAGTGCAAAGAGCTCTGCAAAGGTCAAGGAAGAAAAAAGCGCCGCTCACGTCTGAGCATGTCTTTAATAACGATCTGAGCCGGGAGGCAAAAACCTCCCGGCTCATTTTATCAGATAACGTTGTATTCCTTGAGTATCTTCTCGATATCGGTATTCTTGATCTTTCCGAGTACCTTCTTCACAACGAGTTCCTTCATGAACCCGATATCCATATCGGTTGCCTTTTTGCCGTCACGGAGCTTCACAGTGGCGTCAAGCAGCGCACGGATATCATAAACGCTTCCCCATACCTCGGGAACTCCACGGTCAACATTCATCAGCGTGTAGACCGCCTCCATACCGGTACGCATGGAATATTCAGTGGTGAATATGGTGTCCCTGGGAATCTCGGCGAACTGACCGAGGAAAGCAAAATTCACAGCGCCGTCCGGAACTACCTTGGGTCTGTCCTCTGTCGCACGGGGCATGAAAAATGCGTCGATATACGGCATCATAACAGGGACCGTGTTTGCAGAATGCTCTGCCAGCTCCTCTATCTCGTTCTCCGGAACGCCCAGATGATACAGCCACTCCATGCAGATTTCCTTACCGGTGCACTCACGCATGGGCTTCCTGATATAATCGCCGGGCTTGTCGCTGAACAGAGCATATACCCATACCAGGCAGTGATCCTTGGGCTGCTCACGGAACTGCGGCTGACGGTTGATGGTCCAGCTCAGCAGCCAAGAGGAGTCCTTGACGGTGACGATACCGCCGGTAACTACCTTTCCGGTGAACGGGTCACGCTTGCATATCTTCTTGATATACGGGATTATGCGCTGATCAAGGGTCTCAACGGTTGCGCTCATCCAGTTGCAGAGCTCGGGGTTGCCGCAGAACTTGTCGGGGTTTCCGAATGCAGGGTCCTGCGCTGCGATCTTACGCCACATGTCCCAGCCGCCGCCTGCCTTTATCTCCGGGCGGAACTCCGCCGGCTTGTCCTGGGAGCCCATAGTGGAGTTTTCAACGCAGCCGCCGTTGGTGATGAACACAAGGTCGTTTTCGGTAAGGTCGATGGCCTCCTCCTGACCGTCACGGATAACGTCAATGCGGGTCGCCTGCTTCCTGCCCGGCTTGATGTCGAACTGAACGTTCACTACCTTCACGCCGAAATGGAACTGAACGCCGAAGCTCTCCAGATACTTTATCATGGGAAGTATCATGGACTCATACTGATTGTACTTGGTGAAGCGCAGCGCCTTGAAATCGGGCAGACCGCCGATGTGGTGGATATAACGCTGTATATAGC
>CAKSGA010000022.1 GCA_934454435.1 uncultured Oscillospiraceae bacterium | reverse complement strand
GCGTGTAGCCGCTCACATCGTGAAATCCCCGGCGCTCCAGGACGGGAGCGTAGCTGTCCCGGTCCCCCGGGGTGAAGAACAGGTTCCTGAACGCCCCGGCAAGGCTCGTTTCGCTCTCCTCGCCGCTGATGATGCGATGACAGAAGTCGTAGGTTATGTCTATCAGTCTTACCGCCCAGGGGACCACGAACAGCGGCAGCGAATTCTTCTCGCAGAAGTCTGCGACCTCTTTCGGCACGCTGCTGATATAGGGACCGATGTTGATAACGAACCCCGCTACTTTCCTGTCGCACAGGTGCTGTGCGAAATCCAGCAGCCAGCTGTTCCCCTTGTGACTGATGCCGGTAGTGAAAACCAGCTCATTGCCGTGCATGAAGTCCGGCACCTCGCTGTCCTCAACGATATGAACCCAGCGGACGAAGTTCTCAAGCCCCGCCTTACCGGCGATGAGCTTCATGCCGTAGGTCTTTTCGGTGTTAGCGCACAGCTTTGCAAGAGTGATAGCCATAACTTCCTCCTTCCCGGCAGATCATCTGCCCGGTTTCTTTACCCGTTTGCTCGGTTTTATCGAGCCGGTGGGACATACCAGGGAGCACAGCAGGCAGCCGACGCAGTTGCCTCCGGTCAGGTGCGGCTTTCTGTCCCCGCCCAGGGCTATAGCCTGATGTCCGCCGTCCATGCAGGAGATGTAACATCTTCCGCAGCCTACGCAGCTCGCCTTGTCGAACATCGGGTAAACCACCGTGCTCCTGTCCAGGTCGTCCGCAGGGACCACCTCCGGAAGGGCCTTTCCGGTGAGCTCCCGCAGGCTGTTCAAGCCGTGGGATGTGAGATATGCCCTCGCTCCGGTGATAAGGTCGTCGATTATGCGGTAGCCGTACTGCATGACCGCCGTGGTTATCTGGATATTCTCGCAGCCAAGGGCGATGAACTCCAGGGCGTCATGCCAGCTCTCGATACCGCCTATACCGCTCAGCGGTACCCCGGAAAGCTCCGGACATACCGCCATATCGTGTATGAATCTCAGTGCGATGGGCTTCACAGCCTTGCCGGAATAGCCCGAAACCGAGCACTTTCCGTTCACTGACGGACATGACACCATCGTATCAAGATCTATGCGGGTCAGGCTCTTGACGGTGTTTATAGCCGCTATTCCGTCTGCACCGCCCTCTCTTGCCGCTATCGCCGGGACTTCCATGTTGCCGATGTTCGGAGTCATCTTTGCGAGCACCGGTAACTTCGTACCCCGTTTTGCTGCCGCCGTGTACGACCTTACAAGCTCCGGATTCTGGCCGACATCGCTGCCGAGCCCCTCGCCGACCATCTGCGGGCATGAGAAGTTGCACTCGATGATGTCGCAGCCGGCTTCTTCAGAAAGCCTTGCAAGCTCCGTCCACTCCTCCTCGGTACTGCCCATGATGGAGGAAACGATGATCTTTGTCGGGAACTCCCGCTTCAGCCGGCGGAGTATCTCCAGATTCTCCTTCAGCGGGTGGTCGGAGATCTGCTCAAGGTTCTTGAAGCCCACGAACGGGGTGCTTTCCTTGCCGATGGCGTCAAACCTCGGACTGACCTCGTCCGGCTTTATGAAGCCTATGGTCTTGTAGACTATACCGCCCCAGCCGGCTCTGAGGGCGTTCGCACACATCTCATAGCCGCTCGCCACGACTGACGATGAAAGGAAGAACGGGTTCTCGCACTTCACTCCGCAGAACTCCATCGAGAGGTCTGCGTTCAGTTCGTCAGCCTTAACGGGATCCGGAGCCGCAGCAGCCATCTCCCGGAGCTTCACAGCCCCGTCATAGTGCAGACAGGCGCTTTCGCACTTCCCGCTGCACCCAGCACAGACTGCGCTGTTTATGTACCCTGCTCCGACCGCTTCATTGCTGAACCTCACAGCCCTTATGAACCGTGCCGGGTCGAAGCCCTCCGGGCATGCCGCCGTGCAGGGAGCGTCAGCGCAAAGCATGCAGCGTGCCGCTTCATTGTTGAGAATAAGTTCTCCGTACTTCATAATGATCACCTCCTGCACGGGAAAATTACTTAGCCATATGTCTTGCGCACTTCACGAACTTCCCCCAGCCACGCTCGCCGACGAACTCGCCGTTGTCGAACACGAGGCGCCCTCTGGAGTAGGTCTGTACCGGATAGCCGTGTACCCTGACGCCCTCCCAGATGGTATGGTCGCAGTCGGAATGCATGTTCTCCTGATGTATCGTGAACTCCTTGGACGGATCATAGATAACGATATCTGCGTCCTTTCCGGGGGCTATCTCGCCCTTTTCAGTGCAGCCGAATATCTTCGCAGGGTTCGTCGAGCAGAGCTCGACAGCCTTCTCGAAGCTGATCACGCCGTCATTCGCCTTGCCCAGCATGTAGGGGTACATGTTCTCGATTCCTGCGCAGCCGTTCGGGATCTTGCGGAAGTCGTTCAGACCCCAGTCCTTTTCGCTCTGCTGGAACGGGCAATGGTCGGTTGCGATGGTGTCGATGTCGCCACGCTTTATTGCTTCCCAGATAGCGTCCTGGGATTCCTTGCCCTTCATAGGCGGCGAGCATACGAAGTTCCTGCCGTCTGCACGCTTATATACATCGCTGGTGAATTCCAGGTACTGCGGGCAGGTCTCAGCGTAGATCTCGTAACCCTCGTCCTTTGCCTTTGTGACAGCCTCAACGCCCTGCTTGTTCGCCAGATGGACTATGTACAGCGGAGCGTTCGCAGCCTTTGCAAGATTGATGGCACGCTCGTCAGCCTCGCCCTCTACGAACTCGGGACGGCTCATGTAGTGGTACCATGCGTCGGTCTTGCCCTCGCTGATGTATTTCTCGGTCAGGGTGTTGACCAGTTCGTTGTTCTCTGCGTGTACTGCGATCAGCGCACCGAACTCCTTGGACTTCGCCAGAAGCTGGTAGAACACGCCGTCCTTAACGCCGAAGTCATACACCATGAACACCTTATATGAAGTGATGCCGATGTCGCAGGCGTCCTTTATGCTGTCAAGCAGCTCGCCGTGAATATCCTTGACGCCTATGTGGAACGAGTAGTCCACCGCAGCGTCCGGGGCTGCAAGGGCGTTCCTGCGCTCAAAGGTCTGGGTCATCGTTTCGTTGAAATCCTGCAGGGCGAAATCGAACACGGTAGTCGTGCCGCCGCATGCAGCCGCTCTTGTTCCTGCGAAATAGTCATCGGAGGAAACAGTTCCGCCGAAAGGCATAGCCAGGTGCGTATGTGCATCGATAGCGCCCGGGAGCACCAGCTTTCCTGCTGCGTCAACGACCTTTGCACCAGGGTGATCGAGCCCTGTGCCTACCGCTGCGATCTTGCCGTCCTTTACTGCAACGTCCGCCCTGAAGCTGCCTGTTGCATTCACGACCGTGCCGTTTTTGATGATCATGTCCATATCGAAAGCCTCCTTGTATTGTTCTGGCAAATTGGTATTTGTCGGAAAACCGGGTGCATCTCTGCACCGGGCTTTCCGACAGATCCTCACCGTGGTGAGGGTCTGCCAGGAATGAAACCTGTTTATTAACTTTGGGAATGGAATTCTGAACAGTTGGCTGCTGGATCAGTCGTCAGCCGCCGTAGTTGGAGTTCTTGTACACCAGTACAAGACCGGATCTCTGATAAACCTGAGCGACCTCAAGGAGCTCCATGCCGCCTGCGTTGGCATTGATGAGGTTGGATACCCATGTTACGCCGAAATCAACTGTGCCGTTGTAAACCGCTGTTGTTTCGGAGATGTCACCGCCGCCGGAGATGATGTCAACAGTAAGACCTACCTCATCGTAGTAACCCTTTGCAGCAGCTACGTAGTAGCCCATGAACTGAGCCTGAGGCAGCCACTTGAGCTGTACGGAAACGGAAGTCTTTTCAGGAGCGCCGTCAGTTTCCGGATCGTATGTCAGGAAGTCGGTGCTGCGGATATCGTCCAGGGTAAGGGAAGCGAGCTTGTCCTTTGCTGCGCTGTCCTCAAGAATGATGTACTGTTTTGCGAGGTCAAGTGTCTGCTGCATTGCAGTTTCGTCCATATTGCCGACATCGGAAGCGGACACTGTATTGCCGTTCATGTCGGTAGTTACCAGCTTTGCGACCTCGGAAGCCATGTAAGCCTGGTGGTCAGCGGAAACGGAGGAACCAGCCTCGAATACGATCTGCGCAGCCTCGTCCGGGTGTTCGCAGGCGTAAGCCCAGCCCTTCATGGAAGCGGAAACGAACGCCTTTACAGTATTCGGGTTTGCCTCGGCGAACGCCTTGGAGGTGAACAGATTATCCTCCAGCATCGCAACGCCCTCGTCGTTCATATCAATAATGCTGACTGTGTCACCGTAGCCGTAGCCGCCGTCGTAGCTGTTCTTTACCAGACCGAGCTCGTTATAGGTCATGGCGGAAGCAAGCTTTACGCTGTCGCTGTCGAACTGGTCCATGGTGAAATCCATGGTGATATAGTCAGTGGGAAGTCCGTACTTTGTCAGCAGAGCCTGGATCTCGTACTCATTTCCAAGACCCCAGTTGCCTACCGTGCCCTCCTCCGCTGCGGACTTGATGATGTCCTCATGGGACATCATTCCTGCGGGAGCTTCTGCTGCGGAGCTGTCCTCCCCTGCGGTACTCTCAGATACCGAAGAGCTGCCATCAGAACTGGCGGAAGATGTGCCGCCCGTGCTGGAAGTCCCACCGGAACATGCGGTGAACTGCATGCAAGCCATTACGGCTGCGATACCTGCGAGTAAAAATCTCTTTCTTTCTGCTTTCATAGTGTGTACCTGCCTTTCTTTCAACCTTTGTTCTATACTAAACGGGAGCGTTATGCCCTTCTCCGTTTTAGCACCATTCTTTCGACCAGCATGAGGACGATATACATTCCTATACCTATCGCACATGCCACTGCGATGTAAGCCCATGCCGTCGGGTACTGACCCTTGACGATGTTCTCACGTATCTGTCTGCCGACGCCGACCGTGTCCTCTGCGAAGTACTCAGTTACCAGTGCGCCGATAACGCTTGCCGGAACGCTGACCCTCAGCGCTGTGAACACATACGGCAGCGAATTCGGCAGCCTCAGCTTCACGAACGTCACCACCTTTGAAGCTGCGTAGGAGGTCATCAGATCCTCGGAAAAGGGTTTGAGCTCCGTCAGACCCCTGAATGCGTTGACGCTCATCGCTGCGGTGCAGGAGATCGTCACAACGATGATCTTCGCCATCGTGCTTCTTACTGAAACATCATTGCTGACGTCACGGGTCCAGTTGTTGATAACGGGAGCCAGCGCCACGATAGGTATCGCATTGAACGCTGAAACTATCGTAAGACCTCCGGCACCCCACTTGCGGAAGACCGTTGCGACTACTGCGATGAGATACCCGAGCAGGCTTCCTGCTGCAAGTCCGCCGAGCGCAACGACCAGCGTCATCTTGACCTGACCGCTGATAGCGTCCTTATTCTGCGAGATGATCTCACCGATACGTGTAGGGAGCGGGAGCGTTATCGTGTCCGTTCCGAGCCAGGAATGAAGCACCTGGGTCTGCCACAGCACGAAGAGCACCACGCCGAACAGCAGCGGAAGTCCCACGCCGGAGAGCATTCCAAACCATTTTTTTGTTCTCATGATATCCCTCCTCAGTCACTGGACTTGTTGCGCTTGGAGGGGCAGAGCAGCCTTTCGATAACGCCCATGAGCACGAAGCTGAGAATACCTATAACAGCGCTTATCAGCACGATATCCCAGAACACCAGACGGGTCATTCCGCCTTTAAGGGACTGGGAGAGCATGCACCCGAGCCCGTTGCCGCCCTGCAATGTATCGACAAGTATCGAAGCTGTAATCGCCATCGGTGCGGAGATCTTCAGTCCGGTGAAGAAATACGGGATACAAGCAGGAATGAGCGTCTTTGTGTAAAGCTGGAACTTGTTCGCTGCGTAGCTGTACATCAGCTCGTGCTTTTCTTTCTCGACCGACCGGAAGCCCGCCAGAACGTTTGTTGACACAGGGTAGAACGTCAGTATCGCTGCAATGACTATTCTTGCGGAATTGATGTCGCCGGTTATCGATAGGATTATCGGCGCCATGCCGAGTATCGGTATCATCTGAATGATCATCAGATACGGGAAAGCGATCTTCTCGACCACCCTTGAAAGGTTCATCAGCAGCGCCAGAATATAGCCCAGCACGATACCTGTCAGGAATCCTATGCCCGCACGGGAGAGCGTTTCGCCGCAGGCCGTGCCGATAAGTTCGATCATGGTCATCTTGCCGGTGACTTTCTTGTCGCTGAAAAACGAACCGATGATCTCGTAGAGGTGCGGCAGCACATTTATCGGCGTGCGCTTGGTCGCCGCAACGATGCAGGCGAATATCTCCCAGATGACCACTATGCCCAGTATCCAGACCAGCGTCACCATCTTTTTAGAATGAACGAAGCGCTTCAGAGCCGGGAGAAAGCCTCCTCGCACTTTTTTTGTGTCTGTCATGCCGTTCCCTCCTCAAACTCCCTCAAAGCTGTTGCGTACCTTTGAAACGAGCTCCGTGAACTCCGGCGTATCGGTCAGATCCAGTGTACGGGGTCTTGGGAGCGTTATGTCCACCACCGCTGAAAGTCTGCCCGGGTGGGGTGAAAGCACGCACACACGGTCGGAAAGGAACACGCTCTCGGAAATGTTGTGCGTTACGAAGATGACCGTCTTGTTCGTCTTTCGCCAGATCTTCAGCAGGTCGATGTGGAGCTTCTCACGGGTGAATTCGTCCAGTGCCGAGAACGGCTCGTCCATCAGCAGTATCTCCGGACGTATCGCCAGTGCCCTTGCAATACCTACCCTCTGCTGCATACCGCCGGAAAGCTGGTTCGGATAGTGGTTTGCGAAGTTCGTAAGTCCTACCATCTCAAGCATGCTGTCTGCGATATCCTCACGTTCGTCCTTGGGAACGTGCATTATCTCCAGCGGGAGCATCACGTTCCGGCGGACTGTGCGCCAGTCGTAGAGTACCGGGCTCTGAAATACAATGCCGTATCGCTGTGCCAGTCTTGCTTCCCGGGGAGTTACCCCGCCGACCGTTATCTTGCCGGAGGTCGGGTGGAGCAGGTCGGCGATTATTCTAAGGAGCGTTGTCTTACCGCAGCCCGAGGGACCAAGCAGCGAGATGAACTCACCCTTCTTGATATCCAGCGTTACGTTGGTGAGCGCCGTGACATCATTACCGCCCTGATCCTTATACACCATGCCGATGCTGTCCAGCATGATCTCTGTGTTCTCGTTTGCCATATTGATCACTCCTTATAATAAAAAACAGGGCAAGTGCGTCATCACTGGCGCCTTTGCCCTGATCTTCAGATCTCTGTTTTGTTCAGCGGATTTGCAGGATTGATTTTTATTTTATTCATATCTGCGTTTCCTTTGTTCTTGATACAAGTATACAGCAAAAAACGTTGCTTGTCAATGTGCTGATGAACATTTAGTGCTTTTTCACAACATTGTTTCCACATTTTTGACGCTGTATATGAGAAATGTGCACAGTACAGCTTTTTGTGCTTCCGCATAACCACTTGGTTTGTGCCCATGCACAGCATATTCTGAGTTTTGAAGTGCTTCAGATCACACAGCGAAAATGCAAGACACTCATTCTCCGGCACGCATTTATCAAACCGGCAGCCGGAGCAGCAAGTTCTCGAGATAATCGCCAGGAGAAAATGAATAATTCCTCACCGAATTATTCATTTTTTCAAAACGAAAAAGGTGGGCAGCCGAAGCTGCCCACCTCTGTAACTATTCAATTTACCAGCTCAGTCCTGATCAGCCTTGAGCACAGCGTTGAGCATTACTGTAGCACCCTCGGTGCAGTGCTCCACGGAGCTGAACTCCTTCTCGCAGTGTGAAAGTCCGTCCTTGCTCTGTACGAATACCATTGTAGTAGGTATCATATAAGCGCAGAACTGGGCGTCATGGCCGGCACCGGAGTGGATATACTGGTGCTTGATACCGGTTTCCTCAGCGGCAGCCTTGACATAGCTTACCAGCTTCTTATCATAGTATACGGTATCACGGTTCCATGCCTTGACTACCTCGCAGGTGCAGCCGGACCATGTTTTCTCAGCACAGCTCTTTACGATCGCCAGCACCTTTTCAAGCACCTTCGGGTCCTCATGGCGTGCATCGAACGAGAAGTCGAAGAAATCCGGAACGCAGGTATGTACGCAGGGGTGACATACGACCTCGCCTGTGGTGTAAACCAGGTCGGAATAACCGAGCTTGTCGATCTCCTCATGCAGATAGCAAAGCGCCTGGGAAGCTGCAAGGAATGCGTCCTTTCTCTTCGGCATCGGGAATGTTCCCGCATGGGTGGTCTGACCATAGAACTTCAGACGGTAGTTGAACATGCCGAGCACGCAGTCAACAACTCCGATATCGTTGCCGGCATCCTCAAGGATCGGACCCTGCTCGATGTGGGTCTCGAACATGTACATGTACTTCTCAGGGGAGATACGGTACTTCCTGTCGCCCTTGAACCCGGACTTCTCCAGCGCCTCGCCAAACGTGGAGGTGTTGTCGAGAATGCTCCTGGAAGCCATCATATCCTCAAACCTGAACTTGCTCCTGATGTCCTCGGGCAGATAATCGTAGCAGATAATGCCGGAGCACATCATTGCGGGAGGATACAGCGAACCCTCTTCGTTGGTCCAGATCATTGCGGTGAGCGGGTGCTTGTGGGGTATCTTCTTTTCAGCGACCGTTTCGAGGACCTCCATAGCGCTCATTACGCCGAGGATACCGTCATAGTTGCCGCCGTTCTTTACGCTGTCCACATGGGAGCCCATCACGATACGCTTGGCGTCCGGGTCGGAACCGGGGAGCGTTGCATACATACATGCAACGTCATCTACTTCGATCGTTGCGCCGATGGCTTCCATCCTGCGGCGGAACTCATTTCTCGCCTGAATAGCCTCCGGCGAAAGGGAGTAACGGGTGATACCTCCGTGTCCTGCATCGCCGAACTTGCTGAATGTTTCGATCTTATCCTTCATTCTGTCATAGCTGCATGTGTACATAAATAGCTCTCCTTTACTTCTGTATTTTTTGTTTGTAAAACGAAAGGCGCCTGAAGCCTGTCTGAGCTTCAAGCGCCTTTGCTTTATGTTTAGATTATAGCGTGTTATTTGTGCTGTGTCAACCTTTTTTGCAAAATTCGTATAAAAAACGACGTATTTGTGCCTTCAGCACATTGATTTATTGTGCTCCGGCACGTGGGTCAATCCCACAATGAAGCGTATATGTCCAGGATATCCTGCTTTGTGACTTCCCTGATGGTGTTCGCAGGACTGCCGCTCGCAAGGGCGTCGTCCGCCATCTTGTCCATCACGGAGAAGAACTTCTCCCGGTCGATACCGTATTCTGCAAGGGTAGGTATCCCGACCTTGCCGCACAGCTCCTGTAACGCATCAAGGAATGACTGTGCAGCTGCCTTGTCGTCCGTATCGTCAGAAGCGCCGATAGCCCGTGCCGCCGCTGCGAATTTCTCCGGAGCGCCACCGGCAGCAAAACCCAGGCACTTTATATCCAGCATGGCGTTTGAAATCCCATGCGGCACATGGAACAGCGCACCGATGGGACGGCTCATTCCGTGGACTATCGTAACGGAAGCGTTGTTTATACATACTCCGGCTTCATACGCTGCAATAAGCATCTGCTCCCGGGCGGTTTCGTTTCCGGGTTCGTTGTACGCCGTGGGAAGATTTGCGAAGATACGCTTCATGGCGGACAGTGCGAAGGTATCGGTGATTGGGTTCGCCCTGCGGGAAGTGTAGCTTTCTATCGCATGGGTCAGGGCGTCCATTCCTGTCGCTGCGGTGACGGACTGCGGCGAGGAGATCGTGTAGGAATAGTCCAGCACTGCAAGATCGGGCAGCAGGCTGTCGCCTTTCAGGAGCATTTTGACGTCCTTCTCAGTGTCGGTGATTATGGTGAATTTAGTAGCTTCGGAGCCCGTTCCGGCGGTGGTGGGAATAAGCACCATCGGCGGGAAGTCGCCGTCGATCTCCCTGCACATGTAGTCTGCGATATTTCCGCCCAGTACCGACATCGCTGCGATCGCCTTTGCGCTGTCAAGAGCGCTTCCTCCGCCAATTCCTATGACATAGTCGCAGGAATTATCATGATATGCCCTGACGCCTGCGTTTATCATATCAACTGTAGGCTCGCCGGTTATCCCGTCAAATACCACCCCGCCCGGAGCGTATTTCATCAGCTCCGCCGCTGCAGGTGACTTCGCAGTGTATTTTCCGGTGACGACAAGCGGCCTGGTTCCGTATTTTCCCAGAGCCGCACGTGATAACGCACCTTTGCCGGCTATCGTTTTTCCCGGCAGCACGATCTGAAAATCCATGATAATTCCTCCTTGTTGTTCTGCACAATTTTTTATTTCGCAGGAGCTCCCTGCAAATATACGATATCACAAATCCGCAGGAAATGCAAGATGTTTTTTGAGGAATGCGTTCCACCCGCTCTGTTAAGCCAAACGCAGGCACTGTGCTCCGGCACGGAAAAATGAATGCACGCAGCCGCATCAGTCCAACAGCAGCAGAAGAACAGACCTGTTTGTTCATGTTCCGGCTGACCCGGCGCACAGCAGCGCCGGAAAGAAATTGTATATATCCGCTGCCCTTGCTATTGATTTTTTCTGCGTGATATGTTATAATGTGAACGATAGGGATATATGCATGGGTTAGCCTTATCTAACTTAATACAAATAATGGAGGACGAAACAATGCTTGAATACACCAACAAGTACTGGAAAATGCTTATGCCGCTGACCAAGAAAAGCCTGGTAAAACGGTTCGGAAAAGAAGAAACCGAAAAACTGATCAAAAAAACTGACAGGGTCTACCGGGAGATGCTCAGTCGTGCTGACGATGTCGGGAAAGACAACCCCATGGCTTCAAACGTGTATCAGTGCCTGATATTCCTTGCACTGTGGGAAGCCTCAGATGGCAGAATAACAGTAGACGACCTGCGGGAGATCACACACGAGATACTGAGCGCCCCGATGCTGAAAGTTACAGGGTTGTTCATCAATGCGAACAAGCCCTCCGGAGTGAAGCGCATCGGTAACATGATGCACAAAAACGCCGAATGGCTGGAGGAACACCCGCAGTACAAGGCGACTTCGTGGGATTTCAACTTTGACAAGAGCAAGCACGCTGAGGGATTTTACTACCACTTCACCAAATGTCCCCTTAATGATTTTGCACGGAGAGAGGGGTACCTTGAGGTACTGCCGGTGATGTGCGACATAGATTACCTGACAGCCGGGCTTATGCACGCAAAGCTGATCAGGGAACACACCCTGGCTTCCGGCGGAGAATTATGTGACTACTGGCTTGTAGGTGACAAAAGTCATCAGGAGGAAGATAAGTAAGGTAATGAAATGGTAAAGATCACAGAATTAAGCGAAAAGGAGATCGGAGAAATTGGCGAAGCATTTGCAGACCACGTATATGCAGACGGCGAAAAGGGAATGGGCTATCTTTTCGGCAGCCGTGAAAACGTAAAGGAATACATCAGTGGATATGCCCGTGCGATGATAAAGGGCGGTTTTCTCTACAGCACAAGTGAAAAACACGAAGCATTCGTAGCTTACAAATATTCAAGGGAGAAGATGTCAGCTTCCGCCGGCATTGAAATGATGAAAGCGATATCAGGCGCCCTGGGACTTGTCGGCGCAGTAAAAATGCTGAAAGCCATGAAAAGCGGCGGCAAGTCATACGAGGACATTTTCAAGAAAACCAAAAAGCCGTACATATTTGTTGGAATGCTGGTCGTGCGCAAGCAGTATCAGGGTCAGGGCTTTATGAGAAAAGCGCTGGAGATCGCATTTGAGGACGGCAGAAAAAGAAACTGCCCCGTTCTTCTCGAAACCGACGCCGTACTGAAGCGTGACAAATACGTACACCTCGGAATGAAGAATATCCAGACCCGCCAGATAGACGAAGGCGCTTATTTATACGATCTGGTAAAGGAAAACTGATCCCTTCTATAATGGCGAAAAGTCCGTGACAGACTGGTTGTCAAGGGATCTGTCCCTGCGCTGCATGAGCTCAGCCCACAGCAGAATTGTGTCCATTGCTGCGGCCTGATTTCCGCAGCAGCAGTGGTCGGCGCCCTCTTCAAACGCTGTGATCTCCCGGGAGGAAACTGAACGTGCATTCTTCAGCACAAGCAGATGCCTGCCTAGACCCGCACGGCACGCCATAGTGTCCCTGCTGCCGCCTATGACCAGGTAATCCTTAGTCAGTCTGTCAGCTATCGGGCGGAGGTCTATGCTCCAGAGAAACCTGACCAGGCTGTAAACATTGGTCGTCCCCATGCGGTGGAAATATGTGCGGAAGAACGGCATACCCTTTCCCTTTTTCGCTGCATAGAGGATATTTATCAGCCAGCCGAAACCATACAGAATGACATTCAGCAGACCAACGACCAGTCCGTTCACAAAAACGTTGTTATGGAAATTCATCTTCAGCGCACCAAACTGCGCAATGCTTACGCACTTCGTGACCCTCTCGTCAAACGCTGACGCTCTCGGAGCAAAAAATCCGCCCAGGGACTGCCCCACAAGAATGACATCATGCAGGTCAAAATACTTCGTGACCGCCATCACCGGCTTCTCCCATTCAATTATAAGCGGAGCCCCATGAACACGAATGCACTCTCCCTGCCCCGGTCCCTCGAACAGATAAACATCATAGCCGTTCTCCCGGAGATATTCGCACTCGCTGAAAAACTCCTCATAGCTGGAGTCGAATCCGCCGTGCATGACTATAGTGCCTTTCGGAGCTTCTGCATTAAATTTCAGCACAGGCATATTATATCCCTCATAAGGCACGTTGACAAGCTCTGCGAGCGGGTGTTCGCCGCTGAAGAGATCCGCATAGTACTGGAAGAAAAGCTCCCTCGCCTTTTTCCATGCCGCAAGGCCGTCAGGGTCCTCCCAGTCCGTGTAGAACTCCGACATGCGGTAAAGCGCCGCTGCATTCTTTATATGTCCCTTTTCGAGCTCCTGGTCGGCTCTGCCTTTCAGCACGGTGTAAAAGTCGGCGGCGGTCTTGATGGCAGGACCTATCTCCCTTGCGACCGAAAGGTCGCAGCCGTCCATGTTCACAAGGCGGTTCAGCTGAAAGCTGATACCAGGGTCGTCATTCAGCTTGTGCATTCCTGCCGGGATTTTTATCGGCTTAGAAATATCGTATTTTTCCATTTTCAGAACCTTTCACGCAAAAACTGCTCTATCTCTGGTATGTAAAGGTCGGACCGCATGACAAGACCGAGATGCCCGCCATAGGTCTGCTTTACGACCGGGTCGGTGAATACGTCCACGAGCTTCTGCGAGTCCGCCTTGTCGAACATGTCGTTTTCAGGAATAAGCACAAGGACCTTTCCCGCAAGATAGCTGAGATCGCTCTTTTTGAACTTTTCCAGCTTAGTTATATCGTTCGTTGCCTGGATCGCCCGCAGGAACATGTACCTGTAGCTTTCGTCCGAGCCGACGCATTCCAGGAATGAAACCGCATACGCCTTTTCATCTTCTGTTTCATTGCGGAAATGCTTCTTGACCGACTCCACAAGTCTTACCCTGAGCTTGTCAAAGCTGGTCTTTTTTATGTAACGCTTCATGATAGGCATAAAGAACTTTTCCTTTTTCATCGACTCCACATATGCTGAATCAACGGTAAGCGTGGAAACCAGGATAAGCCCGCCTTGTACATTTTCGCATAAAGCTGTGCAAGGACTCCGCCGTCGCTGATGCCTGCCAGTATCGGATCGTCAATTCCCATCTTTGTGAAAAGGCAAATGCGGCGAAGATATCAGGCAGGAGCGCAGACGAATTCAACGTTATCATCAGCAAAAAAGCCTCTCGATATCCCGCCGGAGCTTCTGAAGAAAAGTGCCTCTCTGGAGGACTACCGCCGGAATACTGAAAGCGCACTGAGCACCGCACGCATCGTCCTTTCCATAGTGAAAGTCATCGGAGTGCTGATATGCGTGCTTGTAGTGATACTGCTTTCCGGAATGATAATCGAAGAAAACCGCCGCAGCATTTCCACACTGGAAGTTCTGGGGTATCGCAGCCAGGAGATACGCAGGCTGATATTATCATCAAATCATCTTCTGGTGCCGATAGGCTTTGTGCTGGGAATTCCTCTCGGGCTTGGGCTTGCAGACATGATAGCCCTGGCAAACGCAGCTTCCGGCGGTATACTGATGTCCACTACGCTGACCGGAAAAACGCTGCTCATCAGCGCAGTGTTCATAGTGGTGGCATATGTTCTGTCCCTTGCGCTTTCCGCACGGAAGCTGAAAAAGGTTGACATGGTGGAATGCCTGAAGGAAGAGCGTGAATAAACCTCAGTCTGTATCAAATAAAAACGGTGCCTGGCTAAGCATAATTCCAGGCACCATAATTTATCTTATCTCAAATCCATAGCCGCCCTCCAGCGGAATATTTTCAGAGTCTATGCGCTCGATATACCCCCAGGAATGTTCGTCAAGTTCACGGATAACTGCTGCGATATCGGCAGGATAGCCCTCCGCTTCCATCTCGACAGTTCCGTCGCTGCAATTTTTCACCCAGCCGGTAACTCCACGATTTTTGGCGCTGTAGCAGGCTTTGTACCTGAACCCGACACCCTGAACAGTTCCGTGAAATATATAATGAATGCGGACCTTTTCCATGCTCATTTTCATTTCTCCTATCCGTGCGATAATATTATGTTTCAGAAAAAATCTCCCAATAATATTTCCTTGCCGACTGCGGGAAATCACTCAGGACGCCATGCTCGGGGTCGTAAAAGACACCGTTGGCATAGAGCGACCAGTGCCAGCAGCGTGGAGTTTCAAGGCTGAGAAGCGCACAATCCGGCAGGTCGGAAGCAGTCTGGGCCTGCCGGCGTTCCGGGGAGAATTTTATGCCGTGATCAGTCAGGACCCGCTTCATTTCACGGAGGTCAGTTTCACGGTGATTGCCGAGATACTGGCAGATGTACTCCGGAGTAGTTCCAAGCAGCATAGCAAGAACCGCCTGACCGCACTGTAAGTCAGTGGGCTCATGGATATAATCAATGTTCATTTGTGTTCCTTTTCTGAAAACCGTGAGGGATTTCATTCATATTGCCAAACAAGAATTATTCACTTTATTGTGTATATTCAATATCTATATGATGATTATATCACGTCAGCTATAAAAAGTCAAACCACCTACATATTTTTCTGCCGAAAAAAGCTGGCGCCCTGACAACGGACTGGAAGTATTTATTTCTCCCGGTCCGATCAGTCCCCTGCCTTGAAATTGTAGACCGGCTTTATTATGCGGATTATCTCGGCAGTAGGCGTGATGTTGTCAACGATATCCTCCATGCTTTTGTATGCCATAGGACACTCGTCTATTGTTGAAAGGTGTATCGAGGTCGAAAAAATTCCCTCCATGCTGTTCTGGAACTCATCAAGCGTGAACTTCTCCTTTGCGGCGTTCCGGCTGAACATTCTGCCCGCCCCGTGCGGTGCGGAACAGTTCCACTCCGGATTGCCCTTACCGATACAGATAAGGCTGCCGTCCCGCATGTTTATGGGAATGAGCAGCTTCTCTCCCTTTTTCGCAGACACCGCCCCCTTGCGGACTATGTTGCTGTCATGGTCGATGTAGTTGTGTATGGTCTCAAACTGCGGGCAGTCCGAAAGCTCCATACCGAATGCTGCGGACAATATATTTCTTGCGATGGTGACACGGTTCAGCGACGCAAAATCCTGACATATGCGCATATCGTGAAGATACATTTCACGGTACTCTCCGGTAAGATAGCAAAGCTCTCTCGGGGTGTTGCACTCCTGGGCCTGAAAGCTGCTGCGGAGCTCCTTTATCGCCGCCTGGATCTCGCTGCGCCTGCCCTCTGCCTTGTACCTCTCAATAAGCTCGCTCTGCTGGCGGTACAGCTTATCCTTTCCGCACATCAGCTCGTGCGCAAGGGTCTGGTAGTGCTCAGCGACCTGCGTGCCGAGATTTCGGCTCCCGGTGTGGATAACGAGGTACTTGTTGTCATCATCGTCCCGGTCTATCTCGATGAAGTGATTACCTCCGCCGAGGGTCCCTATGCTGCGCTCCAACCGCTTTGAGTCCCTGAGCTCACGGTAGCATTTCAGCTCCATAAGCCCGGGAAATCTGACCGTTCTGCCCTCGTGCACGTTCTTTCCGGACGGTACGTTCTTCCTTATCACTTCGTCCAGCTTCTCAAAATCAATGTTGATTTTCCCGAGCTCCACCGTGTACATTCCGCAGCCGATATCAACGCCCACAATGTTGGGTATCACCATATCTCCGAGATCTGCGGTAAAGCCTATCACGCAGCCCTTTCCCGCATGGACGTCAGGCATTATGCGGATACGGCTTTCCTTTACAAAGGGCTGGTCGCAGAGCAGCTTTATCTGCTCCTCAGCGGTTTCCTCGATAATATCGGTGTAGATTATTGCTGATGAGTATGTTCCTGTTATTGTTTTCATGGAAGTTCTCCTTTCTGCCTTCCGGCGTTTCTTCCGATGAACAAAGTATACTACATCAGCCAGAAAAAGTCACGGAAAAAAACTTGCGAAAACAGAAAGGTTTTTTATGGGAACCTCTAAAAACCGGTTTGAAAAGGGAAAATGGGTAGAGTGCGCCGAATGCGATGAAAGCCGACGAAGTAAGGCTGTATGCCTTACGAGGAGGTTTGAAGAAGCAGTCGGTGTGCTATACACATTTTCACTCAAACAAGGTTTTTAGAGGTGACCTTATCTTATACCCATTTTATACTGCAATGTGAGCCGCCTGCGTATCTCTTCCACCAGGCTGTCCGGTGCGTACACCCTCATCATCGGTCCGAAGGAAAGCACCCGGATAAGCATTTCGGTTTCATCATTTTCGGAGTAATAGACCTTCAGCCTGTACTTGTTTCCACCGAGGTGCGACGTTTCACGTTCAAAATGTGCAAAGTGGAGCATTGCACGCTCCAGGGCATTGCGCCAGTTGGTGAGCTCCGCCTCCATACAGAGCATTTTCTGAGGCACCTGCCGGACTGGCCTGAGATACAGTTCCGGGCACAGAAGTATCTCCTCGATCCCGGCAAGCCTCAGCATATCTACGTTACGGCAGCCAACGACATTCAGCCGGAATTTGTCGTCCTTTTCAGAATATTCAAGACCCTGTACCCGGCACTTTAAGCGCCGGGTATTTCCCTTTGCGCTGTGATACAGTATCTCCGCTGCACTGCCGGATCTTACTCCCTCCAGAGCCGTGCGGAATACGCTGATATAATGCGGATCCCCGAACGGGTCTCCGTCCAGATAGCGGTCAAAATACACGATGTCCTCCGGCCGGAAAAGCGGCTGCACCCCGTCCAGGAAGCCCCACTCCGCCCCGAACAGCTTCATGCGTGGATCGAGGGATATGGCTTTCAGCCATCGCTTCTGAAGTAATGTCAGCGGAGTTGTCGGCGGACTTTTGAGCGGGGTGGAAAGGTCGCTGTTCAGGAGCTGCCACTCACCCCCGGTAAGCGCCGGGATTATTTTCAGAAAGCTCTCTGAAAATGCCTTTTCATCGCATATCTGCTTCATGAGTTCCGGCGTAAGCTCCCCGGAAACAGCATGGCGCAGTATCTCCGAAACTGCGCTGAAATATGCGCCGTAAACCTCATGGAACAGCATTTTCGTCGCCCCCTATGCCGTAGATCTCATACATTTTTTGCATGTCGTCACGGAGAAGATTTTCAGCGGTCCTGTCGCCGAAATCAAGCTGCATAATCCTCCCCGTGAATGTGCGTATCCATGAACGTATCTCTCCGCTGTCCACGATTTCAGCGGAGAAACGTGCAGTGTGCCGGTCTGTTCTCTCCACCGTTCCGCAGCGCTTTTCACGCAGCAGCCTGCGGTAAATGTGCTCCTCGTTATCGCCTATGTATATCTGGAATTCCACCCGCTGCGATCTTGCACGTTTACTGCATGCAACGCCCCACATATTTTTCTGCATTCCGCAAAGCACGTCACGCAGCTCGTCAAACCTCGGGTGAATATTCCCGATATGCACCGCCGTTATGAAATCGACACGATAGGAGCGTATCTCATGAACTCCTGGGCTGTACGCCATGACCCATTCCCTGCCGTTCTGGACGCTCGCAAATATTTTCAGCGGAACGACCTCCCACTCAGACGAACGTACCGTTATCCTGACCGAACGTTTTTCCGAAATTGCATAAAGCAGCCCACACAGGATATCGCTGTCCAGTGCGTGGGTGATGTAGTGATGCTTGAATTTGAATACGCCATCGGAATTATCATCAAGCATAAAATTCCCCAGCGCACCGCAGGGAGCGACCTCTGAAAAGAACTCCAACGCATCGGAATTCCCGGAAAGCTCCGGAGTTCCGCTCCGGAAATACAGCACCTTTCTGTCCTGCTTTTCCATGCGGATAAGTCCGAGCTCTTCGTATTCTGACAGCTTTTTGCGCACGCCGGATTCGTCAAAGGTCACAGGCTCGCTGAAGCCCGCTGAATAGGTATTCAGGAGCTCCATGATCTGCGGGAACAGAAGCGGAGTCTGCTCGTCCAGCATATCCATCAGCAGAAAATGCAGCGTGATATCCCGGTCGGTGAAGCTGCAGGTACGGAGCAGGCGGTACAGAGGGTTTCTCTCACCGCTGCGGCTGTCTATCGAAAGGAAAACATTCTTGCCGTGAGAATCCCGGGAGCTTTCGGTGTGATCTCCGAGAATGCATTCAAGGCGGCGCCGCTCGTTGTCATATGTTCTTCCGCTCTTTCCGTCAAAATCGCTGCGGGTCCGGAAACCGTAAACATAGAACTCACGCATGTAACTGCGTATCTTCTCAAAACTTTTCACAAGCTCGCTGAACGACACTGCACGCCCTCCTTTCCGCTTTTCTTTATGGCAATACCGCACAAAGATCGTGCGTGTATTTCGCAGTCAGTTTTGCCAATATTACGCTTCGCTTATTGGCAAAACTCGATTTTTCGTCAGATTGTATAATGAGGAGTTGTTGACGGAAGCAAAAGCTTTTTCAAGTCAACAACAAGCGATGCAACGCTGGTCTGTCGTTAGTTTTGCACAAAATGTAACATCGCACTTATAGCAGGCGGTGATATGTTGTGCCAGACCTCCCCCACCGGGGGAGACACGCCTTGCCAGGAAGAATTGTGCAAAATGCAAGCAAGACACGTGCAAAATCCAATAAATGGTCTTTGTGCGGTGTTGCCTAATATCTATTTTATCATATCAACGCCCGGCTGTCAATTGCTGATATGCCTGCGCCCAGGTTTCCGATGACGATAGCGGCAGTGAGCGTGTAGATCGACATTACCATCGCAATTCCGGGCGGTGGTATCGGGAATCAAACAAAATATGCAGTAAAGCATTACCCCATGAACTGCGTCATTTCCTCCACCAGCAACTCAGGGTGGTTGATTATGTCGCCATGACCGAACCCGATGAAGCAGCGGACCGTCAGCTTAGGATATGCTGCTTTCAACATTTTTATAGCCTTTTTCATGTGACCCTCTTTTTCACCGTACCAGCAGGCAACGCTGGCCCCCGGTTGTACCGGGAAATCCGAGCGATAAAGATATAGTCCCGCTTCCCAGGTCGCCCTGACTGATTCCAGACTGATATTGTCAGGAATGCGGCTCATCATGGTCTGCATTCCCTGTTCCGTCTGACCCATGAATTTCAGCACCCATGCGGGCATGGACTTTTCATGCGCCGTCTTGTATTGCTTCTTCGGCATGATTTTCAGAAGCAGCTTGTTCATCATGCCGAAATCCAGATACTCCGGACCGCTGAGTATCATGTGGTCTGTCTGAACCTTAGGTGAGGACTTCAGGAAAACCGCCGGGCCGCAGCCGAGGGACTCTGCAAAGAGCATGTCCAGATGACCTCCAAGCTCTGTGCTGATGTAATCTGCCAGCTTGTCAGCCTGCCCCTGCGCCGTTGTGTATGTAGTTGTCCCAGAGCCGTCAAAGCCGTCAAAGCTGACAGCATACACAGAGTAGTCCTTTTCCAGCAGAGGAATAATATCCTCGAACTGCCGCCAGCACATCAGATTTCCGTGCAGCAGCATGATTTTCTTTCCGTTCTGATTTCCAAATTGCTTTATTTCCATGGTGATACTCCTTACCTTTTACGGCTGATTAAAATGACGCCATCACGGCTTTCATAAACCTCAAATTATTCCGCCGACCATTCCCTCAGCGCTGCTGAAAGCCTGTTGTCTATATCCTTTCTCGTCTGTTCGCATTTAGTGGGGTACTCCCTGGCTGCCCTGAAAACAAACCGGAGCACAAATTTCAGTCCTACCGGAAGAGCCGCACGGAGCAGTGATTCGGGAAGCACGAAATGCGTTCCATGCTCGTAAACAAGAGCTTCATACTCGCACTTATGCGGACGTTCTTGCAGACGCTTATCCATTCGGCGGACATATTTCCCGGCTTCCCAGAAAGAATCATCATCGGCGCCGATGAGAAACAGCTTTCCGTGGATATTCTCCACTTTTATCATTTCGTCTTCAGAGTGTTCCCTGGCGTTTTCAGAATCAATAAACAGACGGGTCGAACGCATAAAGTCCCCGGAGCCCTTCGTTTCCTCCTGAACCTTATGCCAGTATTCCGAGTGCTGATATACAAAGGGCATATATGGCAGCGGTTTGCCTTTCCAGGACAGCGTTGAAGCGCCCGGAACCGGCCATTCCCCGCAGCCGTCCTTTTTTCCCTGCTCAAATCCCTGCCATACAAAATCGCTGGCTGTAAGTCCGAATGTCAGCGTTATATCAGGGAAATAAGACGCTGCAACAATGGCGTCCATTCCCACCGTGCTCATTCCCATAATGCCGATTTTTCTGCTGCCGTGAGCCTTTAACCACTCGATGGCTGTCCCGTAACGTTCCAGAGGTAAATTCACGTGGTCGTAATTCTTTTTGCCCGGGGAAATGCAAAGTGCATTTACGCCGTTCTTATGCAGCCATTTGACTCCACACTTCGCCATATAGCTGTTTGGATCATCACCAAACAGGCCTATCATCGTGCAGTCGGAACCCTGAGGATTTTCATAATATGTACCGTAAAATCCATCTTTTTCTTTATCAAATAATACCTTTTTCATAAGCAGCTCCTAAAGCTCAAGTTAGCCAAAGCTAACGTTGCTACAAAATAAAATACAGAACATATAGTCCTGTTTCTTAAATAATATCACAAAACAAGCCGGAAGTCAAGAGCGCATCGCTGCAAAAGCGCAGGGCGCATGTTTATCCTGTGCTCCAGAAAAAAACATGCGCCGTAGTGTGCTTTTCAAACGAGGCTTTTAGAGGCGACCATAATTGACCGAACAGCCTGAGCGCAGAAAACGCCTAAACCGTAAAAAATTTCTGTACTATACCGATCACGAAAATAATGGCGACCATAACTGGAAGAACATAGGTCAGATATCCCCGCATGAAGTTTTTTATCTTCAGACCTTTTCCTGTGTTCACTTCATTCATATAGTTTTCCCAGCCCCAGCCCCTTTTCATTGTGCAGAACAGTATGAGCACGAGTGAACTTAACGGAAGAACCAGATTGCTTACGATGAAATCTTCGATATCCATTATGTTCGTACCCTCGCCCATCGGCTGAAAGCCGCTCAGGACGTTGAACCCCAGGCAGCAGGGTACGGAAAGCACCAACAGCAGAAATCCATTGAAAATACAGCATTTTCTTCTGCTCCAGCCGGTGAGGTCCTCAACGCAGGCGGTTATCTCCTCGAAAACCGCAAGCACAGTGGACAGCGCCGCAAACGACATGAACACGAAGAACAGACTGCCCCATAAACGTCCTAGCGGAATGTGGTTGAATATGTTGGGAAGCGTCAGGAAAATTAGGCTGGGACCGCTGCCAACGTCAACTCCATACGCAAAGCATGCCGGGAAGATGATAAGACCCGATGAAAATGCAACGAAAGTGTCCAGCAGCGCAACATTCACAGATTCGCCGAGCAGCGACCTGTCCTTGCCGATGTAGCTGCCGAAAATAGCCATTCCGCCCATGCCAAGGCTCAGCGTAAAGAACGCCTGATTCATTGCGCTTACAACAACGTTTCCAATGCCGGCTTTCTGTATTTCTTCAAAATTCGGCCTGAGGTAGAATGCAAGTCCTGCTTCGCCGCCATCCATAAAGAAACTGTTAATCGCAAGAATAACCATGATAACCAACAGAGCCAGCATCATGACCTTCGTCACACGCTCCAGACCGTTTTTCAGCCCTATCGAGCATATCAGAACCGCCGTTGCGAGGACTATCGTCACGAACAATATCATCATTGGTGCGTCAGCGAGAACGGAGTCAAAATGTTCCGATATGCCAGCAGCGTCAAGGTCAGAAAGAGCTCCGCTCGCTGTGGAGAAAAAGTATCTCAGCATCCAGCCGGCAACTGTAGTGTAAAACATCAGCAGAATATAGCTGCCAACCATGGCTGCAACGCCATGAATATGCCACTTTGAGCCCTTAGGCTCAATTTGCTGATACATCTTAACCGGACTGCGCTGTGCGGCTCTTCCGACTGAAAACTCCATTGTCAGTACAGGAATTCCCAGTATCGCCAGGAACACAAGATAGATAAGCACGAACAGCCCGCCGCCGTTCTGTCCTACAATATACGGGAACTTCCAGACGTTTCCGATACCTATGGCGCAGCCAGCGCTCAACAGTATAAATCCCAGTCTGCTCCCAAGTTTTTCTCTGCTCATTGACCGACCTCCGTTTTTGACCGCAATATTATCCGGATAATATGACGGCGATTTTTCGACATAAACAATTATTACTATGATACTATGTTTCAATAAAAAAGTCAAGCCAAAAACATTCATGGAAATCAGTGATAAGTACTATACAAACAGGAAATAATATGTTATAATTAAAATAATTATGATTTATCATCTATCGAAAAGGAGAAAAAAATGGAAAAGAACCAGAAAAAGCGAAGCACATTTTCCGGTAAACTCGGATTTGTGCTGTCAGCAGCAGGTGCGTCAGTCGGACTGGGCAATATCTGGAGATTCCCGTATCTGGCGGCGAAATACGGCGGCGGTATATTCCTGCTGATCTATATTGTTTTAGCCCTTACGTTCGGATATACCATGATAACTGCAGAAACAGCGCTCGGGCGAATGACGCAGAAAAGCCCGGTCGGTGCATATAAATCCTTCGGCAGGTCAAAGTGGCTGTCTTTAGGCGGCTGGATAAACGCCATAATACCAATTCTCATCGTTCCATATTATTCAGTTATCGGCGGCTGGGTAATTAAATATCTGGCAGAATACATCATGGGACACAGTGAACAGCTCGCAGCGGACGGATATTTCAGCGAGTTCATATCCAGCGGAGGCAGCACTGAACTCTGCTTTCTTGCGTTCACCCTGCTGACGGTCGTTATCATTTTCGGCGGAGTCAGACACGGCATAGAGCGGGTTTCCAAATTTATGATGCCTGTTCTGGTGGTGCTGTCACTGGTCATCACAGTTTTCTCCGTCACCCGGCCCGGTGCGCTTGAAGGCGTCAAGTATTTCCTGATACCCAACTTCTCGAACTTTTCCTGGATGACTGTCGTTTCAGCTATGGGACAGATGTTCTATTCGCTGTCCATCGCAATGGGAATACTGATAACATTCGGCTCATATATGAAAAAGGACGTATCAATCGAAGGCTCCACCCAAAATGTCGAAATATTTGACACTGGCATTGCAATAATGGCAGGACTCATGATAATTCCTGCTGTTTTCGCATTCTCCGGAGGTGATACAGAAAATCTCAAGGCAGGTCCGTCGCTGATGTTCATTACTATCCCCAAAGTTTTTGCAGATATGAATATGGGCGGCTTCGTGGGAGTTCTCTTCTTCCTGCTTGTACTGTTCGCTGCGCTGACCAGTTCCATTGCCCTTACCGAAAGCGCCGTTTCGACTTTCCAGGACGAACTCGGCTGGGGAAGGAAAAAATCCACCATGATCATCACAGGGATCATGGTAACGCTTGGAACCCTGTCCTCCCTGGGATATGGGCCTCTGGGCAGCGTCCGGATACTCGGAATGCAGTTCCTGGATTTCTTCGATTTCCTCACGAACTCCGTGATGATGCCGATAGCTGCTATTGCCACCTGTCTGCTGGTGTCACGGGTTATGGGCGTCAGAAGAATCGAAGAGGAAATGACCCAGGAAAACGGAACTTTCAAGCGAAAAGTAATCTTTAACTTTATGATAAAGTACCTGTGCCCGATTTTCGCTGCTATTATCCTGATAAGCTCGGTCGCAAATGCATTCGGCCTTATCTCAATGTGACACCATTCACATCGGTCCGTTATGCAACAAATAACTTGTCCCTGAGCCTGGCTGAACATTTACCAAAGCACTGTTCATGCCATGACCGAAAAGACGCTTGGAAAAAGGTATGACACTTTTCCTGTCGATGCCTT
>CAKSGA010000021.1 GCA_934454435.1 uncultured Oscillospiraceae bacterium | reverse complement strand
TTCTGAAATGGAAACGGTAGAACTGCTGCTGAAACTATGGCGCCTGTTATATGAAAGCATACAGATAACAGACTGCGGCCCCGTGTCCGGGCATTCCGCACAGACGCAGGCTAAGCTTCAGATAATGATGCAGTATATTCATGATAATTACAGCGGTCAGATAACGCTGGACGATATTGCAGGGACAGTTCTTATAAGCAAAAGCAGTGTTCTCAATATTTTCAGGACATACCTGCACACTTCGCCGATAAATTACGTTGTGGAATACAGACTGAAACGTGCGTCAAAACTGCTTGTTGATACCGAAAACAGCGTTTGCGCCATAGCGCAGGAAACGGGATTTGAAAACATCGGCTATTTCTGCCGCAAGTTCAAAAAGCTGTACGGCGTTACGCCGATTAATTACAGAAAACACTGCCGCAGTGCGGAGTAAAAAATCAAGTTACGCTCCTATTTTTATTTTCCCGCTCTGACTTTAGTGCCATTGTAGAACACAAAGGTTATTTCGCCATTTCTGTGGACGATTGCTTTCTCTACCATCACAGTCCAAATTGTGTCGTTCCACTCGCTCAATACGGCTGGCTGTTTTTTCAGAGTTCTTATGTAAAGCGCCATCGCCTTATCTTTCTGACTGCGAAGAGTGCTGAGGTTTTGCAGGCGGTCCAGTTCCGCCATCGCTGTTTCGTACCTTTTGGTAAGTGATTCATACTTTTCCAAATAAGCTTCCTGCGACTGTGCGGTGACTGCATTTTCCTTAATCGCCGCCTTGACCAGTTCGGCAACAATCTGCGTTTCCTCAAGCTGACGCTCAATATCAGTGTCCAGCGACTTGAAGTCAGTCAGCTTTTTACGCATCAGTTTGCAGTCCTCAATGATTTGTTTTCCGTTTCCCATCATCTGGTTATAGGCTTTTATGAAGAGTCGCTGTACGGTTTCCGTATCCACAGTTGGCGTCAAACAGCGTTCACCGCCTTTGAATTTGCCGAACAACGGCGGCTCCTTCCTCGACAATGGCAGGGCGTCCGTCCTCGCCCTTTTTATAATCAAGAAAATGCTTGTATGCCAGATGAATCTTGCCATCAGCGAAACTCTTGCGCTGACCCCATGTAATGTTTTCGGAAATACTGCGGCTTTCTTCCTGCGCCAGTGAGGCCATAATGGTTATGAGCAGTTCGCCCTTGCCGTCGAAGGTGTAAATACCCTCCTTTTCAAAATAACACTCAACACCGTTTTCTTTCAACTTTCAGATAGTCACAAGACTGTCAACCGTGTTTCGTGCAAATCTGCTGACCGACTTTGTAACAATAAGGTCGATTTTACCTTCCAGTGCGTCCGCTATCATCTCCTTGAAACCTTCGCGGCGCTTGGTATTTGTGCCGGAAATTCCTTCATCGGTATAGACCTTTACAAATTCCCACTCCGGCTTTGACTGAATATATCGGGTGTAGTAGTCCACCTGCGCTTCATAGCTTGTGAACTGCTCATCACTGTCAGTTGAAACTCGGGCATATCCGGCAACCCGCCTTTTCTGCACGGCTGCTCTTGTCGTAATAGTTCTCCATAAAGGACAAGTTTGCATAAACACCCGGCTTGAATCCCGCCTGCCTTATCTTTTCACAGAAAGCAATCGCCATCTTTGTGCGTGTATCCGTGTTCAGACCGCTGATCTGCTTTTTCTCTTCCATGTCGAAGAATACGGGATATGTCGGGGACAGTCCCTTGATTACAGAAATACATTTTTCGGCTTCAGCTTCTTCCTGCTCAACGCTCATTGCATAGCTGTACCAGTAAAATCCGTAGTCAATACGGTCAAGTATGACTGGGTGCAAGTAATCTGGAAGGATGAATCCTTGTCAGATAACTGTATATCAGAAAAGATCTGGTCGTGCTTACACAAGCAACGAACATTTAGTTTTATTTCTGCAATGCTCCGGGAATTAAGCAATAAGTCCGTAAATATCCCCAGATTAATTAGCGCAATATGTAAATTTTCAGACTTTAAACTTCTTGAAATAAAGACTAACAAGCGAAAGAAACAAAACGACGTCACTGAAATATATCGCTTATTCCTGTGCTTACTATTTGACAATTCTGACAGATTCATTGAATAGCATTAGCTTCTTATATGGATAATAATCAGCGTCCAGAAGCAGGCTGTGTGCCATACCAAGTATCTTTTCCCGACTATCTGCCATGCAGTAAGCTACTCGTTCCCGGTTGGTATTGCAGCCGGGAGTCTGTTTTTCAAGCGCCTTTCTTCTCAGAATGCGCAGCTCAACACGCAGAGTTCCCTCGGCGATTTCTGAAATGCAGTCCCGCTGGGCAAGCTCTTTCTTTTTATCGTAGAAGCTGACTTCCAGTCCCTCGGTTTTGTTTCTGACAGTGAAACTGCTGGTGGAATCGAAATCCGGAGAATCATCTATTAAAACCTCGTAACCCTTTTTCATCTCGCTGCGGTACATCAGACTTATGTATTCGCTGACGTTATCTGCTGAACCTACGTCAACATTTATACACTGGTCAACACGGTACAGCTCAAGGGCGTTAATAGAATAGTCCTTGCCGAACTTACGAACCAGCATTCTTTCAGCAATATCAAGCGCTTCGTTAAGATTCCGTGGGTCGATAAGCCGGGACTTATCTTCAGTACCAAGCAGGTCGTTCAGGCTGAGGATAAAATCGTAGTATCCGCTGATTTTTGTTTTTTTAAGAATTACCCGGATTCCCTTGCCCTGAAAAATGAACGCATAATGCTCGTTTCCTTTCGTGTTAGTTTCCACGCCAAACCTGCCTCTGGCTTTGCTGAATAATTCTTTTTCAGCCCTGTGATATTCGATGTGGTTTTTAAAAGTCTTTCTTAATCCGATGGTGTGAATTGAGTAGTTCATAATTCTTCCTTCTAATAGTTATAGTTGCATATGGTTATTGCGTTTTTTTTATTCGATTTAATGCCAATAAACCTCATTACAACGCTATTTACCCTAATTACCAATAGAGTACAATATTAACACCTAATAACTCCTTTCTGATATTTACTAAACTGTTTGTGAATTATATAATCTTATTTTCTGTCGCCGGTGCAAACATTTTTGTAAATACATTTTGGCGAGGAGGCGAAAGCCGTGGACGAAAAAATCCTGACAATAGACGAATTACAAGACAGGCTCCGCATAGGAAGAAACCAGGCGTACAAACTGGTAACGGAGAAGAAAATTAAAGCATTCCGCACAGGGAAGCGATGGAAAATTACAGAAGCCGCACTGAATGAGTACATCAGGAAAAGCGAAGAGAGCGGTAAGGAATAAAAGAGATAATGAATATTTTCCCTTAGTCTATTGACCTTTCCCTTATTTTTCGCTATTATATAAGGGAAAGATCATGCGAGAATTCAATTAAAGTATAGAATTAATCAAAATAGGTTGAATTTCTCCTATAAATGTGGTATAATAGTATCAGGAAAGATATTTGAGGAGGAATGAACCATGACAGTAAACACAAACACCCTTGTTTCCATAACTGAGGCAAACCAGAACTTTTCCAGAGTAGCACGGATAGTTGACGAGAACGGCTCTGCAATCATTCTGAAGAACAATGTTCCTCGGTACTTCATTATGGAATTCCCCGAGGCGGAAAAGCTGCAAACCGCTCCCGATGACGATGTTGAGGCAATCTCCCGCAGGCTGATTGCAAAAAATCTTGAAGCTTACAAGGAGCTTGCGAAATGATATGTCAAAAAACCGGTGCTCCATTTAAGAAGCACCGGTTGATCTATATAAAAGCGGCTAGCCGCTGATAATCATTTGTTCGTCAGCCTATCTGCCGTTACAGCCTTTCTTTGCATCCTCCAGAATCTCTTTCGGACTGTTCTTATAACCGTAGCGTGCAGCCCAGCGGTTCATCTGGTACTCAGTCCTTCGGCTGAATTTCAGCAGTTCTAGCCAATGGTGCTCCACAAAATAAAGCACCCGGGAAATGCACTCGTCCTGTGCTTCCCGGGTACTGCCGAAGGCTGTTCTGTTGACGTGAATATGTAATCCGCAAGTCGAGGTTTTATGACTACGGTAGTCCATGCGAATTGCTGAGTGCATGATTTCCGCCCAGGGCATTTTCTCTTTGTGATACCGCAGTGTCATAGGGTGTGTCACTATTTCCATTCCGTCCGAAAGGCTACCGTCTGACTTGATGTAGATATGCTCCGCAACCCGGTTGCCGATACCCAAAAGCGTATCAGCGTTGTCGCTGTTCTTACCGCCCTCGTCGATTTCAAGTTCCACGCCGAAATAACGCTTGCTGTCACCGTAAAATATCGGTTCGGGTTTGTAGTTGTACTCGTGAATGGAGCTGTTCTGACGTTCCTCGTAACAACGGTCACAATAGGCGTCATCGTCGTCATCGTCGTAGTTGGCGTAGTCCCGATGAATAATGCGCCCGCAGCACTCGCAGGTCGTGTAGTAATCGTCGTAGCAGGAGTTGCAGAGCGGCGTACTGTCTGTGCCTGCATTATCGTCTGCCCATATTCTGTCGCCGCAGTGTTCGCAAACGACAGTTTCGCTATGGTAGCAGTCATCGCATAAAATACTGCCTTCAAATGTGTAGTAGTCATCGGTTTCGATCGTTGCTCCGCAGCAGCTGCAAACGGGGCGTGTGTTTTCGTTGTTGTCCATAGTGTAAAGTCCTCCAATCAGTATTCTTCTGCCAAAAGCATAGTGGAATGTGTCTCATCATCAATGACGAATATTTTTGCCGTGATTGGTTCGTCAGTCCGGAAATCGAACGAGTGTTCGTAAGCAGGCTCCTCCTGACTGTGCGTGACGTGCTGGGTATGGTCCTTTGCCGTGAGTTTGAAAACCTGAAGATAATCCTTTTCGGCTTTCATGCTGTCAATGCAATTCCAGAGGATTATTTGTGTCAGTATAGGGACTGTTTCACTGATTCCTCTGGTGCTGTATCTTGGGTTGCTGAACATTTCTGTCACCTCCTGTGTGGCTCTGTTATGCGATTTGTAAGCAAAACGGAAGCCCCGTCACCGTGAATTGTCATCACGGCAACGGGGCTGTGTTCTGTTGTGAAAATCGGGTGCAAGATAAACCGAAATAAACTACTTCTTCAGCCGGAAGTCCGTGCTGTCGAGGCGTTTCATTTCACGTTCTGCGTCGTCGATTTTCTGCTGAAGCTGACTGCGCTTCTCGTCCTTTCGACGCTCGGTCGCTAAGCCGATTATGCCTGATATAACCAGTATACTGGCTTCGGCTATTGCGGCGAGCGTCTGTGTGCTTATTCCTTCATCGGATCACCTCCTCACAACGGTATAATATACCTCTGTGGAAAGTGGCTTTTCGGGCGAACATGGGATTAAATAAACCAAAAAGGAGCGTGTTATAATGCTTAACAATACTAAAGATATTTTGACTCTCAAGGATTTGCAGGAACTACTGCATATAGGAAAAAACACCGCTCTGCGGTTGGTGCAGAGCGGTGAGATCGAGGCGTTCAGGGTGGGGAATCAGTGGAGAATAGCAAGAGAAAATGTTATCCGATATTTAAAAAGACAATAATGCCATTATATACTTATAATACCCATCTTTCTCCAACAGACTTACGCACAGCGTCATATTCGTCCTTTTTCTGCTTCACTGCAGAATCCGAAACATGCTTACCAAATGCAGATTCAAGGTACTTTTCTATGACCGCATACGGAAGCTTTCCCTTTGCACGGCAAGGTTTACCGGAGTCCTTTTCCTTTCCTGTGAAAAGCGAAAGCGGAAGATAGTCTGCGCCGTCAGCGTTGGAAAGTTCATCACAGTGCTTGTCCACGAATGTGTTCAGGAAAGCAATGTCAGATGCCTCGTTGAATTTGATATTGTTATGCCTGATGAGATCCATTATCTTATCGTCGCCTTCAGTGATGATCTCAAAAGCCACCTGGTCGGTAAAAAACAGCGGCGTGTAATTGAACGTCTTTTTCTTTGAATAAGACGCTTTCTGCCCGAGACAGTAATCGACAAGCGCAAGATAGAATACATTGTATGCGGCGTCATAAAGCGCCCTGTCAGTCTGATCCTTGGGATCTTCAACGGAGTCGTTAACAGTCAGACCTTCAGTATCACCGGATATTGCTTCGTCTAAGCTGTATTCTCTTTTTCTGACGTTCTGTATGCATTTTTCTCCGTCGTCGCTCTTGGTTTTTTCGTATTTCTCACGATTGCGCTTATCTATACGGGATATAGCCTTTTTCTTGAGCGAGCTGACAAAGAAGTTCCAGAAATCATACTGCGGATCGTACTTTTCCATTACTTTCGTAAATGTGTCCGATATAACCTCACAGAATTCATAATAATCCCGGTTGTTGCCAAAGGTTCTGTCCACTTCTACCAGGATATTTGTATAAAGCTGATTGAATTCACTGGTGGCTTTTTCGGAAGCCGCATTTATATCGCTGCCGAATCTTTCCGCGATATCCTTTGCAAGCCGGTTGATAGTATCAACATTACTCATCCTTATCGCCGTCCTCTCCGTGGTTCAGAAGCGGTCTGATGAATGCCAGGGGATCCTTGGGTCTTGCGGAAGAGAGCCTGCCCATAATATTGTTGATATAGAACAGCGCAGAAACATCGAAAATATATGAACAGTTGGTATCGTGGTTGTACTCGCCATAAACCAGCGCCTTTACAGCGGTATTGTCGCCGTAAAGGTACGAATAGGTCAGCGCAAGCTGGAGCGCCATCGAAGTGGGCTTGTTGCCGAAGGTAACGTCGGCGGTGATAAGCTCATCGCTGCCGATACTGTTTATTATGCTCTCAAAAAGCTTCAAATGCTTGGACGAGGATTCGTCATAGCTTGCTTCTATGAGGTTTATCTCGCCGTAATCAAAGCCTATCTCATCGCGCAGTCTGTTGAGTTCACTCACGAAATGCTCGTAATTCTGCTTTACAAATGGGCTGGTCTTGCTGGTGAGGATCACGGTCACCTTGATTTTCTCGCCCTTCTCTGCAAGATTCAATATAGGAACAAGTATCGGGTGGGAAAATTCATGGTCATTTTCAAGAAAGTCAACGCTTTCAGCGTTTTTATATACCGTAGTTTTCAGATCCTTTGCAAGGCTTATCGCAGTAATAAAATGTTTCATAAATATCATTCCTTTCCATCAAGCGCTTTTTCGAGATTATCAAGCGCACGCTTCATATCCTTGGTCACATTCTTAGGGGTAAATGTATTCGGGTAAGACGAGAACGGATAGCGCTTCTCATTGAACAGCGAAATGATAAGATTTTCATAGGTGTCCATATTTGAAGCGTGATTCACACGGTTCCTTGCGCAGACCGCAAACCTGCTGTCGCTGAATATGCGCTGCATTAACTCTGACGGGACATTCAGCCTTACTCCGTCCGGAAGGTACTTCTCATCGAAAAAGATAGCGGCGATCGTCCACTCATAGTTGTTGTATTTCCGGTTACCGTACCTGTCGGTGCGCTCCTTGGATTTCTTCCTGTATCTGCCGAGCGTAGAGCCTAGCTCCTTGTCGTCCTCGTCCGGCGAATCGAACATATTGTCAAATGTTTTTCCGAGGATATAAAGCAGACGCGTATTATTTTCCTCTGACGGGTGGCGGTCCTTCATCATGCGGTTTATCTCAGTGCCATGCACCTTCATATCTATTGAGATCAGCTTCTCATAATAGATGATATCTGCGATATTCTCATTGTAGATGGTGAGCGCCTGCTGAACCAGTCCGTTTTCAAGGCACCAGCGGACGATACCTATAATACCGCGGCTGCCGGAATCATGCGAGATATGGAACTTGCTGCGTATCAGCGGTATCATCGCCTTTATCATGAACAGACCGTTGCTGTCATCCTCGACGTATTTCTCGACCTGTTCAAGCTGCTGGTCGAGCTGCTCCAGCTTCTTTGAAAGATCCGTTGCACAGAGCTGGATAGAATCGCTGAATTCTTCCATGGTTTTCAGCAGCGCCTTGACCGACGGACTTTCTACTTTGCTGAACGCCGCTCTCAGCGCCGTTGCGGAACCGTGCTGAACGAAATCGTTCACTGCGTCCAGCACTTCCATGTGCTGAAATGAGCGGTCCGTATTCACGATAGTGCCGCTTTTTGTTCTGAAATCTGCGTCAGCGTAATAAGCGTGTATCGAGTAGCCGTAATAGGACAGCAGCTTCGTCAGAAGCTGAATGAAGATGAAGTTATCACGCTTTCCGCCCGCCATATCGAGATGTATCGTGATATCAGGGTCGTCTGCGGCAATTCGCTGGACCTCCTTAGATATCTCGCTTAGCACCCTGTCGAACCTGTGGTACTGCTCGTCCTCGCCGAGGAACACATCAAAGTACTGCGGGACTGCAAAGCCGTTTTCCCCGCAGAAACGGCTTATCTCGCCGTTGAGGTACTCCATTGTAAAATCCCCGGGAGCGGCTACGTCGTTGCTCTGCATGCGGATATGTACGTCAAGCTTATTGTCTGCGCCCAACCTGCTCAGCAGGTATTTCAAGCAGGCTTCGTTGGTCTGGTATGCGGTGACTGTAAGGTCGTGGTTCTGATATGTATATGCGCCCTGATCCAGTTTTTTTCTGTCGAATTTGCTTATGCAGGAAATGAGAATGTTCTTCATCTGATATTCCTTTCTGCCGCATGAAGTACTGCTGACATCATGCCGCTCTGATTTGATTTTACCACAAAATCAGACAAGTGTCAACACGTTTTTGAGCCGTTGAAATTCCGGCTGACATCTTTGCCTTTCACTATATATACCAGTTTCCCTGCGGTTTTTAAGTTTTTTATAGAAAAAATCCCGGTATCCTTTCGGATATCGGGATTTTCTGTTCAAGCACCTTTCGGTGAGAGGGTGGTTCAGACCCTCTGATAAATGGGATGAGACACAAATGAGTGCCGCTAAGTTTCAATCACCTCTCGGTGAGGGGGTGGTTCAGACTTTGGGCGTGATGATGGCGTACATCGTCTTTAACGCTCATGTTTCAATCACCTCTCGGTGAGGGGGTAGTTCAGACTCCCGGTAAAGGGACTTGTAGATTGCCTCGCCATATGCGAAGTTTCAATCACCTCTCGGTGAGGGGGTAGTTCAGACTATCGTAATCATCTGCGAACTGAGCAACATCGTGCAGGGGTTTCAATCACCTCTCGGTGAGGGGGTAGTTCAGACTGCAAACCCACGAGCCCGCATGGTTATGCGGCAAACCGGGATTTGAATTTTTAAAAAACATTTACAACAGTTCATATATACCACCCTTATATACCTATTTTAACACAAATTCTGCCGAAAGTCAATACCTTATTCAGCGCTTGTAGGGTCTGCCGGCGCCGCCTGCGCGCTGATTCAGCTCCGGCTTGTGCTGCTCGATTTTGGAGCGCTCGTGGTCGTTGATGCGCGCCTGAGAAGCCCTGCCGTCCGCCTGCTTGTAGGCAAAAATGGAATTGTCGCCGCTCAGCTTGCCGGATCTGATGTGATCGTGCATACGGCGGTTGAGGTCCTTGCTGACGCCGACATAAACGATCTCACGGGTGTTGGAATTGATAATGCGGTATTCGCCCTTTGCCGAGGGAACCTTGCGGGTATTGGAGGGGTCGAGGGGCTTGACCTCGGTAGGTCTGCCGGGCTTGTAAAGAGACATATTGAACTCCTTTCACATTGAGGAACGATGATGGAACATTGAATCACTTGCCGGCGTTGTTGATGATGGCGGCAGTGATCGCACACGCACCAGAAATACCAGCAGCAATAATACATGCAGGAACGGACATTTCTATCACCCCCTTTCACTATATATACCCGGCTGTGCTGAATTTTTAAGTTTTTATAGAAAAAATCCCGGTATCTTTTCAGATATCGGGATTTCCTGTTCAATCACCTAGCGGTGTAGGGGTAGTTCAGACATACCTCTCATCAGCAGGCAATGCCTGGTTCAACGAGTTTCAATCACCTAGCGGTGTAGGGGTAGTTCAGACACGCCCTGAGTGGGATTCCGAAAGTGTATACTATATCCGGTTTCAATCACCTAGCGGTGTAGGGGTAGTTCAGACCGAAATTGGGCAAATCGCAGCCAAAGCTGTATACGAGTTTCAATCACCTAGCGGTGTAGGGGTAGTTCAGACTAGGCATCGGTATTTGCATCGGGGTCATTGGATCCGGGTTTCAATCACCTAGCGGTGTAGGGGTAGTTCAGACCCACGAGATTTCTCAGATGCGGCATACATATATTCCTTGTTTCAATCACCTAGCGGTGTAGGGGTAGTTCAGACATATCAGGCGAAGAACTGGAGGTCCCTCAAAAGAAGCCGGTTTCAATCACCTAGCGGTGTAGGGGTAGTTCAGACAGACCTATAAAATCCAGAACACACCCGGTGAAGTGGTTTCAATCACCTAGCGGTGTAGGGGTAGTTCAGACAACAAGGGCGGTAACGCCCTCCGCCGCAGCAGAGGGCACGGTTTCAATCACCTAGCGGTGTAGGGGTAGTTCAGACTGCAAACCCACGAGCCCGCATGGTTATGCGGCAAACCGGGATTTGAATTTCAAAAAAACATCTATCTTGTTTCATTTCTACCACCCTTTTGACTATATTTTAGCACAATTTTTTTGATTTGTCAATATTGTCAATATAAAATGCTCTAAATAACCACATATGAACTGCTGCTGAAAACCTCATCAGCCACATCACCATAAACAGATATCCTTGCATTGACGGGAAGCCTGTAAAATCTTACAGAATCAGTTCTGTCTATCAATACTGAGAGCTTTCTTTCAAGTGCGGAAATTCTTGCTTCGGAGATGATACACTCAAATGCGGATTCCTGTACCCTCGTTCCGCAGCCGTTAAGTATTCTGAAAATACGGCGGCGCTTTTTGTTGTCAGAAACATCATATATCACCAGAACATGCATTGTTTTCACCTTCTATATATGGATCAAAACGTGAAACATCTTTGTTATCAACAGCGGAAGCCAGCATATCCGCATGATACAGCATAAGCCCCCTGCAGCTCTGCTCATATCCATCAGGAGCAGCCGCAGCAGAAGATATCGCTCTTTCAAAGCAGGAGATAAGCCTTTTCCTGCCATTATCCGCCAGATATACTGCTTTTCCATTGCGCGTGAAATCAGATCCTGCATTCGCTGATCTCAGGAAATCCAATACTGCCTGATCAGCAACGAGCGGTCTGAATATCTCAATCATATCAGAAGAAAGTGCACGATGTCCACTCTGAGGAGTGTGTATAAATCCTACAAAAGTATCAAACCCATGATTCCTCAGAATAACGTCAACGGAATTATACAACACCGAATAGCCGTAGCTCAGCACCGCATTAGCGCAGTCTCTTGGGGGACGGCGGTTCCTGCCGGAGAACCCGAACTGCTTATCAATAAAAAAACTCAGCGCTGAAAAATACATTCTGGAAGCGCTGCCTTCGATCCCACGGAGGGCGGCAATACTGCCGGAACTGCATTTTTTCTCGGCTGAGGATAACATTGATATTGCTTTATCCACTTCTGGGAAGCAGGTATTTTCATTCAACCTGCTTAGCAGTAATATCTGACTGCGTATCTTAGCATAAACGATCTTTTTTGCAAATGCATTACAGAACCTTCTGCTTTCTGACAGCGCATACTGCTTTTTTCTTCTCGCAGCAAGGCACTCGTCATTATTAAGCAGACTGCAGACTATTTTCCCCTGATCGCTTATCCACGAAACACTTACATTGTGAGAGGAAAGAAAGATAAGAGCCTGTGATGTTATCTGCACGGAAGAACTTACAAGCAGGCTCTCTGCAAGCTCAGCAGGAAGCGATTTAAGCTTTACGCCATTTTTGGTTACAACCAGTTTACCGTTGGATATACCAACTTTTGCGCCATGTTCGTTTATGTAAATACGCACGGCTGTACCTCACAAATTTCAGATGTGGTCAAAGGTATGATTGTCAAACACCTTTCGGTGAGGGGGTGGTTCAGACAGCTAACATCAACTGGACAGCAAAGAGGTTTCAATCACCTCGCGGTGAGGGGGGGTTCAGACTTGAGAATAATCCCTGGTAGTCGGGGCTGGTTATAAGTTTCAATCACCTAGCGGTGTAGGGGTGGTTCAGACGAGACAATGGATCCGACTGAAACTTCCGTAATATCTGTGTTTCAATCACCTAGCGGTGTAGGGGTGGTTCAGACTGCAAACCCACAAGCCTGCATGGTTATGCGGCAAACTCGGATTTGAATTTTTAAAAAACATTTATAATGCTTCATTTTAGCCACCCTTTTGACTATATTTTAGCACAATTTTTTTGGTTTGTCAAGCATTTTAAGCCAGAACAAACCCGCCCATACCCATGCCGGTCTTGCCGCCGACGCCGCAGTAGGTTGCGTAGGCAAACACGGTTTTCAGAAGCCGAGACTGCTCCGGGTCTTTCGGGAAGCGGTAGTCAACATACCCGGTCATACCGTGGAATATATTCCCGCTGACGTTGTAATCCTCCCGGCAAAGCTGAAAGTCCCCGGTCTCCCCGGCGGCGAAAGCTCCGCAGAATTCGTCATAGGAAAGCTCCACGCCCTCGAACTTGCTAAACTTGCATATCACGGAATAGAAATACCGCTCTATCTCCGGAAAACAGCACACCCGCCCCTGCGACTTGAACATAGCCGGAGTGACGAACGCCATCCGGCAGGAATTTCCCCGGATAAGCTCCCCGGCGCTGTCGGCGCGTATCGCAGGGGCTGGATTCTCCCCTACGATACGCACCGGCTGTTCAATGCCGTAGATCCTGAGCTGATTCGCTTTCCGGAAGCCTTCTATAATACACGCAGCCTCGTCATTCAGCGCAGATACCCTTATGATAAAACTGCCTCCGTCCGGTACTGTGTAAATAGAGAACGGGTGGTGTTCCTTCTGATGGAGGAATTCAGCGTAGCTGCTTTTTATCAGCTTCATGGCGGCGCCGTGGAGCTTCACCCCAAGTCCGGAATACAGTTCCGACGCGTCGATATCGCCCGTTATGAAATCCGACTGATATATCAAAAGGACACCCCCGTATGCTTATCGTCTGAAACCTCTGTTGTTGAATCCACCCTTGCTGTATCCGGAACTGCGGTTACTGCCGAAGCCGCCTTTCTGCTCTGATTTCGGCATTCTCGGCAGGGAAGGATCTGCGTCTGTTATCCTGGGAAGGTGGTTGTTCAGCCTGATGTAGCCCTCGCTGCGCAGGCTTCCGCGGTTATCCGCGAACCACTTGAATATATCGCCGCCGGCGGTTTCACGCGGGTAGTCCACTTCCTTCTTCGCAGCGTAGTTAAGGTTGACCACCTTTGTTATGAATGCGTTGAACTCCGGCGTTGGCTGGAACATTCCCGTGTTCGCAGCGCCGACTGTTTCCTCTGTGATGTCGCTCACGGAATACGCGCCGTTTTCAAAGCTGCGCTTTGTTATACCGTCCACGGTTATCTTTACCGAGCCGAGACCGACTGGCTTTCCGTGACCCAGCTTGTGGCAGCGTGCGGAACCTGCGAAATTCTCGCCGAGATCAAGTGCGAACACCAGCTTTTTCAGCTGATCTTCCGTTATCCTGTCGTAGAATACGCTGAACGTGAATTCTGCGCCTTTTTTTACAAGCTGCATTCTGGTCGCCATTTTCGGATGTTCCTTTGCGAAATCATCGTCCTTCGTGATGACATTCTGCGGAGCGTGCCAGTAGAATTTTCTCCCGGCAATGGTGACGTTGCTGCTGTCCGGACCGAGGGAGTTCCTCTCGTTTCCGCTGAGGTAGAATTCGAACGAGGACAGCCGAGGGCCGGAAAGCACCGGCAGCAGATATGAGCCGTCAAAGCAGTCGGACTGTTCGCATATTGCGTCCGTGAATCTCACATGACTGGCGCGGCTCTGGGAATCGCCCTTTCCATCGGCGATGAATCCGAACATCGCGCAGGCGGCGCAGCAGCATTTCGGGGAGGTACACGCCTGCATTCCGGCATTCTCCACGATATTCCGGGGCTTTTTCACGAACACCGCCCTTGAATACTGGGACGGCGCAAGATAGTAGTGTCCGGTGCTCATGTCCTGCCAGTACCATACGGGGAGCCAGCCTCCGGCAGTTTCCATCGCCTTTATTGCGCTCTCATAATCATTCTTATACTGCCCCTGATACATCTCCACGTTGACTTTCAGACGGTCGATATATACCTTGTCTATCTTCGTTCCGGTTTCAATATATCTGAACACGCTGGGGTTCGACTGCTTATTTCCTGTGCCGAAAGTATCCACACGCAGATAAACGCCCTGATATCTTCCTCCGGCGGAGAAGCTGTCCACCAACTCGGAAGCCTGACCGTTTCCGGATTTTGTATCGAATCTTACCTTGTCGCCGGTCTTGTGCCGGCTTCCGGTCTTGTCGCGGACGCGTTTGGAATTGTGGAGCGTGTACTCCATTTTGACAGGGTCATATGTTATTATGCCGGGCTTCGTCTTGTTCAGCCGGGTATGAAAATAATCATCGTCCTTGTCGTTAAGATGCATACAGGAATCCGTCAGCACCTCGTATACACTGCGGATAACTCCGCGTATTCCGCTGCCGGGGATAGCCGCTTTTCCGTCAAGCGTAAAGAAGTCGTATTTCTTCGGCTCGGTTCTTTCCACGTTGTCCGGAACGGGATTTTTCAGGATATCCGGCACGGCTATCTGCGTTTTGGTGGTAAGCCTGCACTTTATCTCCCCGCTGAAAACCGGCTCTCTCACTGCGGTGCAGTCGCTGCGTTTGGCGCCGCCTCTTGGAAGCGGGACGAAGGTGTAAGGATTAACAAATCTGTCGTCCATTACTGTTCTCCTTTCGCAAGGATTCGTACTATCCTGAAATCCACTATTTTCAGTATGCCGTTATCGTCATATATGCAGTAATTCCGTATCTCCAGCTTTTCGGCGTTCTCCACCGGGAGCGTGTAATGCCCGCCGCCTGTCGCAGTATAATTCCTGCCGGACGATTTAGTGGAGTCGATATCAAGATACTGTAGTTCAGTGTATGTCCTGTCCTCGAATGTTTCGTCGCCGGAAAGCGCTTCGCGGAATCTGCTGTCGTCAATAATGCGCCATGTGAACGGCATTCCCAGTTCAGGCCGGAAAGCCCTTATCTCGGCATTCTCATTAAAAAGCCGGATTTCAAGCAGATGCGCCGCGTCACCGACATTGCCGCTGAATTCATCGCAGAATATCCCGGTGGTATACTGGCGGTAGGATATCATTCCGGACTGTGCCTTTGAGTTTAGAAGCGCCTCAAGTCCGGATTCCTCTACCCTGCCGTTTTCACAGATAAAATCGTACATTACCACACCTCCAGCAGCTTGTCAAAATCGTAATTCCTGAAGCTTTCAGTCATGTCCTGACCGTTGATGCAGAGCTTTTCTACCGAGAATATCCCGCGCCCTACCGAAGTCAGTCCGCCAACGGACAGGAAGCCGTTGTCAAGGTCGGCTATTACTGCGAGGACAGCACGCTGTACGTCAGTGTGCTGCTTTTCCGTGAACAGCAGCTCAAGCTCGGTGCCTCCGCCGTAATAGGTTTTCTCTGTATACAGTGCGCCGTCGTTCGTGCCGCTAGTGAATCTGTCGATGGAATTTCTCGTAACGGTCTTGTAGTAACCGCCGTTAAGCATACTTTCGCTGAAATATACCACAGACTTCTTATTCTTTGCCTGCTTGATATTTTTCTCGATATGACCGAAAAGCCCGTCAGCTTTTTCTTCTCCTGCAAACTCGCAGAATCTTGCCCGGAATGCGCCCGCCCAGCTTGTACCGGGTATCACCGGAACTCCGCTGCGCAGGGAAAGCTGTTCATAATCCGGCGCTGCATTCTCTCCGTCAGAAACAGAGGTCGAATACCTGCGTATTGAAATTCCGCCCTGCTGTTTCAGCGAAAGCGTTATTCTTGTGAGGTCGGAGGGCTTCGTCAGTTCCACAGCCTGAGCGTTTTTCCAGCACTCATCGTCGAACATATCGAAATCCAGCCAGTCGTCAACATTGCTGAATTCTATGCGCTGGAGTCCTTCAACAGCGACCGTTCCGTACCCTCTTGTCGTTTTATGTCCGAATCTCAGCAATCCTGCATTTATCTTCTGGAACGCTTCGGTCATTACGCTGTCGCCGTCAGCTCCGCAGTCCGCAAGCTCAATGCAGCCTTTGAACTCTGCTCCGGTCTCGACTGCCTCAAAATCGAACTTTCCTGTATCCTCTGCCACCTTGTCTTTCAGCCTTACGCTGTCGCGGACAGATATGGTATTTTCTCCGGTGCAGACTGCGTCGTATGTCAGCACTTTGCTCATCTCGCCGCTGCCGTTCTGGATAGTTCCGAAAAACTTTTCGGCAGTATCAGTGTCAACGCTGTGACGGATAACTCCGGCAATAGAGGTAGCCGGGATATACGGCACCCCGCGGCTGTCCAGGAGAACGTCAGAATCGGTATTGTCGCTTATCCCGGAACCGAGCGCCAGAGGGCTTTTCAGTCTGAAAATGTACCTATAATATACACGCTCCATTGTTATTCTTCCTCCTTCCTGTCAGCTGTTCTGAGGAAGTATTTACCCAGCAGGAATACGGTTTCAAGATACTCGCGCCAGTCCCTGCCGTATTTGTATTTTTCGGCGGTCATAGCAATATCGTGCGCCTTTTTCTTTTTTTCCTCTGTCTTGACGGAGTCTATCCGCTTTATAAGATCGCTAAAATCGCTCGCCTGACGTATCATCAGCAGCACTCTGCCGACAAACGATGAACTCAGCCCGACAAGCGCGCTTCTGTTGCTGAGCGCATAGTCGATGGCGGAACTGCGCATTTCTTCGGTCGTATTGTTCTTTTTGAGGAGTTCAGTGAGCCTGCCGTCCGTTGCCGCATTTACCTTTCCGGAAGCAAATCCACATTCCCCGAGTTTCATAAGCTCGTCCGCCTTTACAAAGCGAACCATTCCGAAGCCCTCGCCAGTCTTTGCGCCGAAATACGCATACTCCGGCAGTGTGCAGGCGCTCTCAGCCGTGAAGCATATCGTGCTTCCTGCGGCGACCGCACGGATATGGGGTTTCTTGTAGTTACCTGCGGACATATAACCCATGATCGTCTTATATTTCATGAACGACTTAGCGGTATCGGCGTTCTTTATTCCGAGCTGACCGCAAACCTCGCTGAAGTCAGTCGTATATACTCCGCAGTCTTCGGTGAAAAAAGCGTCAGAACAGAACACCGCCGCTATCTTTTCTCCTCCGGAGACAGAAAGCTGTTTCTGCTCCTGCGGTTTAAGCTCAGCGTACAGAACGCTGCATTCCGCGTACTGCGCAGTCTTGCTCCTGCCGACGGTCACAACGCCGCCGGAGAGAGCTTCTGCGATATTCCGCAGGTATTTTCCCTTTCCGGTAACAGTTCCGCTGAACACCTGACCGGGACAGATACAGGTCTGCGTATAGAGAGTGCTGTCATTACCCGTACTGTGATGATATACGGTCTCTGTCTGAACTTTGATTTCCGACCCGGCGGCGAAATATCCGCTTTTCAACGGTTTCAGTATCCTTCCGTGATTTTCGCCGACCGTAAGAAGATTCTCATAAACAGTCCCATGTTCAGCCGACTGAGTTTTATCCTTAGCAATAGCGGCAGGCGCGGGGAGCGCGGCTGTTCCCTCTGGCGAGGTGATATACAGATTCGAGAAAATCACACCATGCCGGAGGAACATTTCCTCAAAATCGCTGTCGTCAGAGTGATTTTTCAGATACTGATTTGCAAAGAAGCCCATAATGGAAGTTCCGCTGATATAGTCGGCGGTTTCAGAAGAACTGCTTCCCGGCAGCATAAGTGCAGATTCGTTGCGTATGGAATACCGAAGCTCGTAAACCGCTTCATCATCGGTTATCTTTCCGGAAATGGTACTTACACAGGACTGCTCTGACCTTAAAAGCTCGCACCTGACCGCGCCGAATCCGCGGGTGCGCTTGTAGCCGATATTCCGGACAGCTCTGCATATTCTCGAAAGCTCGTCAAAATACTGCTCTTCTATTTCGACCGGCGCGGTGAAAACCATTTCCGACCCGTCAAACGGAGAGTAGTGGTTCACCGCGCGCATAAAGCGCAGACTCTCATTCTTCGCCGTGTCGTCCTCGATGGCGGTCGAGGCTTTCACGGAAGTGAACAGCGCAAGTATCTGCTGCGCGTTCTTCCCGGAATTTTCAGCCTCCGCACAGAGGGAAGCGTAGCCCTCCGGGACTGCGTTCCCTATTCTCAGCGAACCGCGGCTGGTACCGGAAACGCCGAATATCTCACCGATATTCTGTGCGCCTATGTACTTTGCGGACTCCAGCATACAGCCCTTTATGCGCCTCGAAGGTATCACCGGAAAGCCGTGGCTGTCATAGCTGACATCGGTATCTATCGACAGCGAGAAACCGTCTCCGCTTGCGGAGCACATATCCGACTTCAGCGTTATTCTTAATTCACATTTCATTCGGACGCCTCCTGTTCATCGGACTCCGGCTTTGCAAACCAGATATCATACACCTGCGCGATATCAAAAATCAGCCTGCGAAGCTTTTCATCGCTGCTGTCAAGCCCGGCGTCGGGGTATCTGGACTTTATCCTCTCGACCTCGAAGCGGTAGTAGGAATCGCCCTTTATCATTGCCGCCGCCAGATCCTTTATATTTGCTCTGCCTATTTCACTCAGGCGCTGTCCGGAGCTGATAAACTCACTCAGTTCAGCCGAAACCTCATACGGGCGTGCGGTCAGTCCCTTTTCCTGTGTTTTCCGGATAGTTTCCATATCGTTGGTGATACCAGAACGACAGAAGTGGAAATCCACGTAATTCACACGGCTGTCCAGCGCTCTGGATTTCTTCTTTCCAGATTCACAGCACTGTTCTGCGATCTCATAAACATCGGAGAACGGCGCATGGCTGTGCGCTATCGCTATGCCCGCGCAGGCGTAATTCTTCTGTTCGTCAGGCAGGGAGCGGTTTTCCTCGTCGAGCGCGCTGAAATATGCAGTTACGACATCGAGCGCCGCTCTTGCGTTGCATATCAGGGTTATCTCGTCGCCGCCGGCGATAACTCTGCGGAACTTGTGCCTGCCATCGGTTCGTTCGGCGAGCCTTTCCCTTATGGCTTTTATCGGACGTTCCACGAACGACTTGTCCGTGCTTAACGAGAACTTACGGAGCGCTGAAGTGCATTCGGTGTAGCCGCTGATATTTTCGGTGCACGCCTTAACCTTTTTGCCCATTGCGTTGCCGTCAACGTAAATAACGGCAAGCAGGCTTTCGGTGCCCTTGTTTTCCTCGCCGGAGATATCGTCAAGGAACATCTCGCCGACCTCTGCTGACTTCTCAAACGCCTTGCGTTTCAGTACGCTTTCCCGCGAAAGGGAGCAGTTGTCCTCTTTCTTTACGATGGGCATAAAAGTATCCCTGTCTACCTGCGTTATCGGCAGGGTATTGCAGGGAACAGATATCCAGTCGGTGGACTTAATCCGGCTGTTTTCTTTATAAAGGAGCGTGCGGTCTGCCTTGAAATTATCGGTGGTTTCAACGCAGGCAGCTATCACGGATATTGTGTAGGTCTTTTCCAGCAGCATGCGGGAGAAAATGCGGTTTGCGCGGAGATAGGTCTCTCTGTTTTTGTAGATAATGCAGAGATTTCCTCCGCCCTCGTATATCACTTCGCCGTCGAAGCCGCTTTCCGCAAATGCTTTCACGGAAAATTCCGCGCCGCTGCGCCAGTCCGAATTTATGCGGAGCCCCTTCTTTTCTGCGGCTCTGAAGAACATTCCGTAGACGTTTGCAAGAAGCTCCGAACCGCCGGAGATCTCGCGTATCCTGTTGGTGCGGTAGATGTATTCCTGTTTGCTGCGGCAGTCGTAAAGCGCAGTCACGCAGCCGTATCCGGTTTCTGCCATCATATCAACTCCGTTCTTTTCCGCGCCGGAATAATTCCGGGCGGTGAATTATTATTCTTGTCAACAATTATTTTATCACATTCGACAATTTTTGTCAATGTTTTTGTGGAATGTTGTGGGAAATGGATAAAAAATCCCCCGATGTTCGTTACATTTGCCGAATATCGGGGTGGGGGTTCAATCACCTCTCGGTGAGTGGGTAGTTCAGACATTTTACAAGTTATCTACGTTATGTAAACGAATTGTTTCAATCACCTCGCGGTGAGTGGGTAGTTCAGACATTCGGCGGTCGCTGTACTTACTGTGGCTGCGAAATCACTATGTTTCAATCACCTCTCGGTGAGGGGGTAGTTCAGACTGGAATACTTAAAGATTAAGTAGTCCAAACAATTAAGTTTCAATCACCTCTCGGTGAGGGGGTAGTTCAGACTGCAAACCCACGAGCCCGCATGGTTATGCTGCAAACCGGGATTTGAATTTCTGAAAAACATTTATTATGCTTCATTTTTACCACTCCTATAAGTATAGTTTAGCACATTTGTACCGAAATGTCAACCGTTTTCCGGCGAAAAAAGCCGCATGATTATCACCTCCCCCTGCCCTAAACGGGTGTTCATTCATCGGAATTGGAATTGACGATCGCAATAGCGACACTGGCGGCAGCGCCGATAACGGCAGTAAGTATGCCAGCACTCATGAATATCACCTCCTTAACGTGGAATCAGAGAAAAATCACCAGAAAATGAGCCAACGGAGCGGAGAATCGTCGTGCAGGGGATTGGGATTTATGATCTTGCTCATGGTATCACCCCCTTTCATATAAAATCAGGGGATCAGGAATTACTCCTGAGAATTGACAGCCGCAATAGCAATGGAAGCGACCGCGCCGATGATAGCGGTAATAACAGCAACAGGCATTACATTCACCTCCTTAACGTGGAATAAGAGAAAATCACCAGCAGATAGAACGGCCGAACGGGGAATCGTCGCACTGAGAACCGGGATTCATGAACTCATCCATGGTATCACCACCTTTCACTATATATACCCAAGAAACTGAACTTTTTAAGTTTTATCACTTCCTTTCGTGGAAATAAGCCGGATCAGTCACGGCATACAGGGTCGGCGGCAGCGTCAAGGATAGCGCGGATAATGGTGCCAAGAACAGAACCCATGAATATCACCCCCTTAAATTGAAATCAAGTGCGGATCAGTCATCCTCACCGCCCAGAAGAATGCCAGCCAGAACACCGAGAATGAAGCTGTCACGATCAGCCATGGATATCACCTCCCTTCGGAACATCAAAACCCAGTAAAGGATAAAAAGACGCCTGCGGCGGGGCTTGTCAAGCGGGTTAGGCATAGGCGCTATAATTCTTGCCATGATATCACCACCTTTCGTATCGGAATGTAACAGGAAGTCAGTCAGCATTGATCGCTGCGACAATAACGGAAGTAACACCGCTGATGATGGCAACTATAACAGGTACCGGCATTAGGATCACCACCTTTCATTATCTATACCCGGAATATCCGGTTTTTTAAGTTTTATTTGTAATAATCAGAGGAGCAGTCAGGCTCACCGGCAAACGGGGAATAAAGATAGCCGAGCCACATGTCATAAAGGAACGCCGGAACAAAGGACTGAAAATATCTGTTCATGTGAATACCCCCTTGAAGAGTGAATGTCGGAAAATCAGCGGAACATGGGAACATCGCAGAAGTTCTTTATCATGTGATCATCTCCTTTCACTATATATACCCGGACAAGCAGGTTTTTTAAGTTTTTTCGGAAATTTTTTCTGAGATTTTCTCAGGAGCTTTTCCTTTCACTATCTATACCCGGACAAGCCATTTTTTTTAGTTTTTTGCATAGAAAAATCCCCGATATCTTTTTAGGATATCGGGGATTTGGGTCAAACACCTTGCGGTGAGGGGGTAGTTCAGACGTGATGAGAGAACTCATCACCGAATTCAATGTGCAGGAGTTTCAATCACCTCTCGGTGAGGGGGTAGTTCAGACTGATATTCCAGAGGGAGTTGAAAATTGCAATGACATGTTTGTTTCAATCACCTCGCGGTGAGGGGGTAGTTTAGACTAGAAAATTCATGGTTGTCGCAGCTGCTATGCTGGACATAGTTTCAATCACCTCGCGGTGAGGGGGTAGTTTAGACCCCTGTATAGGTTAAGGGGAGAAAGAGGAAATTATGAGAGTTTCAATCACCTCGCGGTGAGGGGGTAGTTTAGACTCTAATTAAATTTCATGCATTTCTACTCAGTGCATTCATCTGTTTCAATCACCTCGCGGTGAGGGGGTAGTTTAGACTGCAAACCCTCGAGCCTGCATTGTTATGCGGCAAACCGGGATTTGAATTTTCAAAAAACATTTAACTTGCTTCATTTCTACCACCCTTTATACTATGATTTTACCACATAATTTCGTCCGTGTCAATACCCTGAAAGGATCATTATGCGAAAATTATGATAGAAGAGGATATCTGCGGAAACGCACGAACCTGAAAACAGAGCGCCGCTCCGTGGAGCCATCGTCAAGCACGGAAGTCTCGCAGACACGCTCGCTGCATGCGCACAGAACAGCAACACCGTTCCTCTGGAGCCTGCCTGCGACCGCAAACGAAAGCGACATCTCGCCCTGCACAAGAACCACGTCAGCCCCCAGGGAAAGTATCCGGGCGCAGTATTCATCGGCAAGCCCGGAAACGGCGGCAGTATCCGCGCCGGCAGGTACGTCAGGGAACGGCAGATCGACGATATCGCCGAACTTCATTGCGGCGGCAGTCTGCTCTGCCGACCATCTGGCAGACGGGTGATTTGAAAAGTTAATGAACATTTATTACCTCCTTCGGGTCAAAAGCTTACACTTTATATACTGAATTTATATGCGGTTTTAAGTTTTTTATACTCAGTCTCGTAATTACTATAATGATGTATGGTATCATGTGTACCCCCACTCATAAGTCATGATGATTATATAGTCTGCTATCCGCCCCTGGGCGGCGTAATCGTGGGCCTCATACAGGACTCCCTGCTGGGCGGCGGAGATTTTCGGAGCAAGGGCGGTCACAAGTATATAACCACGCTTGTGGAGCTCATCTGCAAGGCGCTCCAGGAAAGCGTTGTAACGTTCCCGGTCGTCCGGGGCGATGTACTCGATATCCATGTTCACGCCGTAATAGCGCTTCCCCTGGACCTCCGCAAGAATATTCACGATAAGCCGCTGCCGGAGCTCCTCAGAAGCCAGAATGCCTGAAAGATTTTCCGTGCTGAACCCCTCGCCGAAAATGTTCGTCACAACCATCAGCGGCATTACCGCCGACCTCTGTGCACTGAATATCAGGCTGCTGTCGTCCGGAGGTATCAGCTCCGCCTGCGGGGTCAGCGTATAGCTGAACGGACTGATGAACGTCAGGAACGGCAGCACGCAGTTCAGTGTGCTGGTGTTTATACTCGGGTATGCATAGCCATTGAACAGCGCCTGCCGCCGCTCCCCGGAGCCCGCAACAGGGATCCTCACTGTGTCCCCAGGGCGCACGTTAAGCGGGTCGAGCTCCGGGTTCGCTTCAAGCAGGACATTCAGCGGAACTCCGTACTCCTGCGAAATCGAGAACAGCGTCTGACCCTCGTCAATGATGTACCGCACACTGTTCGTGTTGATAAGCAAATTCTGCCCCGGTACCAGCATTGACGGGTCCCTCAGCCCATTGTCCGCCGCTATTCTCGCCGGCGGAAGCCCGTAACGCTTTGATATGGAAGAGATCGAGTCACCAGGCTGCACTGTGTAGATCAGCATAAGTTACCTCCTCAAAGTATCTCACGCCGGACGCCGGCAATGTGTAGTCCGACTGCCTCAGCATAGCTGTAGGTGGAAAGCCGCCGGTTCCTTGCGTCATAGGTATGCGAGCATGTGAATATGCTGTCCGGATCCCCTGGGTAGAAAATATATGACACCACCATCGTGTGATACAATCTGCCCTCGTTGTTGCGGAGCTGAATGATGTCCCCCGGGCGCAGCCCCGAAAGCTCACGCTGCTCAGCATATACTGCGGGTCCCTCGTTGGTCAGCAGAAAACGGTTCAGGAACTCCACACCGGTCCACGCCGGCGCCCTGTTGTCGAGGTCGATGTAGTACCAGCCGTTCTCCCTTGAATAGTTCATCACCCTGCACCCGGCGTAAAGGCACTGGGAAGCAAAGTTCGTACAATCCCCGCCGATATCCTCAAAGTCGTAATACGCCGGGTTTCTTGAGAGAGCCCACCGCAGTGCGTACTCCACCGCCCGGCGTCGGTCATAGCCCGTTTCGATCAGCATAATTCCACCACTCCTTTGGAGCAGTATATGCACCTTTGCCCGTACGGGAAACAAAAAGGGGGCGAAAAACTTCGCCCCTCATATCGTTTATTCTATATTCTGTATCTGCTCCCGGATCTTTTCGATCTCGCTCTTCTGGTCAACAACTATGCGGGTTACCTCGATATCCTGTACCTTGGAGCCTATCGTGTTCGTTTCACGGTTCATCTCCTGCACCAGGAAGTCCAGCTTCCTGCCCACGGGTTCGCCGCTCTCCAGCATGCTGCGGAACTGTGCGATGTGACTGCGCAGACGCACCGTTTCCTCATCGACTGCCGTCTTTTCGGAGAATATTCCCGCTTCCATCAGTATGCGGTTCTCGTCTATGTTGGTGGAATTGAGCACCTCACACATCTTGTCATAAAGGCGCTTGCGGTATTCCTCTACCGTCAGCGGCGAGCGCTCCTCAACAACACCCACCCACTGCTCGATCTTCTCCAGCCGGGACAGGATATCCTGCTTCATTCGTGCGCCCTCGTTCTCACGCATGGAGATAAAATGCTCCAGAGCTTCCTCGGTGGTCTGCCTGATATCCTCCCAGAGCTGCTCCTCGTCCGTTTCTGTCTTGATCACGGTGAATGCGTCCGGAATGCGCAGCACATTCGACAGCGACAGGTCGTCCGTCAGACCGAACTCGTCCCTGACGGAGCGCAGCGCTTCGATGTACTCCTTTACTATCTCATGATTGATGGAGATCTTCTCGTCCGCTGCCTCAACATTGCTGATGAGAACCGAAACCTCGACCTTTCCACGGCTTATGCTGCCCTGGAGGAGCGTTTTCAGCTTGTCCTCCACATACCCCAGGC
>CAKSGA010000020.1 GCA_934454435.1 uncultured Oscillospiraceae bacterium | reverse complement strand
GGGTTGATGTCGATGAACGGGTTGCGGGTCGCACATACCAGGTACAGATTATCCACACGGTCAACCTTGGTGGTCGCAGTAAGGATATCTATCTTGCCCTCAAGGTATTCACCGATATCGTGCTTGACCTTGTCCTTTATGCCGAGCATGATGTCCAGGCATCTCAGGCCGAAATCCAGCTCCACTACCAGCGTCTTTTTACCAAGTGAAGCCAGAGCCGTTGCAACGTTTGCTGATGTGGTGGATTTGCCCGTACCGCCCTTGCCTGCTGTGACCGCAATTATCTGTGACATATTATTCCCCTCTCAATCTATTTTATCACTGCACACATACCTTCCTGAAGTGTGCGATATGAATATTATGTACGCTGAGCATTGTTGCCCATATATATTCTATCACAAATCTGCTATAAAGGAAAGCGTTTTTTTCTATATTTCAAAATTTTGTGAAGTTTCTGCATTTCAAGTCCTTTTTTTTGTGCAAAATCACTCAAAGCAATACTCTTATTAAGATTTTGCAGGGACAGAAGAAATTATGATTATATTTCCAGATCAGACGCTTTATCAGCGCTGTTTTATAAATATATCGGCATTATTCGACAATCAGGAAGAGAAATGCGACAATTAGGAAGAATTCCTTGACATTGTGCTTTAATAATGCTAAAATGTAATCGTGACACGAAAGCAGATCCGGTTGACTTTGCTCACGTGCGCAGCTTTCTTCTCCCTTTTCAGGGTGAACACGGCCTGCCGTATGCCTGATCGGCAGGCTGTATTTTTTCCCGGTGTGCATACTATGTTAATAGTGAATATTTATAGTCGATGAACCGTTTTCATCTGACATAATATGTCAAACCAAACAATCAGGAAGAGAAATGCGACAATTAGGAAGAGGTTATTGACTTGTGACGAAAAATGTGGTAGAATATGCTCACAAGGGAACGAGAACGTTCCATTCAGAACAACAGTGAAAATCACTGTGCAACATTTGGAGGTATTTATGGATAAGACTGCGGCATTACTCATCACAATCTTTCTCGGAGAATTAGGCGTTCACAGATTTATGTCCGGTAAGATCGGCACTGGCATTATCTGGCTGCTGACCGGCGGCTGCTGTGGCATCGGCTGGATCATTGACGTTGTGAACGTTGCTACCGGCAAGTTTACCAAGAAGGACGGCACCCCCTGGGTAAACGGCTGATTGAGTTTCTGCATTTGGGCGGAGGCTCCGCATTTGGTTTGGGATTAATATAGGACAACACCGCATTATGACCATTTTTATGGTTTGGTGCGGTGCTGTGGTCTGTCCGGAGAAATGTCCTGACAGGTCATAATATACTTAGCCGCTCTTTTCCGGCGGCGTGATCAAGGAGTAGGTACATGAAATTCAGAAAGGCCATAGCCCTGATGACATCAGCAGCACTGATGATGTCCCTGGCAGGGTGTTCGGAAGAACCGGATGACGACATGATCTCCAGAAGCGAGGATAACGGTTCCTCTTCCTCACAGACGCAGCCCTACAGCGAGCCCGAGTACGACAACCAGGGACTAGACTTTTCCGGCGGAGCGACCAGACTGTCAATGTCCGGCGGAAATCTTACGATAAACCGCCGCTCACGTCCGCAGACTACATCTATGAGCGACAGCGGCTGGACTATCCTCGTCTATCTCTGCGGCTCCGACCTGGAGAGCGGATACTACGCAGCCACATCGGACATCGCAGAAGCCATTGAAGCAGAGTACAGCGATGATGTCCGCATAATCTATCAGACCGGCGGTGCCAACGGCTGGTATGATGATATAATCTCCAGTACCTCGGTACAGCGCTGGGAGAACGTTGACGGCGATATCGAGCTTATAGAGGACATCGGCGACAGGAGCATGGGCAGTGCGGATACTCTCGCAGACTTCGTGTCATGGGGCGTGGAGAACTACCCCGCCAAGCACATGGGTCTTGTTATGTGGGACCACGGCGGCGGAAGCATCAGCGGTGTCTGCTTTGACGAGAGATACGATTACGACAGCCTGAGCCTTACTGAAATAGATACGGCGCTTAATTCCGTCTACGACAAGATGACCGACAAGTTCGAGTTCATCGGATTTGACGCATGCCTTATGAGCACGATGGAGGCCGCCAATATCCTGACTCCGTATGCGAGGTACATGTTTGCCTCCCAGGAAACGGAGCCCGGCAGCGGCTGGAATTACACCGATATAATGAGCTATCTTGCTGAGAACCCTGACGCAGACGGTGCGGCGCTCGGCAGAATGCAGTGCGGGAGCTTCTACCAGCACTGCCAGGACAGCGGCGACTCCGACGGTGCGACATTTGCGATAATCGACCTTTCCAAGATGGACGTACTGCTCACTGCGTTCGACAAAACGGCAAGGGAAATGTACGAATACAGTGATCTGAACGAGGTCGCAAGGGCAGTCTATAATGTTGAGAACTTCGGCGGAAACAACCGCACCGAGGGCTACACCAACATGATCGACCTCAAAGGAATGCTGAACAGCGTAAAGAGCTATGCTCCCTCCGCTTCTGACGCCATTAGCGCCCTGGAAGACGCTGTGGTTTGTTCCATCTCAGGACCTCAGCATAAGAACGCCGGAGGTCTGTCGGTTTACTATCCGCTTTACTTTGACGGTTCAGAGGAACTTTCGATATTCTCTGATGTCTGCACCAGCCCGTATTATCTTGCCCTGGTCGATGCCGTGGGCTACGGAAGCACCGGTGCTGACGTTTCCGACTACTCGAATTCCGGTCTGTTTGAGGACTCTGACAACTTCTGGGACGAGAACTATACCCCGGATTACGAACCTGACACCACGGGCGCAAGCAATGCAGACACCCTCAGCGGAGAAGTATATTTCGATGATGAGGGCACCTATACTGTCCGCCTGGACGATATGAGCGCATTCAACTATGCAACCTGCACTATGTTCATGATGGTGGATTTTGACCCGAGCTTCATGATATATATCGGTGAGGACGACGAGGTAGGCGTTGATTACGACTCGATGACCTTAACTGATGAGTTCTACGGCAACTGGCCGTCAATGGGAAACTGGCCCGTGCCGATCACCACGGTAAGCGTTACTGACGAGCGCAGCATTTACACAGTTCCGATAAAGCTCAACGGCGTTGAGACCAACCTGCGTATCGACTACGACTGGAACAGTTACTCCTGGAACGTCATCGGCACCTGGGAGGGCGTTGACCAGACCACCGGTGCGGCTTCAAGGGATAATGTAACTCTGAAGGACGGCGACGTTATCGAGTTTGTCTACACCGCTTATTACCTGGACGATTCATACGGTGATTCCTTTGATTTTTATAGCGACCCGATCACTTACAATAACGGCATTGATATCTCTTATGAGATACTTGAAGCGGGTGAATATGATTACTCCATGACGCTTTATGACGTTTACGGAAACTACTACTTCACAGACAGCGTGACATTCACCTGCGATGGTGAAGGCGGTATCACCTACGACCCTGACGAGCTTTGATTTTAGGGTTCTGGTACAATTCAGGCAACGCCGCACAAAGATTGTGCATGTATTGCATGGTCTATGTGCGGTGTTGCCGTAAATAAAGACGGGCGCCGGTATGGCGCCCGTCTCAGTTTGTCGAAAAAGTATCTATTCCAGTCTGTCGAAAAAGTCAATTTTGCCTGCGAAGCAGGCTTCAGGCTGCCGGGAAAGGTGCAGATGTACCTTTTCCGACAGCCATGTTTCTTATCTCACGCTTTCAGAGATCTCCACCAGCCTGTCCACCGACTCACGCAGGCGGACATATTCGTCATAGTTTTCACGGTAGAGCTCCACCATGTAGGCACCGTTATAGCCGAGGTCGTTCATCTCAGCTATCAGCCGGCGGAAATCGAAGTTCCCCTGCCCCACAGGGAGACAGTCCCGGGAGCCGTCAGCGTCGCTTATGTGGAGGTGCACGATATCCGTCCCGAGCTCATGCACCAGGTCGAATATATCAATGCCGCTGCGCCTTGACTGCTTCAGGTCCAGCACGAACTTCGCATATTTTCCGAGCTCACGCTTCATCATCTTCAGGAACTCCAGCGAGCCCGACATGCAGTAGCTGACATTTTCCTGTGCAACTGTCACACCGAACCTCTCCGCCGCCTCCGCAAGCAGCCTGAACTGTCTGACGTAATGCTCCGGTGTGCAGCGGCTGCTGAGTATCGCTCCATGCAGCACGAAAATCTTGGCACCGAACCGTTTCATCGTGCCGAAGAATTCCCGGTAAAGCGACATCATCTCCTCTATCCGGCGGTCATATCCTGAAAAAAGAAACACCGACTCCATCGGCGATGAAAACGGGTGGAAGCTCACCATTTCCATGCCGTGCTCCTGAATGGTCTGACCTATCTGTGACGTGACAGGATCCCTTGCTTCGCTGGTGCTGTTCGCAAACAGTTCCGCTTTGGTAACGCCGAGCTCTGCGAGCTCCCTGAAGGCGTCCTCTGCGTGCAGAGGATATAGCGATGCCGTTGAAACTCCTGCTTTCATTATCTGCCTCCTGACCCTGATATTTCTTCTCCGATTATACCACATATCAATTTTTTTTGCAATAGCTCCCCGGGGTTGACTTTTGTGCCGTTTCTGGTGTATAATACTGATGATAAGTCTTTCGGGGGTAATCATATGAATATCAACTGGAACAGGAAATATCTTACTATCGCAGTATACGCAACCGGCGCCGTTATAGTCAGCGCAATTGCGATAATGGTCATATTCAACTTTGACTCCGTGATGTCAAAATTGTCGGTGCTGGGCGCTATCGTAAATCCCATAATCATTGGCATTTTCTGCGCCTACCTGCTCAACCCACTCATGGCAAAGATCGAAAATGGGTTATTCAGGAAACTCTCCTCATCGCAGAACAAAAAGGACCGCAGCAAGGCAAGGGGATTTTCCCTGACGATAACCATGCTTGCTGTTATACTTGTGCTCTCGCTGATAATAATAATGGTGATACCGCAGCTGGTCGGCAACCTGACTTCCATCTTTGGTAAAATGGACACCTACGTCGCCACAATAAAGAACTGGCTTAATGATATATTTGAGGACAATCAGGATCTTATCAAGTTCTTCGGCAATCCCCTTGACAAGTTCAACACATTCATCGGGAACATATGGAATCAGTATTCCAATGAGCTTATGGGTATCGCCGGAAACGTTGCAGCAACGGTCTGGGCGGTACTGGATACGATGAAGAACGTCATCATCGGTCTTACAATCTCCATCTATCTTCTTGCCCGCAAGGAAATGTTCATAGGTCAGACCAAGAAGCTGATCTTCGCTTTCCTGAAAGTCGAAAAGGCTCAGCGCTTCCTCGGCGTATGCCGTGAAGCAAGCAAGAAGTTCCTCGGTTCCATAATCGGAAAGATCATCGAAGCGTTCGTTGTCGCACTTCTGTGCTTTATCGGTACGACCATCATGGGGCTGCCCTATGCGCTGCTTATCTCTGCGATAATGTTCGTGTTCAACCTTATCCCGTATATAGGTCCGTTCATCGGAGCTATCCCCTGCGCACTGCTCCTGCTGATGTCCGACGACCCGATGCAGGCGCTCTGGTTCATTATTTTCATCACGATACTCCAGGCAGTGGACGGCAACATTCTCGCTCCCTGGATACTCGGCGACTCCACCGGTCTCCCTGCGGTATGGATACTCATTTCTATCCTTATCGGCGGCGGTCTATTCGGCATGATAGGAATGTTCCTGGGAGTTCCCGTGTGCGCCGTTGTCTACATGCTGTTCAAGGACTTTGTCGAGAACCGCCTGAAAAAGCGCAGACTTCCCCGCAGCACCGCTGAATACGCCAAGGACGTCAGCTACATCACGCCGGAATACGCCACTGACGAGCCTGACCTCCCCCCGGAGCCGGAAACCGAAAGCAAGCACAGCTTCTCAGACGTGATAAAACAGCGCAGCGAGGAATACAGGGAGAAATTCCGCATCAAGCCCAGAAACAGCAAGAAAAAGTAAACGACAGGTTCCCCGGGCGAAATCGTCCGGGGAATTCATATGGAGGAAACAAATTGTTTGAACTTATCCAGTCAGGAACTGACACCTGGTACATGAGCGCCCCGACCAACATCGGAATATACCGTTACTCGCCGGAAGAGGTCTGCATGATAGACTGCGGCGACCGCACCTGCGCCGGGAACGCCCTGGCACATATCCGTGAAAACGGCTGGCGCCTTACGAAACTGTTCCTGACGCACTCCCACACCGATCACGTCAGCGGGGCGTCCTGGTTGAAGGAGCAGACTGGCTGCGAGGTCTTTGCGCCGGGAATAAGCGCAGCGGCGGTGAAATACAGCTTCCTTGTTTCCACCACTCTTTACGGCGGCAGACCCTCTCCGGAGATGTGCGGCAAGCTGCTGCTCCCTCCCCCCTGCGAATGCCGGGAGTTCACCCCCGATGACCTGCCCGCAGGGCTGACGTTCCGCCGGCTGGACGGTCATGACATGGCGCAGGCGGTGTTCTGCACCCGGGACGGCGTGTGGTTCACGGCGGACGCTGTGATCAGTGCCGACGCCCTCAGCAAGCACCGTATATCGTTCATTTATGACATTGAAAAGCATCTGCATTCCCTTGACGAGCTGTCAGAGCTGAAAGGAGAGCTGTTCATTCCATCTCACGACCTGACCTGCTCTGATATACGTCCTCTGGTCGGCACCAACATAGCCGCCGTGAGCGAAGTGTCCAGGGACATCATCGGCATGTGCCGCACTCCGCAGACCATTGACGACCTCATCGCACAGTCACTGGAAAAGTACCGGATACGGCTGTACCTAATGCAGTACCTGCTGGTCGGGCAGACTGTCCGCAGCTATGTTTCCTGGCTTTTGGAAAAGGGTCTGCTGAAAGAGATCTACGACGGCACACGGCTGCTTTTTACATCTGAAGCATGATAAAGTCAGCGGATTTTCCGCTGACTGTTACACCAACTGCGCCCTCATCTCTGCGATTATACGCCGCTCCCGGCGGCTCACCATGACCTGCGTCATTCCAAGCAGACGGGCGGTCTCGCACTGGGTCTTTCCCCTGAAATAGCGGAATATTATTATATCCCGGTCGGTTCCGGTGAGCTCTTCAAGGCAGCGCCGGAGTGCCAGACGGTCGATGAGCCTTTCCTCGCCTGAGTCACAGGGAACGGTCAGTTCCTCCCCCTCGTTTCCGCCGGAATTCAGTGACACCGGCGGCACGGAAGCGCACAGGGCCTCGGCGGCTTCTTCACGGGACACGCCGAGCGCCGCCGCAATGTCCGACACCCTGGGCTCACCGTTGGCGGAAAGCTGCTCCCGGAGCCGTGCCGCCTTTATGGAGAGCTCTTTCAGACCCCTGCTCATCTTGACGCTCCCGCCGTCCCGGAACAGCCGGCGTATCTCACCCAGGATCACCGGGACTGCATATGTCGAGAAGCACAGCCCACGCTCCGGCTCGAACCGGTCGCACGCCTTGATAAGACCCACGCAGCCGGCGGAATACAGCTCGTCATACTCTATCCCCCTGCCCCGGAAACGGTTCGCCAGCTTGTGCACCAGCGGGAGGTTGCTCTCAATGAACCTGTCCCGCTCAGAACTGTCTGCATACTCCACGTCAGCCCTCCTGCCCGTGATTTTCCGTGACCCGACTGCTAAGGTGCTTTTCCAGCGTGACTGTGGTCCCCTTTCCCGGGGCGCTTTTCACCGTCACCCGGTCCATGAAGCTCTCCATGACCGAAAAGCCCAGACCGCTGCGCTCCTCGTCCGGAGCTGTAGTGAACAGCGGCGTCATCGCCTGATCTATGTCAGCTATGCCTGCTCCACGGTCCTTCACGCTTATCACGAACAGACCTCCGGAATAGTGCCGCATGTGAAGCTCCACCTGACCGGTGCATTCCCTGTAGCCGTGCACTATCGCATTTGTGACCGCCTCGGACACCGCAGTGCGTATCTCGCTGAGCTCCTTTACCGTAGGGTCGCACTGGGCGGCGAATGCCGCAGCCGCCGACCTGGCGAAGCCCTCGTTCACCGAAAGCGGAGCAAAGCTCACCCGGCACTCGTTAAGTAACTCCCGTTTCATTTTTATCCCCCTCTGCAATAAGCCCTGAAAGTCCCGATAATCTCAAAACCGCCTCGACCTGCGGTGGTGCGCTCCGCACGACGACCTCCCCGCCGAACGCCCGCACTGCCCTCAACCGACCGAGTATCAGCCCGACGCCGCTGCTGTCCATAAATCCAACGTTCTTCATATCAATGATCAGAAGCTCCGGCTGACAGCGTGAGATCATCTCGTCAAGCTCACGACGCAGCTCCCGGGCCGCATGGTGGTCGATATCCCCGGAAAGCTCCGCTGTCATTCGTACGCCCTCTGTGATGATAGAGATCATTTTTACCCCTCCTTTGTATTTTTATGATATCACGTAACTTCTGCGAAGCCTGTCAGTATTACACCGGGATTATCAGGTAGTTTTAACGATATAGGTATACTACAGGCGCTTTTTGTGTATTAATATACAAAAGGCTCTGCACATGTTGAAAATGTGCACAAAACTGCGAAAAATAATTGTGCATATACTACAAAACGCTTCCTAAACTCTTGCATTATACATAAGAATATAGTACAATATCAACAGAAACCGAACAACAGAATTGGGCAGAAATGCCAATTGTGAAAGGCGTCATATATTTTGTATAAAGCTATTTTTTCACGCAGACAGATCACGGACGTACCGGAGTTTTTTCACTGCATCAGCGATCTGCTGAGGGATCCCGAGGTGCAGCAGCTCGGCGGGTACACTCACCACAAGGGCACCACAAGGCTCCAGCACTGCGTCAATGTTTCCTATTACAACTTCCTGCTCTGCCGCAAGCTCCATCTGGACGCCTGCTCCGCAGCCAGAGCCGGTCTGCTCCACGACCTTTTCCTGTACGACCGTAAGGAGCATGTCCCGGTAGACGGCGAGGGCGGTCACTGCGCCGGACACCCGAAAGTGGCATTCTTCAACGCTTCCGAGCGTTTCCCCCTGAACGACAAGGAGGGGGACATGATCGCAAATCACATGTGGCCGCTCTCTCCTCACATGCCGCACAGTGCCGAAGGCTGGGCGATACAGCTTGTAGACAAGGCGTGTGCCACGGGTGAATTCTGCTGCATGATACTACGCAAGAGCTGCCGGAGAGTCCGCCTGGCAAAGGCGATGTCGCTGACGCTGCTGATACGGCTGTCGCTGTTTATTTAACCAACTAAAAAGGGCTGCGCCTGCAACCCTTTCTTTTTTATTCTCCGCCCATCAATCCCTTGAAAAACTCGAACACCGCAAACCTGACCTCTATCCTGTCAGTTGTGAAATCCGCCGGGAGGGTATCTCCGTCTATAGGCTCGGAAGCCAGCGGAATGCACAGCGGCGGGAACATAACGCACCACCAGTTGTGCCCCTCACCACTGCCGAGGGTCAGCCTCAGCGCAAGGTAATTTCCTGCGGGGAGCGTGACATTTTCGTACTCCCTTGTCGTGAAGTACATCTCCGTAAGCTCCGCATGGGCTCCATATCCTGCTCCCTGCTGCGACAGAAACTCGCAGCAGCTTTTTTCTATCTCCGGAAGCAGCTTGCGGACCTCCTCCGCAGCTTCGCTCCTGGAGCTGCACCCGGAAAGCTGCGTGCCGAATTTCTCCAGCACGAAGTCCCGCAGGCGGAGCTTTACCTGCTGGTCGTACTCGCTGTCGCTGTTGGCGGGAATGTGCAGCCGCAGCACCTCCTGCGGTATCTCGTCGCATTCCCGGGCGAACGCCCCGAAGCTCCCCAGAAGCACCGCCAGAGCCGCTCCCGCCGCCATTATTATGTCAAGTATCCGTGTTGTCATAAGTACCTCCGTTCGTTTTTCCCTGTGACATAAGCATTGGCAGAGCCTGAGGTTTTATTCATTATAAATCGGGTGCTGCGAAACTTTTTTCAAGTTTTGCAGGACTGCTATAATAAGGAAAACTATGCCATCAGGAGGTCATTATGAAATACAGAAGTATTGCAGTTCTTGCAGCCATTACCCTGCTCTGTGGCTGCTCAGGGAATACAGGCACCTCTACCGGACCTGAAACCGTACAGGCTCCCACTGAGGAAATATCAGTGCCGCAGCAAACCGCCGAAGTCGGCTCCAGCGCCCCCGCCGGAATGACCGGAACCGGCAGTGATCCCGGATCTCAGCCGGAGGACAATACAGAACCCGGAGTAGACCTCAGCGCCGGGAAATGGTCGGAGCTCGACAATATGTTCAAGCTGAACGGGACCTGGTGCGAGCCCGAGGAGCTCCCCCTTGAAAAGACCGACTACTATCTCCCGGAAAAATGGTGGGACAATGACTGCTACTACAGCTTCGGCAGCGGTACCCTGTTTCTGACCGTCCAGGAGCCCAACAACACCAAATACGCCAACACCAGCCCGGCGGAGCTGTGGTATATCGACCTTGCAAGCGGCGATGAAAGCCTGGTGTATCAGAGCGGGGAATATGAACATATAGCGTACACCGGAGAAAAGTACTTTGCAATAGAAAGAACGGCCGATGACAACGCACACGAGATCTTTATAGGCAGCGCACTTGACAATGCCCCGCTGACTGAGTGGCTGTATAAGCTCCCGGAGAACAACGGGAATATAACTCTTGTGCCCGATCTTGGAATATACGAAGTTGACGACACCATGTACATTGGCGGCATGTATGAGCTGACAGAATTTGACCAGACCCTTGACGCAATCTATACTCTTGACCTGGCGACCGGAGAGCTCGAGCTGTTCGGCGTAAATATGAGCCAGCTCCAGTATGGCTCGGCAGACCTGTGCTGGTTCGAGGGCGATACTATGAAAAATCTCCTCGATGAAACAGCGGCAAGAGTACTGTATGCGGGCGACAAAGTGGTAAGCAGCAATATGCAGGAAAGCTACTACACAACGTCAAAAATACGCACCTACAACGACATTCTCGGCTACAAATACGCCCTTTACTGGACTGACCACCGTCCCGACCACAATTACAAAAACGAAGCCCAGCATTACCTCGGCGAAACAGGATATTCGTTTGATGCAAGCTCTCTTCATCTCACAAAGGACTGCATTTTCGCAATGTGGCTGGGAAAACAGGACATGACGCATAACAACCTGGTGCTCGGGATATACGACACTGATAACAACACCGCCCGGGCTGCAATGATCAGCTTCCCGGAGGAGGATTTCATATACAGCATATACAGAGAAACTGAGCATAACACCACAAGCATTATATCCGACAATGAAGCAATATACATCATGCAGCCCCACGACAATAAAATAACCATGTACAGAACCGGAGAGAACTCATGAAAAAACGATTTGCCGTCCTTTTTGCCGCAATGATACTGCTGTGCGGCTGTTCAAATTCCGCCCCCACCGTCCGGCAGACCACCGAAGAAGAATACCCGCAGGAGCTCCCCACCACCGAATATCCTGAGCCCGAATACACCACTCCCTCTGAAGCTACATCACATTCCGGTATGAACCACTGGTGGTTCATACCCCGTACGACCACGGACACCACGCCGGAAGTCCCCACGGAGATATATGAAGAGCCCGCTGTCACAGAGTCGCCGCAGACCTCAGAAGCAGGCGGCGTTGACCTCGTAATGAACGAATGGTCAGTCAACAATATGTATTTTTCTCTCAACGGTAACTGGTGCGACATTTCAGACATAAAGGCGGAATACACCGAATTCACTCCGCCGGTGGATCTTAAAAAATACGAGATCTTCGACCACTGCCCGGGGTATATTTTCTTCAGATACTGCCCGGAAAGGGAAGACAGTTCGGCAATGTGCTGGGACATGCAGGCGGGCACAGTCAGGGAGATATACACCGGCGAAGAGAAACCTGTTGCGGCAAGCGATAACTACCTGGCGCTCTACAAGGACCACATTATAAGCGTAAAACGATTATCAGACGGAAAAACCATCGTCACCATTCCCGAAGAAAAAGGGAGGACCGTCTACAGCACCTCGATGTGCATTGTATACGACAAACTGTATTTTGACGGTCAGATGACGCTCCATTCCTGGGACGAAGAATTCCAGGCGGTATTCACCTGCGACCTCCTCACCAAAGAGATCGAGCTGTACAAAATCGGGGCAAGAGTGCCGCACCACGGCGTCGGCAATGTTTCAATGAAGATGTACTCCGGAGATAATGATTTGGCATGCGACCTGCGTGGGAACTGCTACATGAATTCAGATGCTTACAGTTACTACTTCATCAAGGAAACCGATGTCCCGGACTACAGGGTAAAAATCAGCTTCATCGACAAGGACAGCATAGCGCATATTCTCGGCACCACTGTTCACGGCTACGGGCATGAACAGACTGTCATACAGCGTGACGGTCTGTTCATTACCACGCTGTCCAGTTTCAAGTCCATGACACATAAATATGTAATCGGCAGATATGACCTTGACACCGGAGAACTCACAGCAGCGCTTTATGATCCACCTTTTCCTGCTGACAACATGGGAATGTTCTTCGAGAACGACCGCATAGTCATCGTAAACTATGACTCGTCAAAAGACACAAAATACAAGTGCGTCGTAATAACTCCCACCAAATAAAAACAGAATGTAAACCCCCGCTAAAATTTCACAAAATATCTTGAAATAATCTGCGCATTGTTGTATAATATAATTGTGGTATCATGTACCGCAGATCTGTTACAGGAAAGGAATAATCATATGCCGTTTGACGAGATAAACAGAGAGTTCTCATTCCCCCTCCAGAAGATAATCGACGAGCAGAAGCTCGAGGTCATCTACATGCCGGAGGACGGCGAGAACACACTTATTTCCGACCATGAGATAAACCGACCGGGACTTCAGTTCGCCGGATTTTACGAATACTTCGACAAGCAGCGCATTCAGGTGCTCGGCAAGACCGAATGGGCTTACCTCAACACGCTGGAGCCCGAGGTGCGCCGCTCACGTATCGACAACCTGCTCAGCTACAAGTTCCCCGCACTGATGGTCACAAGGAACCTGGAGATATTCCCCGAGCTGCTGGAAAGCGCAAAGGCAAACGAAATGCCACTGCTGCGCACTGAGGAGTCCACCTCCGTGTTCACGTCAAAACTCGTTAACTTCCTGAACCTCCAGCTTGCTCCCCGTATCACCCGCCACGGCGTTCTCATCGAGATATACGGCGAGGGCGTGCTGATACTCGGCGAAAGCGGCGTAGGCAAGAGCGAGACTGCCATCGAGCTCGTAAAGCGTGGCCACAGGCTTATCGCAGACGACGCCGTGGAGATCAAGAAGGCTTCCAACATCACCCTGGTGGGAAGCTCCCCGGACAATATCCGCCACTTTCTGGAACTGCGTGGCATCGGTATCATCAATGCACGTCAGCTGTTCGGTGTCGGCGCTGTCAAGCTCAACGAGAAGATCGACATGGTAGTTGAGCTGGAGCTCTGGAACCCCGAAAAGACCTACGACAGAATGGGCGTGGACACCCACTATATGACCATTCTCGGCGTTAAGGTGCCGCTGCTCACCATTCCGGTAAAGCCCGGACGTAACCTCGCAGTTATCCTCGAAGTCGCAGCTATGAACAACCGTCAGAAGAAGATGGGCTACAACGCTGCAAAGGATCTGCTCCATCAGCTCGGCATAGACTCCGACAGCGAAGAGATCATGTCTGACCTCAACATCTGATCACGAAATTATTTTAACACAGGAAGGTATAAGATCCATGAAGTATAATATCGGTATCGACCTCGGCGGGACCAACATCAAGGTAGGTCTGGTCGATGAAAATTACAACATCGTTTCAAAGGCGACCTGCAAGACCGACCTCCCCAGACCCGCTGAGGAGATCGCAGACTCCATCGCAGAGACCGTCTGGAAGGCTCTCAACGAAGCAAAGGTGACCATCGACGAGCTGAACTCCATCGGTATCGGCACCCCCGGTACCGCTTCCCGGAATACCGGCGTGGTGCTGTATTCCTGCAACCTCGGCTTCCGCAACACCGACCTGCGCTCACTGGTGGGCGCAAGGCTCGGCAAGGAGGTCTATGTTGAGAACGATGCTAACGCAGCGGCATTCGGCGAAGTGCTCGCAGGCGCCGGCAAGGGCTACAGGGACGTTGTAGTAGTGACCCTCGGCACCGGCGTTGGCGGCGGTATCATCATTGACGGCAAGATCTACACCGGGTTCAACTTCTGCGGTGCAGAGCTGGGTCACACTGTTATCCAGTACGGCGGCAGACAGTGCGGCTGCGGCAGGAAGGGCTGCTTCGAGGCTTACTCCTCCGCCACCGCCCTCATCAACATGACCAGGGAAGCTATGGAAGCTCACAAGGACAGCAAGATGTGGGAGATCTGCTCCGGCAGCATAGACAACGTTGACGGCAAGACCGCATTCGACGGCTGGCGTGCCGGCGACAAGGCGGCTTCTGACGTGGTAGACATGTACATAAGCTACCTCGGCTGCGGCCTGACAAATATCGTAAATACATTCCAGCCGGAAGTGCTGCTCATCGGCGGCGGTATCTGCAAGGAGGGCGAGAACCTCACAAAGCCGCTGGAAGAGATAATCGCCAGAGAAGCCTACAGCATCGACCCGAAGCAGTCCACCAGGCTCGGCATCTGCGAGCTCGGCAATGACGCTGGTATCATCGGCGCTGCATTCCTCTACACCCTGGCGGACTAAGGAGAAGCTATGTACTACATGTCACAGGACGGCAAGGTGCTTGCAGAGAGCGACCGTCTGTATATTGACGGCAACGCCATTTTCGCCGTGGTATCCGGCGGCGAGGATATCAAGCTCGCCGAATATGAGATCTATGGCGAAGCGCAGGAAATGCTCCATAAGGTCTATGCTGCGATAGAGGACGGCGAGAACGTATTCTCCTTTGAGTAATACCGCCGCCAGTGCATGCATAGATTTTCACAGGCACAGCGTTGTGCCTGAAAAACACCCACCCGGAGGTCTGCCTTGAACTACACCCGACTTGAAGAGATATGCAGGGAACACGATGTTACCTGTGAAGCAAACGCAGCAATGGCGCCGCTCACCACCATGAAGATAGGCGGAGCCTGCGACCGGCTCGTGACCGCTGACAGTGAAGAGAAGCTCCTTGCCGCAGTCGGCTGCTGCCGCCGTGAGGATATCCCATATTTCATTCTTGGACGTGGCAGCAACCTGCTGGTGAATTCCGCAGGGTATCGGGGAGCGGTCATTCGGCTGGTGCCGGGGGCAGCGCCGGAGCTCAGCGGGAACACTCTGACCGTCTGGGCGGGCACTGTACTGCAAAAGCTCTGCGTCATCGCCCGGGACGCTTCGCTGAGCGGGCTGGAATTCGCTTTCGGGATCCCCGGTTCAGTAGGCGGGGCTCTGTTCATGAACGCCGGAGCCTACGGCGGCGAGATGAGGGACGTCGTTCGCTCCTGCCGCTATATCGGCGATGACGGGGAGCTCCACGAAATGCAGGCGGCGGATATGCAGCTGGGATACCGCAGCAGCATTTTTTCCGGGAAAGACTACGTGATAACCTCCGTCACCATGGAGCTTCACCCCGGCGACAGATCTGAGATAACCGCCCGCATGAACGACCTCATGCAGCGCCGTATCGACAAGCAGCCGCTGAACTACCCGAGCTGCGGCAGCACGTTCAAGCGCCCTGAAGGGTACTTTGCAGCAGCACTCATTGAAGAATGCGGACTTAAAGGGTACACCTCCGGCGGCGCCCAGGTCAGCGAGAAGCACAGCGGGTTCGTCATAAACCGGGACAAAGCGACCTTTGAGGACGTCATGGCAGTGGTGAACGAGGTCCGCAGGGTAGTACTCAAAGAAAAGGGCGTGAAGCTGGAGTGCGAAATGCTCATTCTCGGGGAGCACGGAACGGCAGGTCATTAAAGGAGCAAGGAACATGGAATTTGTAATAGTCACCGGGCTTTCCGGTTCGGGTAAATCCTCTGTCATGAAAGCGCTGGAGGACATCGGGTATTTCTGCATAGACAACATGCCGCCGCAGCTTATCCCTGATTTTGCGGCGATGTGCAACGACAATTCCGAGATATCCAAGGTAGCGATCGTCACTGACATACGTGGCGGTGCGATGTTCTTCAAGCTTGAAGAATGCATAACAAGGCTCCATGTTCGTGGCATGGATGTAAAGGTGCTGTTTCTGGAGGCTTCCCGTGAAGTGCTGATGAAGCGCTATAAGGAGACCCGCCGCAAGCACCCGCTGGACGAGGTTTCCGGCGGCGACATCGGAAAGGCTATCGACGCCGAAGCGGAGCTCCTCAGCAAGATACGTGAGAATGCGGACTACATAATCGACTCCACTAACCTCAGCACAGGTCAGCTCAAGGAGCAGATCGCAGGGCTGTTTCTGGAAAAGGCTTCTGACGGAATGATAGTCAGCTGCATGTCTTTCGGCTTCAAGTACGGCTCTCCGCTGGAAGCGGACCTTGTATTTGACGTGCGCTGCCTGCCGAACCCGTTCTACATTCCTGAGCTGAAACACAAGACCGGTCTTGACAAGGAAGTGCAGGATTACGTAATGAGCTTCCCGCAGTCCCGGGAGCTCCGGGACAAGCTGTTCGACCTGATAACGTTCCTGATACCGCATTATGTCACCGAGGGAAAGAGCCGTCTGGTCATAGCCTACGGCTGCACCGGCGGAAAGCACCGCAGCGTCACCTTTGCGGAACAGACCGCAGCCTACCTGAAAAAACAGGGGCTGAGGGTCAGAACGCTCCACCGGGACGCTGACAAGAAGTAAATAAAAAAACGAGCCCATATGGGCTCGTTTTTTTATCATATGACCTCAGAAATATTCGTCACCCTTGAAAGGTCGTCCTCAGTCATTTCAAATGTAAAGCGTATCTTCCTTCCTCCGAAATCCGCAACGATGATGTTCTCCTCAAAAATGAACGGCGTGCCGTTCTGGTGGAGAAATCCTGCGGCAAGCAGGAAATGATCGCAATAGAACCCGCTGATTATCTCGATATACTGGCGCAGGAACTCACGGTCGTCCGCCGGAGCGAATATCTCCTCCGGAAGCCCTGAAACCGTCACGAACGCAGCGCCGCCGTCATACGGGCAGCGATAGTAGCAGAGGTTCTCCTCCGACGCTCCAACGCTTATGATCGCAAGGTCGTGACCGTTATGCAGCTCGTCCAGCATGAACTTTCCGGTCTGGAACTCCGGAAGCTCCGGCAGGGAGCGCTTTGCCCGCCTGGAAGCAGCGACCGTTCTCTCCGGCAGGCCACTCTCGGTGTGAGCCCAGCTCCACAGCCAGGTGTTCTGTATCTCGGACTCCGTGCCGAGAACTCCCGCATTGAACTCCCTGTCGCCGAAACGTATCAGGCCTTTCATGGGATCGAGCCCCCAGCTTTCGTTGCCGACTATCTTCCCGCCCATTCTGTTCTGGCAGAGGAAACTCCGCCCCGCAGCCAGCGACAGCACGTCAAGCATATTTGTCTTATCGAACCAGACCGGGCAGTCCAGCAGTGAAATCTTATCCATAGTTACACCCCGATATTGATATTCTGACCGAATTTTCTGAGAATGTCCCGCATGAGCACCTTGTCAATAGGATACATCTTCGTATGTCCGTGCGGAAGGTCGTCCACACGCAGCTCGAACCGCATGTATATCTCCGAGAGATCCTCCGCATACCAGAACGTGCACAGCAGGTAGCGGTTCTTGGTCGCATAATAATTCACCGGCCTGAACCCCAGCACCGCACGTATATCCCCGTCAAGCTGCTGCTCCGTTTCCGCTAGGGACTGCGGCTCAAACTGCACCTTCTTGGTCATGGGAAGGCTCTCAGCCCGCTTCTCCTCCTCGGTCCTGCCTATTTTTGCTTTTTTAAGAAATCCGAACATACGTCCTCCTTAGTCCTGGAATGCGTATTCCTCAAAATCCGGCAGCTCGTCCAGCGTCAGGCAGAGAGTGCCGTTATATGAGTCATGCAGCGACTGCCAGCTGTTGTACTTCTCAGAAAGGTCGCCGTGGTTGTCGATAATGGCGCTTCCGCTCGCAATGGAGAACCACAGCCACAGTGCGTTGTCACGGTTCATAAGGTCCGGCGACGGCATTCTGTCACATGCAGTGACTGCCAGAATTTTCGGGGTAGCCCCCGTCATTTCCGCAAGCACTGAGAATCTCCCCGCAAAACTGGACGAACTGTTCTCATAGAAGCTCTGACCGATAATGTCACAGTAATCGTCACCGGGATAATAGTCCTCGCTGCTGCCATTCCACACCCATATCAGGTTGTTCAGGGAATGATACTTGTCCAGGCGGTCGAACACCAGCTTCCACAGCTTCTTGTAGTCCTCCGCACTGCCGCCCCACCAGTACATGGAGCTGTCACCGTCGGGCAGCGGCTGGAACACCACCGGTATTCCATCGGCACGGAACTGCGTCAGAACCGCCGCCACAGCGTCGATATCGTGAACAAGCGCCGCAGCTTCCTGCGTTATGATCTCGCTGTCTGTCAGAGCCTGGAGCTCATCATCAGCCGCCATGGATATATCCCGCTCCGGCAGGATATCCGTAAGGCGGAACGAGGTGCTGTCGGCGTAATACGACGGCCTTTCAGACGGCGCATACCAGTGCCAGCCAAAGGAAACTATACCGCCATTTCTGCCCCACTCCAGTGCGAGCTCCGTTTCCTTGTCGGCGATCTCGCTGCTGCTCTCGTAGACCGCAGAGGTGCAGTACATCAGGTCGCCGGTGCGCATTGCCGGGGACCTGCCGGTTTCTTTCGCCACAGCGTCTATCTCAGCATTGGAGCCCGGGCTGACGCACTGACCCGTAATTACCTTCTTCCCGTAATTGTCCGTGAAGAACCTCAGCAGTCCCAGCGCAGAAACAGACGTATTGCTGCTCACGCAGGACCTCGGGACATTGTACGCATCTCCGCTCACCTGGGAGGAATTCGTGACCGTGATATAATCAAGCGCTGCGCTGCCTGAAATGACCTCGAAAGTCAGCACATCGGCGCCGGCGGTGAGGTACACATGGTCTATCGCAAACATCGTGAACTCCGTGGACTCCGCAGACGGGATATAATATGCGCCGACCACCTCGTTCACGGTCTTGAGCCTTATAACGGCGCCGCCGTAGGAATGCGCAGCCACTGCCACGCAGTAATGCTGTGACGTTTCAGGGCTGACGATATGCTGGAGCTTCGCTCCCTCATCAAGCACGATATAACCCTTGCCGTCAAAATCACCATCTGTGCGGACGTTCCCGTCAAAGGCTCCGCCCTCGGCGTTCAGCTTTACTGAAAACTCGGCGTTCTCTATCGGATAGCTCTTCACCGTGACCTCGTCCGGGCTGGACTGCTCGGACGTTCCGGCTTCCTCGGCGGTATTCTCTGACGTGGGGGCGGACGTTGTGGTCATGTTCCTGTCCGGCACTGCCGAGCAGCCGCAGAGAAGCGCCGCAGCCGCAGCCAGTGCCGTTATTCGGTTGATCTTGTTTTTCAGCTGTATCATCTCCGGTGTAGTCTGTCCTGTTACTCTATAACTATCTCGTCCCCGGGGCGTATTACCTCGTCAAGCCGGGCGAGCTTTCCGTTTATCGTGACTGTCGCAGAGCCCGCAAGCAGTCCCGTCGGGTCGTCAGAAAATGCTGCAAGGATATCCAGGAATACCGGCTGCCTGCCGTCCCTGACCGGGAACACCCCCGGCATTCCGTTGAACACTATCGGCACGCCCTCCTGCTCTTCCGTATGCGGAGCCTGCACCTGTTCCTGCAAATGATCGTCCTCCGGCTGGGGCTCTTCGACGGAAGTTATCACGTCGCCCTCTGAAAGAAGCGTATCTGATGTGGCGGGCGAGCCGTTCAGCAGCACGCTGCCGGTCACGCTCTCATGCGAAAGCAGCTCCCCGAGGGTCCCCATGCTGACATGAGAGAGAACGGCTCCGTTCTCGATATCTGCGTCCTGCACCGCAGGGACTCCGTTCACGAGGATATAGTCACCGGCGGCTATCTGCCTGCCGTCCAGTGTGACGTCAGCCACGAACTTACCGGACATGTCGTAGACGTCCGAAATAAGCGCCGCTGCGTCCTCGCCGGGCACAGCCGGGATAACGTTCACCTCATCGCCCTTGCGCACCGGGGAATTCAGCGAGCACTCCCTGCCGTTCAGTGTGATCTCGCATGCCACGCTGGGAGTTCCACGCAGCGTGACCCGTTCGCCCTCAGCGGTGTATGTAAGGCTCCGCCCGGAGCGTGCCATGAGCTGCTCCGGCTTTATCCCGCCAAGGCTGCACAGCTCGAACACCGTGAGCCTGCGGGTATCCAGCGCACGTATCTTCCTGCCGTTGAGGGTGATGGTCGTGAAGTCGTACCTGACGCCCTCGCTTGCGGTGATGGCGATCCCCACCGGGGTCGCATGCTCGGTCCCGAGCTCAATGGACTTCGGCGCAGAAATGCCCCGTATCATCTCCCGTGAGCCCACAGCGACCCTTGCCGGGTCAAGTCCCAGACCCTTTGCGACAAGCTCGGAGAGTCCCGCCAGCTTGCTGCCGCCGCCCACCAGGAACACCGCCTGCGGGGGTTCGCCGTTCGCCCTGACTATCTCCTCACATACCGTCTGCGCAAGCTTCTCAGCCGCCGGACGGATTATTTCTGCGACCCGCTCCGCCGTGATGGTGTGGTGCGTGAACAGGATATCCGTGTACTCGGTCTGGGGGTCGGGGCAGGTCTTTATGCGCTCCGCTTCGTTGAAATCCACGAGCAGGCTCTTCATGAGCGCTTCGGTCATTTCATCGCCTGCGATGGTCGCCATGCCGTAAGCCGTTATGCTGCCGTCCCTGGAAGCCGCAACGTCAGACGTCCCGGCGCCGATATCGCACATGACGATGTTTATCAGCCTGAGCTCCTTCGGGACTACCGCATTTATCGCAGCGATAGGCTCCAGGGTGAGCCCTGCCGTTTCAAGACCCGCAAGGTCAACGGCGGCGCACAGGCTCTCCACAACATACGCCGGCAGGAACGCAGCGATGACCTCAGTCACCAAGGAGCCTCCCCGGTGCCCCTCGGGCTTTGTGACCTTGTAGCCGTCCAGCGTCAGTGAAATAACGCTGTGACCCACGCAGTAGAAAGAGGACGTCTGGTTCTCTTCGGTGAACTGCTCCTCAGCGGAACGGACAGCCTCAAGTTCGGCTTCCCGCAGATCCTCAGCGGAAATGACACGCTTGCCGGAAACGTCATGTGCGCAGCTGTGGCGGAGCGTCCTGAGGGCACGTCCCGCAGCGGCTATACATACTTTCTGGAGCTTTATGAGCTGCCGCCGCTCCAGCGCAGACTTCACGGACTTCACCACCGCCGCAACGGCGTCGATATCCTCTATCTGTCCGTCGGTCATGGAGCGGCTCTCGTGCGCCTGGGTCTCCATGTCGATGAGCCTGTAGCCGTCTGCGGTCTTTTCTGCGAGGACGCCCACAACGGTGCGAGTGCCGATGTCAAGCGCAAAAATGGTGCTGCCCTGCTGTTTTTTGGTGCGTCGGGGTGCGGCCTTTTTCTGTGCCGTTCTTGCTGTGGACTTTGCAGAAGTCTTTTCGGTGGTGCGTGATTTTTTCTGTTCCATTGTTATGTCCTTATCTGTCGGCGTTCAGCGGCTTAATGTATCGTCAGTCCTTCAGCCTGAGTATCCTGCGGAGCTCCCTCTCGGCGGTCCCGAGAGTTACAAGCAGCAGCTTGTCGCCGCTGTGGAGCCTTGTCTGGCCACGTGGGATTATCGTCCTGCCGTCACGGTTGATGCACGCAACACTGCAGGTCTGCGGCAGGTCGAGCTCCATCAGGCTCGTGCCGGCGAGCTTGTATTCCTCCGGAAGGATTATCTCCAGCAGGGTCGCTTCTCCGTCATTCAGCGGGACAAGCTCCCTTATCGCAGAGATATCCGCCTCACGCTTCAGGTTCTGGATTATGAAATCCGTGGCAGACACCACCGTGTCCACACCGAGAGCCCTCAGCGCAGCGGTATTGTTCGGGTTGTTGACCTTTGCGACAGTCCTCTTCACGCCGAACATCTTCTTAGCCGTCTGGCAGCAGACAAGATTGCTCTCGTCCCGCCCGGTGACAGCCGCCACGACATCAGCTTCCTCTGCCCCGGCACTTTTCAGCACTGCCTGGGATGTGCCGTCGCCGGAGCAGACCCTGACGTCCAGCAGGTCCGCACACATGCGGCAGCGTTCCTTGTCCTGTTCGATTATTACCGCCTCATGACCCTGGCTGCGCATGGTCCTGGCAAGGTAGTAGCCCACCTTGCCGCCGCCAACAATAATGATCTTCATTTCAAATCCTCCGGCAGACTGCTTTACTCTGCCCTGTCAAGAGTATCAATGCCGCTGCTGATCTCCCTTACCCTCCTGCGGAGATCATCGCCGCAGTTCTCCAGCCAGCGTGTCACAGTGCGGGTGGTCTGACCGTTCTGCGCCATCTCCTCCAGCCGGTCGAAGCTGACCCACTTTGCAGCGCACACCTCGGTAGACTGGAGCACCAGTCTGTCCAGCCCCACGTCCTTGTGTACGATGTAGAAATCCCGCAGCATGCTGTCCGTGGTGAGCGTCCACTCAAGGCTGATCTCGCCCGGGTACGCCCGGATACCGGTCTCCTCGAAGAGCTCACGCACCGCCGCCTCACGGCTTGTTTCGCCGCTGACTGCGCAGCCGCCGCTGCACTCCCACCTGCCGCCGCTGGTCTTTTGCGGGACCCTCTGGGTGAGAAGTATCTCGCCACGGCTGTTCACAGACATTATCTGGACAACGATGTGATATTCTCCGTGCGGTATCGGAGCGCCACGCTGGATCTTCCGACCCAGCCTGCGGCGGTCTGCGGTGTACAGATCGAAGTATTCCGTCATACCCTGCGCTCTCCGGAAAGGTTCTTTGCGATAAGCTCGCAGCGCTGCTTTACGCAGTCAGCGGAACGGAGCGGGTCGGACGGTGTGTTGAAGGTGTAGTCCATAAGCTGCTCGATGGTGGTGGAAGCGACATGCAGCCTTGTATCGGAGGAAGCATAGTAGATGTACACGCTGCCGTCCTCACGCACGATAGCGCCGTTAGTGAATGCAACGTTGGAAACGTCGCCCACACGCTCGATACCATGGGGAGCTATGAACAGTCCTGACGGGCTTGCAATGAGCTTTGAGGGGTCGTTCAGGTCGGTCGCAAAAACATAAATGACGTAACGCAGACCCGCAGCCGTGTTCCTTACACCGTGGGCGATATGTATCCAGCCCCTGGGGGTCTTTATCGGAACTGCACCGGCGCCGTTCTTGACCTCGGTTATCGTGTGGTAGACCCTCGGGGAAATTACCACCTCGTCCGTGCAGAGAACAGGGTTGGTGATATCCTTGCAGAGCGCAAAGCAAACCCCTCCGCCGGAGCCGGTGGAGATGAAGTCGTCCTGCGGACGGGTGTAGAATGCGTACATTCCGTTCACGAACTCGGGGTGCAGCACTACGTTTCTCTGCTGGGGCGACTTGGAAATGAGATTCGGCAGACGCTCCCACTTAACAAGGTCCTTGGTACGGACGATACCCGCCTGCGCCGTTGCTGCGGAGAGGTCGGGGTTCTCCTTGTCCTTGCTTTCGGAGCAGAACACGCCGTATATCCAGCCGTCCTCGTGCTGGGTCAGGCGCATGTCATAGACGTTCGTTTCCTCGGGGCAGGTGTCGGGAAGTATCACGGGATAGTCACGGAAGCGGAAGCCCTCGGTAGGCTTGTCGCTCTCGGCAACTGCAAAGAACGATTTTCTGTCAGCGCCCTCAACTCTTGCCACCAGGCAGTACTTTCCGTTGAGATATACTGCACCGGAGTTCATCACGGCGTTTACGCCGAGGCGCTCCATCAGATTCGGGTTGTCGCTGTAGGAAAGGTCGTAGCGCCAGATGAGCGGAGCATGCGCCGCCGTAAGCACAGGGTTCTGATATCTCGTGTAGATACCGTTGTAGAAGTCAGAAGCGGGATTGGGGCGCTTTATGAGCTCTTCCTGCTCTCTTACCAGCTTTGAAAGCCGTGCGTTGAATTCTTCTTTAGTCAGCATAATTTTCCTTTCTGTCCGGGCTCTGAGATATAGTCCCGGCTTGCAAAATCAATATACTTTTTTATTATAGCATACTTTCAGCAATTTTTCAAGGTTGACAGCAAAGAAAATTCGATATATAATAGGATATGCACCGCTATACGGTGTCCGACTAACTTAAAGGGACTGATCAAAATGAAACTGATGTTTGCTTCTGATATACACGGCTCTGCGCTCTACTGCGAAAAAATGCTGGAAGCGTTCAGGCGGGAGGGCGCCGAACGGCTCTGCCTGCTTGGGGATATCCTCTATCATGGGCCCCGGAACGACCTGCCGGAGGGTCATGCGCCGAAAAAGGTCATAGCACTCCTCAACCCGATGAAAGACCGCCTGCTGTGCGTGCGTGGCAACTGCGACACCGAAGTGGACCAGATGGTGCTGGAGTTTCCGGTCCTTGCGGACTATGCGCTGATATACGAAGCCGGCAGGTGCTTCTACCTCACCCACGGACATCACTATAACCCCGAAGCTCTCCCGCCTCTGTGCCAGGGAGATGTCCTGATAAACGGCCACACCCACGTCTACAGGGCGGAATGTGTGAACGGCATACACTGCCTGAACGACGGCTCCGTGTCGCTCCCGAAACAGGGGAATCCCCGCAGCTACATGATCTACGAGGACGGAGTATTCACGATAAAGCAGCTTGAAAGCGGCGAACCGCTGCTGACCTACAGCCTGTAAACGGAGGAACAGATGTCATTCAGTTCAGATATCAGGGCGGAGCTCTGCGATGTGCACGACCTCCCGCCGGAGCAGGCGGCTGCGGTGCTTTACGGCATTCTGTTTGCTTCCCGTGAAGAGAACGGCAGGCCCCTGGTCCAGACCGAAAACATGGACCTCATGAACGCCGCTGTGGAGCTTCTGCGGCAGGTGTTCCCCGGGGTGCATTCCGGGATAGTCCGGCTGGTCAAGAACAGCGGTTCGCTGTATACTCTCAAGATAAAAACCGGGTGGGAACAGATAGCGGAGCGCTTCGGCAGCATGGACAGCATAAGCAGCAGCGCAGTCCCGGGCAGCGACGAGTGCAGCGGAGCATTCCTGCGGGGCGTATTCATCAGCTGCGGCTCCGTCACCGACCCAAACAAGGAGTATCACCTTGAGATAGTTCTCCCCCAGACCGAGCGCAGCGCCACGCTGCTGGAGTTCATAACCGAGCACGGCATGGCAATGAAGGAGACCCGCCGTGGCAGGTCGAAGCGCAGCGTCATATACGCCAAGGAAAGCGAGCTCATCGAGGACTTCCTGACCTACATCGGCGCCCCTAACCACTCCATGGAGATAATGCAGGTGAAGATAGTCAAGGACTTCCGCAACCGTGTGAACCGCTCGGTGAACTGCGAAAGTGCGAACCTCGACAAAACCGTTGCAGCAGCGAACAGAAGCGCAGACGATATACAGCTTATTTTCAGCACGCTGGGCGAGGGCAGCCTTTCCCCGGAGCTCCAACAGACCGCAAGGCTGCGGCTGGAGAACCAGGATCTATCCCTGTCCGAGCTCTGTGGGCTGTTTCCGGAGCCCATAACCCGCAGCGGGCTCAACCACCGCCTTAAGAAGCTCGCAAAGATCGCCGAGGAGATCCGCAGCCGCCAGAAATCGTAACATACTTGAACGGGAGGGGACAAGCCCCTCCCCTGCGTATTCAGCGTTTCCTTAAACCATGTGTGAATAATGACAAATAGACGCCGGGCGGAAACAGGTTCTGTCCATATATAAAAGAGGGCTGCGGAAACGCAGCCCTCTCAATTATTTACGTGTGAGTCGAAATTACTTTCTCTTTCTGGAGATAGCAACTGCGCCGGCAGCAACTACAGCCAGACCAGCTACAGCAGCAACGCCCTCAACGCCGGTGTCAGGAGAACCCTTGTCAGCGCCGGTGGCAGCACCAGTGTCAACGTTGGTATCGGTAGCGTCAGAAGCAGCGTCAGAAGCAGCGTCAGCACCGCCAAGACCAGTTACGTTGAATGTAACGCTGATGGATGTGTAGGTGTCGTTCGGAATAACTGCAACGTTGTCATATACGTTGATGAGCTGAACTCTAGCGGTGTTCTTGATGTCGAAGTCCCAGTCAGAGTAGTCATCGCTCTTGGTGGCAGCGTCTTCGCTCATTACAGCAGCGTCCTTGTCGAAGTCAACGGAAGCGCCGTTCAGCTGAACATCGGTGATCTCAAACTTAACGTCAGGGGTCTTGTCAAGGTCGATGTTGGACTCGAGCTTGAGCATGTTCCAGCCGCCGTCCTGAACGCCGTCCAGTGTTACGGTGTAGGTGCCGTCACCGGTGATCTGAGCGTCTGTGAAGGTAGCGCCCTCGAGCTCAGCAGCTTCGCCGAGATCGTTGTCCCAGTAAAGCAGAGATGACTGAGAGATAGTGTTGCGGAACATGTAGCTGGAAGACTGCCATGTGATACCTGCAACATAGGTATCCTCAGCGGAAGCAGGCATAACGAATGCTGCTGCGGCAACAGCGCAAGCGGCTGCTGCGGAAACGATGTTTCTGATCTTCATAATAAAATTCCTCCTAAAAACAGGACTGTAAAAGTC
>CAKSGA010000019.1 GCA_934454435.1 uncultured Oscillospiraceae bacterium | reverse complement strand
GGGCGGTGCAGTTTTGCCGAGATTTGTACCGATAAGATTCAGTAGATATGATGTCAGAAATGTGGGCAAGCCCTTTTCCAGAGCCTGTTCCACCGCTTCAACGATACGCCGGACGAACATTTCCTCAAGCTCGCGGCTCTCGAAAAACGGGTCGGACTCTGCGCGTTTCTGCCGTTCAAAGAAGTCGCATACCGCAAGAGTAATCGCGTGATTTATCGACTTGTATTTCTCTTTGTCGAGGTTCTGCAAATACTCCCACGCCGTTTGCTGTTCAGGTTTGGAAAGATTGAAACGGAGCGTTGTGCTTTTGATTCTGCCCAAGCTGTTCACCTCTGTTTCTGGAGTTTTTCAAGTGCGAGGGTTTCGTAGCCCTTTGCTGTCGCGCATATATCCGAGATGATTGAAATGCGGTCGCTTGGCGGGACGAAATTTCTGAAAATACAGCTCCCGCCACCCACGACATACAGCCGCATAAGTTCCGGATTGTATTCATATTTGCGAAGCGCGTCGAGGATTTCAGCGCTGTATTCTCTGGCGGCGCTGCAAATACACGCGAGGTATTTTTCGCTGATGTCCGCCTTACCATACCGGAGCACGCTCTCAATAATGCTCTCGTCAATCTTCGTCCCGAACCTGTCCATAACGGCATTTGCGGTGCGGATAACGCACTGATTAACACCGAGTTTTTCCGTCCAGCATTTGCTTGCAACGGGACGTGAGTTGGTTATGTACATGATGTTCATGGTGCCGTTTCCGATGTCCGCGAGCATATTCACTCCGCGCATTTCTGAGAGCCTGTCGATTACGGCGGTGTAGCCCTGCGGGAACACCGAACAGCCGACAAAACGCATCTTGTATAGCCGGTCGTTGAACTCAAATTCAACGCGCTCGTTTCGCATGAGGTAGTTCGTGAACTCCCTGCGCTGCGACTTTACCCAAGTTAGCGGGAGTCCAGCCGCAAGGTAAACATCTGCCTCGGAAATCCCGGCGCGCCTGAGTTCCTTTGCCGCGCCCATGAGCGTGAGCAAATAGTAGTCGTTGTCGCTCGCTTTGTCCGAAACGAACGCCTTGTGACCCTCGCCGCAGCTGTAATACATTCCATCGCAGCGGAGAATGTTCGATCCGAACACCGGGCGGGTGGTTGACGGAATTACGCCTGTGGGCGTGATGGTGTTTGCGGTTTTGATGTTACCGTAGCCGTGGTCTATTCCGATGATTTTGATGTTGTTAAGTGTTTTCATGTTTGTCCTCCACGATTTCTGCGGGTCTTTCCAGCATCTGCATAATGAGCTGATCGGAAGTTTTCTGCGCGGACTGATTACTGTACGAGGTTACAATGAACTTTGTGCCGCAGATGTCCTCCTCATACTGTTCGCCTAATCGGCGGTAGTTGTTTTCTTCCATGAGTTTCCCCTCTGATTGATATATTTCGCCTTTCTGCCACCGCGGTGATTGCACTTTCGGCGATATGTTTATTCTACTTGATTTTCTCCGAAAACTCATTGATGGGGCTTTGACAGGAAGTTGAGAAGTTTGAAATGATAATTAAATTCAGGCATAGAAAAGCGGCTCTATCATGAAGATAAAGCCGTAAAAATTGATAAAAAGAGAATTAGTTTTCTTATTGTTGCACAGACTTTGATAAGTTAACATATATAATAAACCTAATACAGCGAATGTCATTTTTGTTATATCACCATGTCAACTTTGCAGTCAAATTCAGTTAATAAATATACTGATAATATAGTTGCACATATTGTAGTGTGTACTGTTTTCTCTTCTAATGGTAGTATTGATTTTTTTGACTCATAATGATATAATTATAATGGATAGGTGAATTGAAAGGGAGGTGACATCAATAATATGGCTAACAATACTGTTTTAAATCGTTTATTTACAATAGCTTCATTGCATGACATTGTTGAAAATCCAGATAATCCTGTTTACAAGGAGATTCTTGAAAAATATACCAACTGTAACGAAAGCAATTATTTTATTACCAATGAAGAGGCTTTTTCTTCAATATATACATATTTGAAGAAAAATTATCGTAATGAGTATTATTATAAAAACACGATATTAAATAGGCTTCTTCTAGGCGCTCATAGTATTTCAACTACCACTGCATTAACACAAATTCCGATCTCAGCTTCTAAGGCAGATTTTGTTATGATAAACGGAAAAGCAGTAGTGTATGAGATTAAAACGGAGCTCGATAATCTTGAACGGCTTGAGAGTCAGATAAAGAATTATTACAAAGCATTTGACCATGTTTGTGTTGTCACCTGCGATGAATATGCAGAAGTATTATTAAGTAGGTTTGCCGATTTACCAGTAGGCATATATACTATATCTGATAGTGAATATATTAGACATATAAAAGAACCCCAACTCAATAACGCTGATCTTGATTCATCAGTGATTTTTAAAGTGCTAAACAAGCCTGAATATGAATCAATAATACAATCATTTTATGGCAGCTTACCACAAACCACACAGGTAATGTATTATCGTGAATGCAGAAAACTTTTTTTGGATATTCCAAAAGAAAAACAATACACAGCATTTCTTAAAGAACTGAAAAAAAGAAACAGCATTCAGGACAAACAAATGTTTTTGGATGTTCCTTATGAATTAAAGGCTTTGGTGTATTTTTCACATTTCAGCAAATCTGATTATTCAACATTAAACAATTTTCTCAGTACACAGATTGGAGGATAAATATGTATTTCCCATTTTTAAGAGGCAGACAGTATGAACTTATTGCACTTCGAGAACTGGTTTCGAAAAACTTATTGAGTGATAAAATTCTCCCTATAATTGAACCGGTAAAGCCTTTACCTACGCTACAAAGCACGCTAAAAGCTTTCATTGATAATGAGAGAAAATTAGCATTTATTAGAGTTCCAAAAGTAGGTAATTTTGTTGAAGAAAGTGGAAAAGAAAAAAACTCTAACGTTTATAACACAATAAAGGATGCTTTAGATAGTGAATTTATTTTGTCGGCTATGATTTATGATGAAGACAAGAAAAACTATATTGCGTCGTATCATAAAGAATATAATGTTCCTTACTCCCAAATGTTACCTATTTGCCTTTCTGAAGATCGTCTTGACGATCTTATTTTCGACTTGGGCGATGAATCACCTGCGTACATTGTGGGAGCAGATTCCGCTAAATTCAGAAGATGCGATGTCAAAAATCGTGTTATGTTATATGACAGATTTAAGAAACTGAATCGAAACACTGATTATATTGATACAGTTGATGAATTTTTCTCCAATGATCACCTTTATTATCAAGATGATCATTATGCCGGATTTAGCGATTATAGCATAGTTGGTAAAGATTATTCCGAATCTGGATTTGCACCATACGCTGTTGCTATACACATTGTTTACCTTGACGATAAAAATTATTTACGTATTCATCATTTTGTTTCTGATAGCAATAATGATATATCTGACCCCGCCGGAAAATTTTATGAAGCGTTGAAAAAATTGATCGAATGGAATAATGAAAAGCAATTGAATACGGAAGGAATGAGGCAATTTGAAGAAATGTACAGAGCACAAACATATTCTGGCCTTGGTGTCGTAAAAAAGCTTTCCATTATGCATCATCTGGAAGTTATAGGTAAATATTTGGATGGGGTAGAAAAATGATATTTTGTAGAGATTGTTTTAAGGACATTACCATCCGCTCAATAATTAAAACATTAAATGCCCGGGGGAATTGCCCTGTTTGCGGAAAAGAAGATGCTTATCTGTATGATTCCGATAGTAATACAGAACTGTGTGGAATCATGGATGAACTTATACAAAGCTATACCCCTTCATCTTTACTTCCCAGCTTGTTTCCGATGGAAGAAAGAAGCACATTATCTGAAACATTAAAAAATGACTGGGATATCTTTTCTGATAAATTAAATTCTAGTCAGATTTTTTCAGTTGTTAGATCCATCTCTCCAGACGTGTTTGAATCATTCCCTGCGCTATTTACTGAAACCGTTGGTATGCCGGAAAAAATTGACGACTTATATCAGTCGGAGCATGGTATATTAAAAGGAAAAACATGGAACGATTTTGTATACGACATTAAGTATAATAATAGGTTTCATACAAATACTATGTCAACTGATATACTATCCAAGTATTTGTTGTATCTTAAAAAGGACTACAAAAAGGGAGCGAAATTTTTTCGTGGAAGAATATTTACATCAAATAAGCCTTTTTCTCCTAATGAACTAAATGCCCCACCTTCTCAATATGCAGTTGATGGTCGAGCAAATTCTCGTGGAATCAGCAGACTGTACATTGCTAGTTCAGAAGAAACTTGTATATATGAAATACGCGCAAAAGCTTTAGATAACATATCTATTGGGACGTTTACATTGAAAAAAGACATATCTGTGTTAGATTTTAAGATGATAAAGCAGATATCTCCATTCCTCGGTATGGATTATGTTGAATATGCAATTAACAGACCAATTTTGCTTAAGATTTCTGAAGAAATGTCGAAATCAGTTCGCATTTCAAATGAAAGTGACAAGCTTAATTATATACCAACGCAATATTTGGCCGATCTAATTAAAACATTGGAAGTTGGTCCTGACGTGAAATGCTCGGGAATCGAATATGCAAGCACCCTGCATCCCCAAGGTTTTAACATAGCTGCATTTTATCCAGATGAATTTAGTTGCACCGAATCTAAAAATTATCAAGTCAATCATATTGAATATAAATATGAAATAATGCAAATTGAATGATGATTTTTTTACAACTGATTACAACACCTATATAACTTACGCCCTGCGATTAATAACAGCAGGGCGTTAATAGCATATAGTCACAAGTCAAAGCAGTTTGACAAAAGTTAACAGGTCATTGTTTCTGTTGTGATTGATATCTTTTAAAATGGTGTAACTGCATTTTTCATAAAGGTTTCTGGCAGGCAGGTTATCCTGCGTCGTATGTATTCCGGCGCACGACTTACCCGCATTCCGCAGAAATTCCTCAGCGTATCGCACAGCATAGTTACCCGCACCCTTTCGCTGAAAAGACGGTGCGACAGCGAGCATTGAAATCCAGCCTGTTTCGTCGCCGCTTTCCAGCCCGTTTATTTTCAGGTAGGCGCATGGAACAGCGCCCTTGCAGATAAGGAAATGCTTTTCGTCGGGATCGTTCGCCGAAAGAAGGTCGCACCATTCTCTGTACGGAATCGTCCGGCTATGAAGCGCCTCTGCATTGCTGCCGAAAATTGCCGCTATGTACTGTGCGGCGGTTTTGCCGCGGGCTTCGTTAACATTAAAAGTTGGAAGCGCCTTTTCAAACATCAGCTGCCCATCGTTTATCAGTTTGTTGAAGCCCTGATACGGACGTTCGGTAAATCCTGCCTTTGCCTGAAAATCAAGCGATACTGCATTCTCAGGTTCTACATAGCACCTTAGCGTACCGCACCATTTATCGCACAGGACGTGCTCGGTAAACTCCAGCATGTTCATTGCAATATGCCTGCGGCGGTAGTCGGGAACAACAAACAGATCGCCGTAATACCACAGGCTTTTGTCCTCTCTGTTTTGCAGGCAGAATAATCTTCCCACCACATCGCCAGCCTCGTTCTGTGCGATGACATTGAAGCAGTCTGTTTCTGTCTTTCCGCTGAATGTAAAATGTACGATACTGTTGTACTGTTCGGGGGCGTTCCATTGCGCCTACGCTATTTTTCGGGCGGTTTCCAGGTCGATAAATTCTCTTACCGAAAAAGAAATCGCTTCGTCTGGAATAGCCTTTTCGTATATTTGCTGACCGTTTTCGGGGTTTATTTCGCCTGTTCCGATGAAGCCCATAGCTTCCCAGAACGGTTTTCCCGTGACGGGGTCGGCGGTGAGATACATTTTCTTTGCGCCGTCTTTTCTGAACATAGCCTGCAAATGCAGGAACATCTCCCTGCCGCAGCCTTTTCCTCTGCATTCGGGAATGACATAGAATTCCACTATGCAGCCCCAGCCCTCTTTTGTTAAGCCATTATCGCCCGGGAAGTCTATCCTGCCAAAAAAGAAGCCTGCGGCAATACCATCAGAATATAACAAGTTGAGATACTTGCCGCGCTCAGACTGCTTTTCGATTATCCTGTCCGTCCATTTTCTAAGCATTTCGGGGTCGGTGGTGCGGTTCTGGTGCTCGTCGAGTTCCTTTGCATACCGCTGCATCAGGCGGTGAAATTCGCTGCGGTTTTCTTCGGTAACGCCGATAAAATTCAAATCGCTCATGTATTCTCCTTTATAACAAAAAAATGTCCCCGATAACGGGAACACTTGAATTTCACCATTCGATTTACCGTGATATTAAGTACACAGGTGTGAATGATATATTCCCGCTACGGTTTGTGGTTGTTTTCATATCATTCACCTGCCTTTCAAAGTAGTTATATTATAGCATTATTTTCTTTGAATGTCAAGCAGTCTTTCTATTTCTGTCAGGAGTTTTTCTTTCATTTCGGATAATTCAGATTCTGTTGGTTTGTTTTCATCACTATACATCTTCTCCATAGGATACCACCAAACCGGACCCTTTCCGTTGTTGCCGTAGTTTTCAATATCCCCGCTTCGCCTGGGGAACAGGTGCCAATGTAGGTGAGTATCGCCGTTTCCTAATAATTCGTAGTTCATTTTCTCGGCTCCAAAAGCATTGGAAACCGCTTCTGCAACAATAGACATTTCCTCTAAAAACTTCATCTTCTGTGAACGGTCAAGCTGGAACAATTCAGTCTTGTGTTCCTTGCAGAGAAACAGTGTATAACCCTTAAAATGCTGATTATCTCCAATGACCACATATCCCGTCTCTAATTCCTTTACAAAATACGGGTTGGTTCCTTGCGTTATCATTTTAATCCTGTCACAAATAAAGCACATACTTTTTCCCTCATAATTCACAGAAAAGCCAGCAGCTCTGTTAAATTATTCACTTCAAAATCAGCCTTTTCGCTTTCATTGGTGATCGTCCAATACTTACCGAAGCCCTGCTTTACCCAGATCGTTGCCATTCCCATTTTCTTAGCAGGAATAATATCGTTATCGATTCTGTCGCCAATCATCACAGCTCCATCCGGGCTGCACATTGAGCGTTCAAGCGCTATTTTAAAAATCCTTTTATCGGGCTTTGCAACACCCTCCTCAGCGGAAGCTATTACAAGCTGTATGTATTTCATAAGTCCCCAGTTTTCAAGGCGTTTTTGTGTGCCCGCTGCCTGATTTGCAATAACACCGATATTGTATCCTCTTTCGCAAAGAGACCTGAGTACGCTTTCGGTATCATCATATAACTTTTCATCCTCAAGATGCCAAGGTGTTTTGGTGAGACCGAAGAATCTCAGTGCTTCAATATCTCCCTTTAGATTTTTCTTTGAAAAGAACATACGCTTTTCATTGAACTCTTCAAAGGTAATATTTGTCCCTGCAATGGCATCTTGTATGCGATGGTTGTAGCAATCAGTTTCATCAACAATCGTTGATCCAACATCGAAGAAAAGCCATTTGATGTTATTTGACATGCTTCCTCCTTGCTTTATCACAGGATCTGAACCGCGTATTCTTAATTAATGAAGTTTCTGATTTCTTTGCTTATCTCCTCAAACTCATAATCATGGACATAATGAGGACAGTCTAATTCAATATAACTTGCATTGTCAGAACCCGAAATATATTCTTTGGGAATGCTTCTCCACTTTTCTTTAGTAAAACCTGTTCCACCCGAGCCGTCAGAGATAAATAATAACATAGGCACCTGCGGAATGCCGTTTTTCTTTACAGAATTCGCATTATCTTTTACAACTTTGGCTTCGTTTATCATCGTTACGGTTGCCGTCCTTTGATAGAATAAAGCTCTGTAAATTTCTTTTTCCTTGTCAGACAGCGTTCCATATTTGATGGCGTCGCTTTCTGCAAGACCGGGGACCCATCTTATAATGCCTAATGCAGCGCCATACTGCCCTAGCTTTAGTATAGGAATGCTGATATTCATTTCATCATAATATCCCGGCACAGCCATATCCAGCCCGACAATTGCCTCGACCTCTTCCGGGTATTTCTGCGCCCAGTATAAAGCCTCTAACCCCGACATTGAATGCGGGCAAAGCACATACGGACCTTCAGCATCTGCTTTTTTCAGTGCCATTCTGGTTTCGCTTAACATTGTGTCTATATCTCTGGCTTCATCTACAACATCGCTGAAACCGTAGCCGAACTTTTCCACTACCGCGATCTTATACTCATTGCTCAACAGCGAATACAGTGACTTGAAATCCAATATCGGAGAGCAAGTTCCACCTCCGGACATGAACACAAGAGTTTTATCGCCATTGCCCTCCGTGTATACGCTCATATTGTGACCGTTGACTTCAACCAATTCGCCTAACGGAGTTAGCAGGTCTTTTTCGTTGGAACTGCATATTTTATGACGAACGAAAGAAACTACCACAAATAATACGATGACTGCAATAATTATCAGGACGACTTTCAATGTTTTGTTCAATACTTTTTTCATGAAATATAATTACCTCAATTGTTTTGAAGCAGTTTTTTCTTCTCAAACAGCATATCTCTCATATATTATATCATACATTTCTAGAAATTTCAATATATAAATCAAAGCCGCCGTGTTTATACAGCGGCTTTATAACCATGCATTGTTGTTCTTTATCAATGCCTTGCATTGCAATATTCCAATTCTGCTAACTTTTTGCGCTTTGGGAATTACTCTCTTGTTTTCCCCCACACCCCTTTAGCGCTTTTTAGCCGTAGAGATTTCGCCGTCTGCGGACGGCGACGAGGGCGCTGCCCTCGACCTGCCAGCCTTTTGAAAAAGGCTGGACCGAAAACTTTCAGTATGCTACGCAAAATTTGATAAGTTTTTCGACAGACTGAGGGCTGCACGAATGCAGCCCTTTTCTATTTTATTTGCCCGCATATATTTCATTCAGCGCTGCGGCGAAGGTTTCCTCGTCAACGGCTCTCATATTCAGCACGACATAGCGGGGTGCGTCACTGTCATTTTCCCAGCCATCAAGCTCCCAGCCTGCGATATAATGCAGCTCGCCCCAGGCATCATAGCCCCTGCCGACATACAGCTCGCCGAAACCGTCAGCTCCCTGCGTGAACTCGCTCGGAACCGCCGGATACTGCGCAAACACAAGGTGCATATCATCGAGCAGGCTCCAGTCGCTGCTGGACACGCTCAGCTGCGCCCGCTGACCCTCATCGCCGTAGAACCTGATCTTATAGCAGGCACCCATGCGCTCATAGTTGTCAAAGTAATCCAGCTTATCTGTCAGATAATGACTGCCATACTCAACGTAATCGCCCGCATTCCCGTCGATGTACTTGTCCTTGACGATATACCGCTGCGCCTGCTCATATTCTTCCTGGTCATCGCCGGGGTTCATCGTGAGATTTGCACCGTACCACTTATTTGGCAGGGCGTTTGCGTCAGCAGTATCTTCATCTATCAGACCAAGATAATACGCAAAATATGTTACAGCAGTGCTCCCTGACGTCCCGAGAACATTCTCTGCCGTCAGGCCTTTCAGCACGTCGATCCCGCTGAACTTCGCTGCGTCTGCGGTCGTGTAGCTGAGCTCAGCAGGAACATCAGTGTCCAGGTCGCTGTTGCACATGATGTTCCATTCCGGAATGGGGGTAGTGCCGCCGTATACCGTCACGGGATTGTAAGTCAGGCTGCCGTATTCCGTTTCAGAGGTAACGACCCCGGGGAGCTCAGCGCCGGTCTGCGGCTGTCTTGCTTTATATGGGTCTATCTCGTTGCCCTCTGTATTCACCCAGCCTTTATAATCATAGCAGAGGTACGCCCTGGAACTATAGTCAATGCAGGCTACGAATTCGTCACGGCTGATGTTCCTGGCGTCTATGCGGCAGCGGTATTCCCCGCCGTCAAAGTAGGAATACTCCGCTGCGTAATATTCATCGCCGCCGTCCATATAGCTTCCGGCCGCCATAGTGAAATAGTCCGGTGTAATAAAGTTCAGCCAGCTCATGGCGAACCTACTGAGCCGTTCGCCCTCCGGGACGATGTAGCTTCCGTCCGGCAGCGTTATCGGCATGAATTCGCCGTCAATGGTCGATATGCTGAAATTCACCTGCCTGGTGCCGTCGCTGTTTTTCAGGACGAACACCGCTCCGGTATCGCTCTTGTAACACTCGGAGATCTTCATATCGGGGACGGGCGGCTCATTGTTGTGATACTTCTCAACGTGGTTCGTCCCGTAGCTGTATATAGGATACCGTTCGATCAGATCTTCTGCGCTGTCGGTAGGAACACTCTCCTGCGGCTGCAGGTGATCGGCAGTCGTAGGCGCAAAGCTCTGGAATTTCAGCACGCCGAGCGCCGTGGTCTGCGTGTAGTAGTTCTGCTCGTCAACAGCTTCGGAGCTTTCACGGGTGGGTTCGCTGCTTGCTTTCAGGCTATCAGACGTTTCAGTGGGAGCGTCCTCTGCCGTAGACGAAATGCCGCTGACCGGAGTCAGCCTGTCACGGTTGAGCCACAGCCCTGCGCCTGCTGCAATGACCAGTGCCGCCGCAGTTCCCGCTATAGCCGCAGTACGTGCCGTGTGACGCTTCCCGGGCTCAAACTTCATCTCCCTCGCCTGGTGAGTGTCGCTGTTGTATCCGTCAGCGGAGATGTCGTCCGCCATCTGCTCCAGCAGCTTTTTCTTCATATCTGCCTTAACGTCCTCGGGCAGAGTCAGCTTGTCATAGGCTGATCTGAAATCGTTCCTGTTCATATTGCACTCCCTTCCAGATCTATCTTCAGCAGCGAGCGCCCACGCTCAAGCCGCTTGTATACCGTGTTCTCGCTGATGTTCAGCGCTGCTGCGACGTCCGCCGCAGGCATGTCCTCATAATAGTACATGTAAACCGTTGTCCGGAGCTTCTCCGGGAGCCGCATCACAAGGTCGAACACCTCGTATTCCCGGGCGTCCGCCGGGGCGCTCAGGGTGTTTTCCAGGAGCTCGTCCAGCGGCACGCTGCGCTTTATCCTGCCGGATTTTATGACATTCAGCGATTTGTTTTCCGCCGTGCGTATAATCCACGCCTTGGCATGTGAGATGTTGTCGAAGCACTTCTGCCGGATAAGCGCCGTGAATGTGTCCATGACGATATCTTGGGCTTCCTCACGGTTCCTTACGATATTAAAAGCTATCCTGTACACCATGTCGGCGTGCTCTTCAAACAATGCGCTGATCGTGTCATGAGTGATATGCACCATATCTTTCCCACCTTCCTGCGGTCATTTCCGCTTTCTATAAAATAATACCACTGTGCGGTGCGTTTCCTGACATTACCGCTGAAAGTTTTTTCTGCAACAAACATTTTATATAATTTGTCAAAAAGCTTTTGGTTAAATTATGAAATATGTACAATATAAGTGGTGCATTGGATTAATGTGTGAAAACCTCTTGAAAATACATGAAAACCGTGATATAATTAATGTATCTTGGGTAATTATCTACAAATTTCAAGGAGGTCATATTCATGGTATTAAAGAAATCCCAGAGAGTGCTCAGCTTCCTGCTGGCGCTCATTACCCTGCTCGCACTTTCCTCGGTGTTCTGCATTGAAAGAGCATTCGCAGCAGACGAGATCGCAGACGGCGAATGGAGATACACTCTCGATTCCCAGGGCGCAAACATCACAAGCTACATAGGCACGAATCCGGTTGTCAGCGTTCCCGCAAAGCTCGGCGACCAGAAGGTCTACAAGGTATCCAGCCTGTCCAACAACAAGTTCAAGGACAGCATCACATCCATCACTTTCGCAAACGGCATCACTGAGCTCGCAGACAGCGTGTGCAAGGGCTACTCCGCTCTCTCCAAGGTCACACTGCCTGACACCCTTACCTCCATCGGCAAGGACGCTTTCTCAAGCTGCATTTCCCTGCTGGCCATTACAGTTCCCAATGCTGTGAGCTACATCGGCGACAATGCATTCGGCGGCTGCTCTTCCCTCGTAAGTGCTTCCCTCAACTGCCGCATGACCAGCATTCCCACCAAGCTTTTCGCAGGTGACAAGAGCCTGTCAACGCTTTCTATCCCTACCTACACTACAGAAATCGGCGACAACGCATTTGACGGCTGTTCTTCACTGGCTTCCATCAACCTGCCTAACGCTGTCAAGACCATCGGCAACAATGCATTCAGCCACTGCTCCGGTCTGAGATCCATTACACTTCCGTCTGAGCTCAAGACCATCGGTCAGCTCGCATTCTACAACTGCACATCTCTTACCTCCATCTTCATTCCCAACAAGGTAAAGACCATCAACGACGAAGTATTCTCCGGCTGCACCAGCCTTACCACTGCTTACATCAGCCCGTCCGTTCAGGTCATGAAGTCCAACGTGTTCAACAGCTGCACATCTCTGGAGAGCATCGTATTCGGCGGCGAGAATTACGGCTTCAATGAGTACTCCAGCACTTCCATCAAGGCTGTGGTATATTACCCCGCAAAGTATGTTTCCAGCTGGTCCGACTATCACGCTCCCAAGGTAAAGTCCTACCAGGCTCCTTCAACAGTTACCATCGCCGGCAGCACCACCGTTGACGTCGGCGCAGCAGTTACTCTGAACATCAGCGTAAACGGCGATTTCAAGGACGCTTATTACGTATCAAGCTCCAACCCCACGGTTGCGACTGTATCCGCTGACGGCAAGCTGAATGCCCGCTCCACCGGCGTTACGACCCTTACCGTAACAGCAGTTTCCGGCGTTACCAAGACCGCTGAGATCGCTGTTAAGCCCGCTGCTCCTACCGGAGTAAACGCAGTATCCAAGACCACGACCTCCGCAGATATCTCCTGGAAGGAAGGCTACAACGTAACCGGCTACAACATCTACCGTTCCACTTCCAAGACCGGCACCTACAAGAAGGTAGGCAGCACAACTTCCACTACCTACACCGACAAGGGCCTGACCAAGGGCAAGACCTACTACTACAAGGTAGCTTCCTATGTAAGCTCTGACGGCAAGCAGGTCCTCTCCAACTACAGTAGTGTTGTTTCCGTAAAGGCTGCGGCTCCCGCTCCCTCCACTATCACTGCAAAGAAGGCAAAGGCTGGCGTTGCTAAGATCACTTGGGGCAAGTCCAACGGTGCTTCCGGCTATGAGGTCTACATGGCTACATCTGCAAACGGCAAGTACACCAAGATCTCTACCGTTTCCAAGCCCACTACCCTCTCCTGCACAAAGTCCGGTCTGAAAAAGGGCAAGACCTACTACTTCAAGGTCCGCACCTACACAACAGTCAGCGGAAAGAAGATCTATAGCGACTACACCAAGGTCGTTAAGGTCAAGGTTTGATTTACTGAAATGACCATGACAGGGTCTGCTTATGCGGACCCTGTTTTTTTGCCAATATAATTACAAAAGTAAAACCGGACGGAAAACTCCGCCCGGTCATTGTTATCAGTCAAACCGCCTTGCCGTAGATATACCTAATAAAACCCGCTAATCAGCAGGGTGGGTAAAATCGCCTGAGGGTTTCACGCTCCCTATCTTCCGCAGTACGGGAGGTCTGCAATCCGCCGTCAGAGTCGAGATCCCTTTTACAACATGTTCGGATTATAAACAGTATACCCACACGAACAAGGCAGTAAGCTAACGTTAATAGTATCTACAGAAACAGCCGAACTATTACTGTAAGATCTCACCATCATCGGTCATGTCCTCCAGCGAGAACAGAGCCTTCAGGAAAAGCTCGCCGATCTTCTGGTTCTCTTCCTCGTCATCAATGGAAGTGAGCAGCAGCTCGTCATCGTTTTCTTCGCCCTTGAGCACAACGAACTCGTCCGGCTCTTCCTCCTCATCTTCAGACTTGGGAAGAAGTGCGTAATAAACCGCACCCTTATACTCCATGCTGGAAATGCACTCAAACTCGGTGGTAACTCCGTCCTCGTCGTCCAGCGGGATATATGTTTCTTCAAAGAAGTGGAACACAGCAGTGTCGCCGGACTCATCCGTCACGGTTACTGTGCCTTCATTCTCGTCGAACGCAATGTTATCATTTTCAGCCATATGATTTCCTTTCCGTGCCGCCGGATTTTGCTCCGGTCTTTCACTGATTATATTTTACACCAATACGCCGGTATTGTCAATAGTATTTTTCAGACCTCATGCACATTTTTGTATCTTTTCGACCCGGCAGTCTGAGCTCTTTTGCTTCAAGTCACAAAATAATTCTGTGCTCCGAAAAAAAAAACGGCACTGCCGAAGCAGTGCCGCCTGTTGTTGATATTTTCAACTGTCGATTACTTTCTCTTCTTGGAAACGAGAACAGCGCCAGCAGCCAGAACAGCTACGCCAGCAACAGCTGCGATACCCTCAACGCCGGTGTCAGGAGAACCCTTGTCAGCACCAGTGTTGGTGTCAGCAACGCCTGCATCAGCAGTAGAAGTAGCGTCAGAAGCAGTGTCATCAGCAGCAGCGTTGCCCATGCCAGTGCCAGAGATCGTGAAGGTTACGGACAGGCTGTCATCAAAGGACCAGTCAGTGCCGATAGGAGCGTCCTTGGAGGTGTCGCCGTAAGCATTGTAGATCTCAAGTCTGATCTTGCCGTTGCCCTCGATATCGCCGTAGAACAGCTTGCTCTCATCAACAGCGATGTCGGTGGTGGAACCGTCAGAATTTGTAGCAGTGATAACTACGTTGGAAATAGAAAGACCGGTAGCCTGAGCGAAAGCCATCTTATCAGCCGCAGTCTCGAGAGCATCATAGCCCTCAGCGTCCTTACCGCAGCCAAGAGCGTTAGCCAGGCCGTCGATATCTACGCAGAATACAGTAACGCCGGTAGCGGTAGCGGGAACCATCTCAGCAGTGTCCTCATCTTCCCACTCAAAGCCGCTGATGGATACGGTGTATGTACCATCGCCGGTAACGTCAGCTGTTGTAGCATTCTCAGAATCAGCTGCCATGCACTGTACAGACCAGTCAGAAGAAGCATACATCAGGAATGCGTCATAAGCGCTTGCGGAAGCAGCGAGAACTGCTGCGCTTACTACTGCTGCAGAAGCAGCACCAAGAATCTTTGTAATCTTCATGATAAAAATCCTCCATAAAATTCTAGAAAAGCACAGACAGGCCATGCTGATCCATACATATATTTTATAACATTACAGCGCTTTTTTCAATTGTAAGAATGAACAAACTTCGAACGATCAAACACGCCAGAACTCACAATTATCACAAAAATCACACATCATAAGCGACCTAATCCTTGGTTTAAGTAAGTAAACTTGTGTAATTAGCTAATTTAATTCTTTCTGAAATTGGGGTTGTCGTCCGGCTCTTTCATAATGGCATCGAACAGGCGCTGCGTCTTACTTGAACGACGCTTTTTGTCCTTGAGCATGTTCAGCTCCTCATGAGCTGACTGCTGCTGTTCATCGTAAAGGTGCCGCTCCTCTGTCCATATACCGCTGGGGACTTCAGACGGCTCCTGCTTTTCGGGAGCAGTAGCTCTCTCCGGCTCATGGCGCTTTGCAGGTGCCTTATGACGCTTCGGGGCAGGGTGCTCCGCAGCAGGCTCAGGTTCTTGCTTTTTCTGAGGTGCAGGTTTTTCGGACTCAGGTACTGCGGAATACCGCTGCCCCCCGCTCATATCATTTTCTGACTGCTCCAACATGTCGAATATCGAGCCTATCTCCCAGAACGGATCATCTGACATTTCCGGCTCGGGCTGCTCATCGGGAGCTGGCTGGACTTCCGGACGTGTAATAGCGTCAAACGAAGGCTCCGTGCGGGACGCCGTCCCGGCAATCTTTCCATACGCCGATATTGCCGCCGCATTCTTGCGGATTATCCTGGGTGCAGGACGTGGCTCCTCAGTTTGCTTCGTAGCAGGGACCTCCTGACTGGCGGCAGGCTCTTCTGACCTGACAGCATGGTCCTCTGGTACGGGAACCGGGTTCGCCATCGCAGACTCCTCCGCTTCCGGTGCATTATAATGCACTTCTTTCCTGGAAACAGGACTATACGGAACAGCTGGTGCTGGCTCACGTCCGGGAAGCACTGAAGGCTCCGCCGGGCTATGCAGCTGTGAATTCGCACCGAACGGCGTAAATCGGCTGTCCGGAACCACTCTGGCAGGTTCCTCCCTGAACCTGGGCTGGGTAGAACTCTCGCTGAACTTTGCAGATCCACGCTCCGGGACGGCGCTCATGCTCTCTTCCCGGTGTAGTGGCTGTACTGCTTCCTCGCCAAAGGCTGCAAAGCCTGAATTCTGGAATGCGGGAACAGGCTCAGGAAGCGGCGCCGGGTACGGTCTGGGCTCCTGCCTCGACTGGTCGGCCCTGATTATATGTGACAACGCCTTGCCCTGCGACTTCTGCCGCTCCACGCTCGGTGAAGTGAAAAATCCCTCCCGGCGCTGCGGCGGCTCCTGAACGGGCTCGGGCTCCTGGACCCTCTCCTGCGGACGGTCAATGTCGCTCCTGCTTATACGCTCCGGCACGAAAGGCTTCACGACACGCTCGTGCGGCTCCGTGGCGGGTCTGCGGACCTCCACGACCGGATTGCTGCGGGAAATGTCCATCGTTCTTGAATAGGTTATGAACGCTGAAAGGTCGTCCGGCTGTATCTCGCCGTTATTGACCTTGGTTTTCATCGCCTCGAGGTACATCCGCCAGCCCTCGTACTCCTTCAGGCTGAGTGCTCCGGCGGTCACTCTTTCGTACATCTCGTCCATTATTTCACCGCACTGGCGCTCAAGCTCTGGGGTGACTGCACTGCGGGGGTGCTCCGCCTGGTATATCTCCAGACAGGTCTTTCCGCTGCCCGGAAGCGAGCAGTACTCCTCGGTGTACTCGCTGTCCCTGACATAGTACCTGCCGCAGCGCTTACACCTTGCGAGCCAGCCACCGCTTTCCAGCAGGGCGTCTATTTCAAGATCCACCGCAGCTTTCAGGCCGCAGGGCATGTATATCTTGCCCGGTGCGTTCTCCATTGCAGGTCTTGACATATTATAGCTGCCTATCTCCTGCTGGAGCGATGCCTTCATATGCGAGAATGCGTCCATCGCTATCTGGTCCGACAGAGTTTCATAAGAGGCTATGTCCGAATAGTCGTCCGAATAGTCGAAATCCGACAGTACATTCTTGACGATATCCTTGGAAATGCTCGGATACATAAAGGGCGCCGATGGAGCCCTCCCCGCAGAAAACACCTGAGTGACCCCCATGTCCTCCAGCCGGCAGCCGAGCTCCCGGGCGGTGACGCTGAACATCAGGTCAAAGTAATTTCTCCGGGCGCTTGCTTCATCCACGCCGGAAAGATCTCTTGAAAAAAGGAAATACACCTTGTTCTTCGCATAATCCTGCACCCGGACAAGGTTCAGCCACTCGTTTATGCCCTTGTTGTAGCGGTACTCGCATAAACGGACAAAGACTGCCTTCTCAAATGCGGTCCGGCAGTCGATAAAACGGTTCCAGAGACCCGTGGTGCCGATGTTGTCCCGGCGGCACACGTAGTCTATCCAGCAGTCGAGCACGATCTTGTCGTACACTGTGCGCAGGTTGTGCTCAATGTACACGTGCATATTCCTAAGGGAATTACGCAGGTCGGTCACACGGTCTGCGTCCAGCTCGCCGGAGCGCAGCGCCTCATCGCAGACGGCAACTGCATTCTCGGCAAAATACGACAGGTCGTAGTCGCAGAAGGTCAGCAGGGAAAACGGGTAGCGCAGCTGGAATATCTCGCTAGAATTTTTCCCCGCCAGGTTGAGAACTCTTTCCAATTCCAGGCTCCTTTTACTGTTCAGCGGTCAGCGGCTCGGCGGTGTCTGAGGTGCCATCTGCGCTTGCTTTGCTGCGGGTGGTCACCAGGCTGATGTGGCTGACTGTTTCGCTTGTTTCTTCGGTTTCGGCTATCTCCACAACGAGATAGGGGTTTTCCTTTATGGAGCCCTCGACGTCCAGCGCTTCTACTCTCTCGCCGTCTATGGTGGTCATGGTCCACTTTACGGGATCATCGTCCCTGCCCTGGTACTTCTTGGTGAGGACCCAGCCACAGCCCAGCACACGCTTCCCGGTGCCAAAGGGGATCTTCACGTCCCTGGTGGTATCCTCGACATAGTAGCTCGCATTCCTGCGGTCACCGTTCGGCTTATCGACATAGCGGACTATGCGGTAGTCGCCATCGCTGGAAAGCTGCTCATACTTCGTATCACGCAGTGTGATATCCACGCCGGTGAGGAGCGTCAGCCTGCCCATGAGAAGCGTCAGCGTGATGAACGCCGCAGCGCCGACCACGTACATCAGCAGGTACATTGTACCGAGAACGGTCTTGAGCGTTTCGTTCGCACGGCAGATGAAGAACATCGCCACGATAACGCAGAAAGGCGGCAGCAGCATGTACCAGCTCCCGAACGCAAGAATAAACGACACGAACAGTATCGGCGGCATGATCATGATATTCACCTGGGTTATGACCTGCTCCCTGGTGTAGATCATGAGCCCAAGTGCCGCAACATTGATAAACATGTAAACAACGAAGAGAGAGGTCGGGTTCTCATACTCCAGGAAATACGCCAGATTGAGCCATGCAAGCCATACGAGCATTCCGGTGTACCCCCAGCAGAGCACAGCCACGCCACGTTTGGTCCAGACGTTCTTGAATATCATAGTCAGTATATCCATAAAGCTGCGGTTTTTATTGCTGCCGACCTTTTCCATGCTTCCCTCCGTTCAGACCACCAGGGTCCTTTATCAATAGTATTTCTTTTTCTTGTAGAATATATAACCGATGACTGCGCCCGCAACGATCACCGCTGCAACGCCGATAATGATCAGTATCATCACTACAGGGGACTCTTCCTTGTAGTAGTCGGAGTAGTTCTGCGGCTGCTCGCCCTCCATCTCAGGAACGTTGATCGTGGTCGCATCAGTTTGGGACGGCTTGCTGTCATCAGGAGTGCTGATGGTGCTTGTCGCTTCCTTCGTGGACTGCTCCTCAGCGGTGGAAGCTGCGTCGGCAGTATTGGAAGCGGAATTCTCCCCGGTATTGAGCGCCGGCTCGCTGGTGGTTGCTTCAGCGGTAGGCTGCTTTACCTCATCGGGAGCGGAGGTGTCAGTAGCGGAGGTCGTTTCCTCCGGCTCGGTAACTGCTGCGGCGCCGCTGGTTTCGATACGGAAATTCCTTACGGAAAGGGTGACTTCTCCCTGGGCCTCAGCACCCCAGTTGGTCCTTACCTGGAACATGATGTATGCCGGCTTCTTATTGCCGAAGCCCTCATAGAAGTGCTTGCCGCTCTCGGTGACAGTTACCCACTCGCCGTACTTGAGCTCAGTATAACCGGACGGATCGATCCAGCCCCAGTTCGTTGTGAACGCAGGCATACAGCCGATAACGTCCTTGCCCTCAGTTTCCAGCTTGACGTCCACGGAAACGGAAACATCATCGCTGTTCCAGAAGTCATTGTCAGCATATTCGTTGAACAGCCTGAAACGCAGCGAAAGGAAATCATCGCCGGTGCTGTCGCTGAATTTAGTTGTGAATGTACCCTCGGAGCCGTTCACATCCTGAGTATCCGCATCGATCTCATCGCAGAGCTTACTGTCGGCGATAGAATAAGTATAGTCCGCAGACGCACTCACTGAAACCGCAGCCATCACAGCCGCAGCACAGACAGCGCATACGGCACGCCTGAATTTTGTAAACATGATAGTGTACCTCCAGTAGTTCAACACATATTAAAAGCAGTCTTTATATATTGCTGCATATGTTTATTGTATATCAAATCCAAAGAAAATTCAAGTCTTTTTGAGAACTTTATATTCTTTATACAAATTCCCAAACATCTTTCCAGGATATTTGGACTATGTGCAACAAGAAAAATAAAACAAAAAAGTAATCCCTAACGACAGAAAACCCACACCTTATAAGTGCGGATCTTCTGATGATTATTGTGTTTATTCGGTCACTTGGAGCTCAGGATATTGATGAGCTTGTCGATGTCGTTGTCCCCGCCGAATGTGGGAGTCTGGCCACCGAACGGAGAAGCAGCGGTGCCCGCAGCGGAAGCGCTGTCAGAAGCTGCCGGGTCAATGGGAGTTCCGTCCTCGTCAGTGATGAAGTCCGTTGCGATAACGATAACGGAAACCTCGTCCTCTGCAAGGGACTCGTCGAACTGCATGCCCATCTTGATCTCTGCGTCCGGCGCAGCGTTCTTTGTGATCTCGCTTGCAATACCGTCTACCTCATCAGCGGAGGTGGTCATCGGAATGCTGATGTTTATGAGCAGTCTGCGTGCACCAAGGATAGAGGTCTCAAGCAGCGGGCTGTGCAGCACCTGGTTGAGTGCGTCCTCGTTCTTGTTCTCGCCCTTTCCGGTGCCGATAGCCATATGTGCGATACCGGAGTCCTTCAGCGCCATGGTGACGTCTGCGAAATCCACGCTCATGAAACCTACGCCCTTTACAAGATCGGAAATACCCTTAACAGCCTTGTACAGAACACTGTCCACAGCCTTGAATGCGTCGATCATGCTGAGCTTTGCGTTGGAGATCTCCTTTACCTTCTCGTTAGGGATAACGATAAGGGAGTCAACATACTTGCGCATTTCTGCGATGCCCTTGAGCGCCTGGTTCATCTTTGCCTGGCCCTCGAAAGCGAAAGGCTTTGTGACAACGCCGACAGTCAGCTTGCCGAGCTCCTTTGCGATGTTCGCAACTACCGGAGCTGCACCAGTACCGGTTCCGCCGCCCATTCCGGCAGCGATGAATACCATGGACTCGTCCTCCATGACTGCCTTGAGGTCGTCACGGTTCTCCTCCGCGGACTCCTGTCCGACCTGGGGCTTGTTGCCGGCGCCCTGACCCTTGGTGCGCTTCTTGCCTATCTGGATACGGCGCATACGGCTGCCGTCCTTTGAACGGAGAGCCTTAACATCGGTATTTGCAACAACATAGTCGATACCGGTCATTCCGCCCTCTACCATGTGGCTGACAGCGTTACCGCCGCCTCCGCCGACGCCGATGACCATTATTTTGGTCTGATCCTCAAAATCATCGTCCATTACAAATTCGTCATCGTGATTATCTATCTCAAATGCCATCTGTTTTCCCTCCATCATTTTTACGACGCCGGAATATAACACTCCCCTGTCGATATAACTACTTACTATTATATCAGATTAGAAAAATAATTTCAACTGTTTTTTCAAAAATATTTTGACAAATTATACCGAGCTTACGACCCGCCGTTTGTGTCTTTCTCCAACCGGCTTATTCCGCAGTGTGAGCTTCGCCGGTGGAGTCCTCGGAAGTGCCCTCCTTTGTCGGCCCGAGATCAGGCAGCACCTGCTCCTGCTCGTTCTTGTCACGCACGAACATCTTCTCGTCCGCCCGGAGATCTATCGTCACGTTGTCATGCTCCCGGCGAATAGCCTCGGCGGCTTCGGCGAACTTCACGTCTATGTCCGCAACGCCGCCTATCAGCAGCGTGATGTTGCTGCCGCAGTCGATTGAGATATCAAAGCGGTCGGTCATGTCAATGAGTGTGATATCCGCAATGCCAAATTTCTCGGCGCTTTCAAGTATCTGGGCGGGTATCGGGGTCTTGCCCTGCTCGTTCGACGCCAGGGTCTTTCCCGGAGCCAGCTCCTCGGGGTCGTAGCCCTCCACCACCGGAAGCCCCGGCGTGCTGCCGAGCTCCACTATCCTGCCCATTCGGGAGATCGCCGCATTCACACCGGAGCTGCTGACCTGATACCACTTCTCGGCTTCCTTTACAACGATCATTATCTTCGTGGGGAAGGACTTCTGCACCTCCACCTCGTCTATATACGGAAACGCCGCAGAGATCCTCATTCCGGCGGAGTCAGTATCCATATGCAGCAGATTCTGCCCCTTTTCCAGCCCGGACTGGGTGACTATCTGCTCCGCAGTGTAGCGGGAGTTCCCCTCCACCTCGATGGAGGTGCAGTTGAACAGCACGGTGTTCGCAAGGACTATCAGCACAGTAATAATCACCGCAGCACCCAGAATATAATACATCACATAGTTTCCGCCACGCCTGCCCCGGCGCCTGCTGCGGACGTCACGATGTACCGTAGCCTGACGGTACGCACGGTCAGCCCTGCGGCGCTGCTCCGGGGTCTGCTGCCTGCGGGGCTGTGCCTGACCCGGGCGTCCCTGGGGAGCTCCCTGCCTGCGGGACTGCTCCGGCGTTCTTCCGTTCACGGGGGCTGACGGTCTGCGGGACTGAACGCTTCTCTGCGGAGTTCCCCGGTTTCCTCTGCCCGGACGGCTGTTCTGGTTTCTGCTGTCCATTTTCTGTGCTCCTTCTGTTTGTTAACGTCCCGGCTAGCCCACCCGGGAGATATCTGCGCCGACTGATCTCAGCGTTTTCTCGATACACTCATAGCCCCGGTCGATGTAGCCAACGCCGGAGATCTCCGAGGTGCCCTCTGCGGCAAGGGCGGCAGTTACGAGCGCAGCTCCGCCCCGGAGCTCCCCCGCACAAAGCCGTGCGCCGGAAAGCAGTGGAACTCCCTGCACCACAGCGACCCTGCCCTCCACCTTTATCGAAGCCCCCAGCCGTATAAGCTCCGGGACATGACGATAACGGTTCTCGAAAATATTCTCCACGAACACCGACGTTCCCTCAGCAACGGCGCACACCGTCATGAACGGCGCCTGAATATCCGTAGGGAACCCGGGATACGGCATAGTACGTATCGTAGGCGGTGAGGTGAGCCGGCGGCTGCAGCTTATGTACAGCTTTCCCCCGCCGTAGGGATACACCCGGCAGCCCATGTTCTCCAGTACCTGGAGATAACCCGTCATATGCTCCTGGCAGCAGCGGGTAAGTATCAGCTCTCCCCGGGTGACCGCTGCGCAGCAGAGGTACGTCCCCGCCGCTATCCTGTCTGGAATGACACTGTGCTCCGCAGCCTCCAGGCGCTTCACGCCGTCTATGACTATGGTGCTGTCCCCGGCGCCGGAAATGCGTGCCCCGCACTTGTTCAGGAAGTCCGCAAGGTCCACTATCTCGGGCTCCCGGGCGGCGTTGTGTATCTCGGTCTGACCCTCTGCGCAGGCCGCTGCGAGCATTATGTTCTCCGTTGCCCCCACCGAGGGGAACGACAGCGTGATACGTGCGCCGTGGAGCCCTCCGGGCGCCGTGCAGTCGAGCCAGCCGTGCTGTTCGTCAATGACCGCCCCCATCTCCCGCAGGGCAGCGAGGTGAAGGTCTATGGGCCTTGCGCCGAGCTCGCACCCGCCGGGGAAAGTCAGCCTGCACCGGTGCGTTCTCCCCAGCACCGCCCCCAGGAACACTATCGATGACCTCATCTCCCGCATGAGATTATCCGGTATCTCATTGCCGCAGACATTGGCAGGGTCCACGCAGACCGTGCTGCCGTTCCTGCTGCACCTGCACCCGAGGCAGGAAAGTATCCTGCATGCGGCGTCAACATCGGTCAGCGCCGGGCAGTTGTGCAGAATGCACTCTCCGTGAGCCAGTATCGTTGCAGCCAGCAGCGGGAGGGCGCTGTTCTTCGCACCATGCACCGCTATCTCGCCCTCAAGCCTCCGCCCGCCGTTTATGACCAGCTTCTGGTTGTTTGCCATGAAATCACTCCTCCCGCATTGCTATGTTCCCATAGTATGCGGGTGGAGCTTTTTTGGTCAAAGGGACTTTTCTGCGCCGTCCTCTCCCAGCAGGTCGAGTATCTCGCTGAGGATCCTCCCGGCTGCGTCATTTTTCGCAGAACGGCGGGAGTTCTCCTCCATCAGCGCCAGCCTGCTGCGGTCGGAATACAGCGCCGACACCTCCTCCACAAGTCTTGCCCTGGTGAGGTCCTTGTCCTCTATGAGCACCGCTGCGTGGGCGTCGCTGAGGGTCAGTGCATTGTAGTACTGGTGGTTCTCCGCTGCGTTGGGATAGGGGACAAGTATCGCCGGTCTGCCTATCGCCATCAGCTCGGTTATGGTCATTGCACCGGCACGGGAGATGATGAGGTCCGCTGCACACATACAGGTGTACATGTTGTCGATGTAGTCCCGGAAGATGTGCTTCTGCTTGTCCTCGTGCGCTCCGCTCTGCTCCAGGGCGCTGTAGAAGAGCTCTTTGCCCTTGCCGCCGTAGGAATGTATGTGGTTTATGCCGCCGGTCTTTTCCTCCCAGGCTATAAGCTCTGCGACAGCCTCGGTTATGCGGTTCGCACCAAGGCTTCCGCCAAAGGAAAGTATCGTGAACTGATCCGGCAGCCCCAGGCGCTTTCTTGCAGCGGAGCGCTCCTCTATCTCGATGTTGGAGCGCAGCGGGTTGCCCGTGACAACGCAGTGCTCGGTGCTCTTGAGGTACTTTTCAGCGTCTGCGGTGGCAAGCAGGACCTTGTCCGCCTTTTTCGCAAGCATTCTCGTAGCCATGCCGGGGTAGGAGTTGCTCTCATGGGTGACAGTCTTAATTCCCATCGCAGCGGCCTGTCCCAGAACTGTTCCGGTGACGTAGCCGCCGGTGCCGATAACGATATCCGGTTTGAAATCCCTGAGTATCTTCCGCACGGCACGCTTTGCGGCGAACAGGTAAAGATACGCCGCCTTTGCGTTCCTGCCGATGTTCTGTATCGAGATATGGCGCTGAAATCCCGCCATCTCCACCGGGGCGAAGTCGTAGCCGGCTTTGGTGACAAGCCGGGCTTCCATTCCCTGGGGAGTGCCGATGAAGAGTATCTCCGCCTCCGGGAACACACTTTTGAACTTATCGGCTATCGCCAGTGCCGGGTTGATATGTCCGGCGGTGCCGCCGGCTGCAAATATCGCTTTCATATATAGACCTCACCTTTCGTTTTCGTGGTTTATTTAACTGAGTTTTGCCCGCCTGGACACCGACAGCATAAGTCCTATCTCACACAGCAGCATGAACAGCGCCGTACCTCCGTAGCTGAAGAACGGCATGGAAATACCGGTGTTCGGCACAGCAGAAACGTTTACGCCGATGTTCAGCAGCGCCTGAAGTCCCACCTGGAGGGAAATGCCCGTGCACAGCATGAGTCCCATTCTGTCATCGGACTTCCTGCCGATGTAGAACCCCCTGAACACGAATATCAGGAACAGCAGAATGATGACCACGCCGCCTATAAAGCCGAACTCCTCGCAGCACACCGCATAAACGAAGTCGTTCTGTGCCTCGGGGAGATAGTAGTACTTCTGCGTGGAATTATCAAAGCCCTTGCCCCATACTCCGCCGGAGCCTACCGCAAGCACTGCCTGATATGTCTGGTAGGTGTCCTTGGTGGGGTCTGCGAGGGGGTCGAAGGTGTTCGCTATTCTGTCGCCGAAATAGGTATAGTCAGAAGCGGCGAGGGCTATCAGCAATACCGCCACAGCGGCGCCCACAGCCAGCAAAACGTATCTTGTATTGATACCTCCGATATACAGCATAAACATCATGATAGCGCCCATGATGACTATCGCAGAAAGGTGAGGCTGCGCCATCAGCAGCGCCACGATAATGCCGAAAACGATGAACGGCTTTACAAGTCCCACGGTGAAATGCCGCATTTTCTTGTAGTTGACCGTTATGTAATACGCAAGGTAAACGATAAGTCCCACCTTGAGGATATCCGAGGGCTGGAACGAGCCTCCGCCCGGAAGCGGCAGCCAGCGCTTCGGTCCGCCCTCCATATTACGTATGCCGAAAGGAATTACCAGTGCAGTAAGTCCCATGGAAAGCACCAGCAGGATATGCGCCATCGAAATGGTGCGGCGCTTGCCGAACAATACCGGGTGCCTTTCTCTGAGCAGAATGCGGTAATCCACGAAGCTCAGTACGAACATCGCTACAAGCCCGGCTATTGCGAACCACACCTGCCTGGTGGCGTACTTGTAGGAGTCACCTGCATTGTCACGGTACGAAAGCGCATGGCTCGCCGAGAACATCATTGTTATGCCCATTACCAGCAGCACCAGTGTAATGACCAGCATGGGGATATCTATGCTTCCGCCCCAGTAGAAGATCCACCAGCGGTGGGGCTCCCTTTCCTTCTTCTTAGGTGCCGATTTTCCCCTGACGGGTCTGCGCTCCTGCCCTGGGACTTCACGCTGCGGGACAGCGCCGCCCCTTGCAGCTCTTGTATCTGACGCCATTCTCTGACCTCCTGAACCAGTACCGCCGTGTTATCTTCCGAACATTCCCACCGCCATCAGCACCGAGCATGCGCCCAGCACTGCAGCGGTCAGGGAGAATACGATATCTATCCTGAGCTCGCTCCAGCCGCTCAGCTCAAAGTGATGGTGGATAGGCGTCATCTTGAACAGACGCTTGCCCTCCTTGGTGTGGTAGATCTTCTTTGTTATCTTGAACACAGTCACCTGTATCACCACGGAAAGCGCCTCGCAGATGTACACCAGCGCTGCGACCAGCATGAGGAACTCCACGCCGCAGCCTACTCCCAGGGCGCATACAACGCCTCCCAGGAACATCGAACCGGTGTCCCCCATGAACACCTTTGCCGGCGGGAAATTCCACATAAGGAACCCGATGCAGCCCCCGGCAGTCACCAGTGCGAGCAGCCCCTCGCAGAACATGCCGAGTATCCCCGCAATGCAGGTGAACGCCGCCATGTACACCACCGTCACGCAGGAGCACAGTCCGTCGATGCCGTCGGTAAGGTTGACTGCATTGACAAGGTACAGTATCACCACACCCATTATCGGGTAGTAC
>CAKSGA010000018.1 GCA_934454435.1 uncultured Oscillospiraceae bacterium | reverse complement strand
GGACAAGTCCCGTGGCAAGTGGCAGTCATCTATAAAATTCCAAGGGCACAAATACAACCTCGGGCGTTTTGACGACGCTGTTAAGGCTCGGCGGGAAGCCGAGAAAAAATCTTCTGGGGCTTTTTGGAGTGGTATAATGCCAGAAAAAAATAATTAGCCCGGAAAACTTGACACCCATGCTGACACCCATACTAGCGAAAAAATACGCAAAAATGCGGTAAAATGCATTTGATACACGTCACTGGAGACAAAAATAAAAATGCCCGCCAAAAGGCTCGTTTAGCTGTTTGGCGGGCATTTTGCAATGGTCGGAGTGACAGGATTCGAACCTGCGGCCTCAACTTCCCAAAAGTCGCGCGCTACCAACTGCGCTACACCCCGAATTAGAATTAATATGACCAATATTTATTATATCACAACGAACACGAATTGTCAAGAAGAAAATTTGATAAAAATTACTTGACAATTTACAGATTTTGCGATAAAATAAATATATCACAATATCACGATGTTTTACGTGTGAAAGGAGCATAATATGGGTCTTATAAAGGCAACGCTTAATGCAGTCGGCGGTAATCTTGCCGATCAGTACAAGGAATACATATACTGTGATTCTCTTCCCAATGACATACTTGCTGCAAAGGGACACAAACGTGTCGGTTCCAGGGGTACAAACAAGGGCGATGACAATGTTATCACTGACGGTTCCGCCATTGCAGTCAATGAGGGTCAGTGCGCACTTGTCGTTGTAGACGGCAAGGTTTCTGAAGTCGCTGCGGAAGCTGGCGTGTTTGAGTTCAAGTCAGCCCTTTCTCCCTCGGTTTTCTCCGGCAGCCTTGGAGACAGCCTGATAAATTCCCTGAAGGACATCGGCACACGTATTTCCTACGGTGGACAGGCAGCACATGATCAGCGTGTTTACTACATCAATATGAAGGAGATCATGGGCAACCGTTACGGTACAGTAACTCCTATCCCTTTCCGTGTTGTTGATAATAATATCGGCCTTGATATTGACGTTACCCTCCGTTGCAACGGTGAGTATTCCTATCGTATCACGAACCCGGTTCTGTTCTACACGAATGTATGCGGTAACTTCGCTGACACCTTTAACCGCTCCAATCTTGACAGTGCACTTAAGTCCGAGATCGTGACGGCTCTCCAGCCTGCGCTTGGCAAGATATCTGACCAGGGTGTTCGTCCCAGCGCTCTCCCTGGAAAAGCTATGGAGATCTGCGACGCACTGAACGAGGTCCTTTCCAAGAAATGGGGCGAAGCAAGGGGTATCGTTGTTGCCAACTTCGCTATGAACCCCCCCAGCCTGCCGCAGGATCAGCAGGAGATGATCACTAACCTCCAGAAAACCGCTGTTATGCGCAATCCTAACATGGCGGCTGCAACTCTTGTTGAAGCACAGGCTTCCGCTATGAAGACGGCTGCTGGAAATCAGGGCGGTGCAATGATGGGATTTATGGGTATGAACATGGCTCAGCAGCAGGGCGGGTTTAATGCTCAGTCCCTGTACCAGATGGGAGCTCAGCAGGCTCAGGCTGCTCCCCAGCAGGCTCCTGTACAGCAGGCGGCTCCGCAGGCTTCCGCAGCAGGGACCTGGACATGCTCCTGCGGAACAAGCAGCACTGGCAAGTTCTGCGAGAACTGTGGTAAGCCCAAGCCCGCACAGCCTGACGGCTGGACCTGCTCATGCGGTGCTGTGAACAAAGGTAAGTTCTGCCAGAACTGCGGCAAGCCCAAGCCTGCAGGCGCCCCCCTCTACAGATGCGACAAGTGCGGCTGGCAGCCTGAGGACCCGGCTCACCCTCCGAAGTTCTGCCCGGAGTGCGGCGACCCCTTTGATGCGAACGACCTCGTTTGATAAATGCTGATCTAACGCATATCATACCACTCGCAGCATGCCTGCGGGTGGTCTTTGTGCGTTATGAAGGCATTCGAATAATCACCTGAAAGGCGCAAAAACTATGTCAGTTCTGGATATTTTCAAAAAGCTGGAGTCCCATCGTGGACCGGAACCACAGGGACCGGTTGAATATATAATCTGCGGTCTGGGGAACCCAGGTACCGAGTACGAGGGCACAAGGCACAACATCGGCTTTATGACGATCGACAACCTGTGCGACAAGTACAAGCTCGATTGCAAAAAACTGCGGTTCAAGTCCCTCACCTGCGACGCAATGATCTCCGGAAGGCGCTGCCTTATCATGAAGCCCACCACGTTCATGAACAACAGCGGGCAGGCAGTGACGGAAGCCATGGCGTTCTACAAGATACCTCCGGAGAAAACGCTGATAATCTTTGACGATATCTCGCTGGAGCCCGGCAGGCTGCGTATCAGGAGAAAAGGCAGCGACGGCGGTCATAACGGTATCAAGAGCATTATATATCTTTCCGGCTCAGATCAGTTCCCGAGGATTAAAATGGGAGTCGGCGCAAAGCCGCACCCGGATTATTCGCTTGCAGACTGGGTGCTCGGTCACTTTAAGAAGGAGCAGGCAGAGGTGCTGGAGGCAGCTATGGACAACGCCGTAAGTTCCGTTGAGCTTTTTGTTGACGGAAAACTCAACGAAGCCATGAACAAATTCAATTCCTGAGGAAACAACGATGGATCTCTTTTATAACGCTGCGGAGCTTATCCCAGAGTTCCGCAAGCTGAGCAAATACCTTGACGATGAACAGAAGCTGCCTGCCCTTGTGACAGGCGTTTCGCATATACACAAGGCTCATTTTATCGGCGCACTGCTGCGCAATGAGAAGCTCCGCCCGGTTCTGACGATTGCCGAAAACGAAGCTGAAGCACAGCGCCTGTGTACGGATATCAATTCAATGTTTGGAGCGGGAACTGCTCTTCTCTACCCGGCAAAGGAACTGCTGCTCGGCGACTATGAAGCAGCCTCGAGGGAGTACGAACACAAGCGTATCTTTGCGCTCTCTGCAATGCTTAACGGCGAATGCAGCACTGTTATTTGCTCCGCCGAAGCCGCAGCGCAGCTCACTATTCCGCCGGAAGTGCTCCGGGAGCGTACGCTGACGCTTGCCCATGATATGGACATTTCCCTTGACGAACTCACGGCGGGACTTACCGCTGCGGGCTATTCCCGGTGCGACCTTATTGAAGGTCCCGGGCAGTTTTCCGTGCGTGGAGGTATTGTAGATATATACCCGCCGAGCAGTTCAGCGCCATGTCGTCTGGAGCTCTGGGGCGACACCATCGACAGCCTGACCTACTTCGACACCGAGACCCAGCGACGTACGGAGCCGATCGAGAGCATCCGCATTTCTCCCGCTGCGGAGGTGCTTTTCAGCTCGCCTGAGGAGCTCTGCGGGCGCATTGAAGCGCTCCAGAAGAAGCTGCGTGGAAAGAACGCACCCGAAATGCGTGAGCGCCTAGAAGCAGACTGCCAGAAGCTCCGCAGCGGAATAAAGCTCAGCGCCACCGACCGGTTCTTCCCGCTTTGCTACGACGAGGAAGCTACGATATTCGACTATGCAAACGGCGTTTTCGTGTGCGAGAATACCTCTGCCCGGGAGAATTATCGTGCAGTCGCAATGCAGCATGCCGAGGACTTACGCATACAGACGGAGGAAAAGCGCCTGTGCCGTGGGCTCGACCGCTTCATGCTCACAAAGGGCGAGCTGAATTCGATACTTGACGAACGCACCCGGGTGTATTTCGATACGTTCGTTCGGGGGCGTGATATGCAGCTGGGGCTTCTTCTTGACGTCCAGGGAGCCATCCAGACTTCCCCCTGGAGCGGCGAGCTCGCCGTGCTCCAGACCGAACTCCATAATTATCTTGATATGGGCTTCTCCTGCGTGATTTTCTCAGGAACGGAAAAGGGAGCGCACACTCTTGCCGGCGACCTCCAGGACGAGGGGTTCAAGGCTGACCTTGCGGCAAACCCTGAAAAGCCGCTGAAAGGAAGAGTCATCGTAATTCCCGGAACTCTCGGGGCAGGTATCGAGTACAGCACGATCAGGCTCGCTGTTTTCACTCATACCGCCGTTCATGCGGAAAGAAAGAGGGTCGTAAAAAAGAAGCCCGGGGAGGAAATACGTTCACTCTCCGACATCTCCATCGGCGACCTTGTGGTGCACTATTCGCATGGCATCGGAGTGTTCGACGGCGTTCATAAGATCGAAACGGACGGCGTTGCCAAGGACTATATCAAGATCCGTTATGCCGGTGCGGACGTACTGCATATTCCTGTAACTCAGCTTGACCTTGTTTCAAGATATATTGGCGCAGGAGATGTCAATACCGTAAAGCTCAACAAGCTGAATTCCGACCAGTGGCAGAAGTCCAAGGCAAAGGCAAAGGCTGCGGCAAAGGAGATGGCGAGCGAGCTCATTGAACTGTACTCCCGCAGGATGAAGAGCAAGGGATACGAGTTCCCGCCGGACGACTCAATGCAGGAGGATTTCGAGGCGCATTTCAACTATATCGAAACCAACTCGCAGCTCCGGTGCATTGACGAGATAAAGGCGGACATGATGAAGCCTGTCCCGATGGAAAGACTTCTGTGCGGAGATGTCGGCTTCGGCAAGACGGAGGTGGCGCTCCGTGCGGCTTTCAAGTGCGCCGAAGCGGGGAAGCAGTGCGCCGTTCTGGTGCCGACTACGGTGCTTGCATGGCAGCACTTCCAGACATTCTGCAACAGAATGGAGGGCTTTCCTGTCAACATCGCACTGATGTCACGCCATAAGACGCCTGCGGAGCAGCATGAAATAATCCGGCGGCTGAAGAACGGCAGTGTTGATATTCTTATCGGAACCCACCGTATAATCCAGGAGGACATAAAGTTCAGGGACCTTGGTCTTGTTATAATAGACGAGGAGCAGCGTTTCGGCGTTGCACACAAAGAGAAGTTCAAAGAGATGTTCAACGGCGTTGATATCCTGACGCTTTCTGCTACCCCGATACCGAGGACCCTCAACATGGCGATGAGCGGTATACGTGATATGAGCGTAATAGACGAGCCCCCGCAGGACCGCCAGCCCATCACCACCTACGTCATGGAGCATGACTGGGGAGTTATCATGCAGGCGATAGAAAAAGAGCTCCGCCGCAGCGGCCAGGTATATTATATCCACAACCGCATTGACTCGATCTACAGCTGTGCGGAGAAAATACGCTCCCTGCTTCCGGAAGCCAGGGTAGGCGTTGCACACGGAAAGATGACCGAGGAGCAGATGCTTGAGATATGGCGTCAGCTTCTGGACGGCAGTCTTGACGTTCTTGTCTGCACGACCATTATAGAAACCGGCGTGGACGTTCCGAACGTAAATACGCTGATAATTGAAAATTCTGACTATATGGGGCTTGCACAGCTCCATCAGCTCAGGGGACGTGTCGGCAGGACGAACAAGCGTGCGTATGCTTACTTTACGTTCCAGCGTGGCAAGGTCCTGTCAGAGATATCTCAGAAGCGTCTTGACGCTATCCGTGAGTTCACGCAGTTCGGCAGCGGGTTCAGGATTGCAATGCGGGATCTGGAGATAAGGGGCGCCGGAAGTATCCTTGGCGCAAATCAGTCCGGGCATCTTGCAAATGTCGGATATGACATGTACTTGCAGCTTCTTGACGAAGCAGTACGTGAAGAACGTGGCGAAAAGGACGTCCACAAGGAAGAGTGTCTTGTGGATATCAAGATAGACGCATTCATTCCGGAGGACTATATTTCCAACCAGGCTCAGCGTGTGGACTGCTACAGAAAGATCGCCCGCATTCAGACAGAAGAGGACAGCATAGACGTCACCGATGAGCTCATAGACCGCTATGGCGACCCTCCCAAATCCGTAATGGGTCTGATAGAGGTTGCACGTCTGCGTAACATGGCAAGCGCAGCAGACATCGTGGAGATAACCCAGACCGGCAATGACATGCTGTTCTATCTCGGGAAGTTTGACATGAAGAAGATAGCGGCAGTATCCAGGCTCTGCGGAAAGAGAATGCTGCTGGAGACCGCCGACAGGGGACATATAAAGGTGACCCTGGATAAGAACGAGAAACCTGTAGAGGCAATGCGTTCGGTGATAAATGCAATGAATGAAGCATAAAAAGACCGGGGCTGCGATGATATGCAGTCCCGGTTTCTTTTATCTTTTTATAAATTCTGTTTTGTTGATAGTGTCAGTTATATTATCGATATTATTCACGCAGAAATCCACCATTACGCTGGCGACTTTGGCTGCTGTCTCTATGGAAAGGTCTTTTCGTGATTTGTTCCACTCCAGGAAAAGGTTCAGGAAACCGCCGTTTATAAATGACGACATTAGCATAACGTACTTCTCTTCAGAGGTAATGCTGAAACGTCCCAGTATCTTATCGGCAGAAGCCTTGAACACCACTTTCATGCGTGAAACAAGAACTCCACGGAAATCGCTCTTCATCAGGCGGAAGTAAAAGCCGTACTGTTCTGTGATCAGCGTGCTGAGCTCAATGAAAAGATTGTAGGTGCTGTCTATAAGGCTTGTGCTGTCAAACTTGGATATTATCGCAGTTACAGAGTCAACGATTTCTGATTCGGTTTCGTCAAGAATATCTGTAATGTTGCTGTAGTGCGTGTAGAATGTTCTGCGGTTCACGTTTGCAAGAGTTGTGAGTTCACTTATTGTTATGGAAGCTATATCCTTGCTTTCCATCAGCTTGAAAAGAGCTGTGCGTATTGCCTTTTTTGTTCGTATCACCCGTTTGTCGTTGTTATTTCTGGTTGAAATAGAAATAGACATATGTCATATCCTTCCTCCATATAGCATGAATTTATTCTCATGTGTATATTATATCACAGATAATGCTCAGTGTCAATTGAAAATGATGATTATTTAATGGTTCAGCTATTCAAATATGTAATAGCTGGCAGATATTTGTTGCATGGCTGGTTCTTCTGTGAAAACTACTGAATAGGCTCTTGACGCCATCAGGTGGGTGTGGTATAATAATCACATAGAAATATCATAATCAAATTTGACCCGACTGGCTGCGCTGTGCCGGTCACGAAAGGCGGTGCACAATGGCTGCGATCATCATTACGGACGATGAACCGATGAATATTCGCATGACCGAGTTTATTTTGCATAGAAACGGTTATGAAACCATAAGCGCAGGCTCCGGTGAGGAATGTCTTGACCTTGTTAAAAAAGGTGCTGATCTTGTGCTGATGGACGTCCTCATGCCAGAAATGGACGGCTTGCAGACATATGAAAGACTGCGGTCGATAAACAATACCGTTCCGGTGATCTTCCTGACCTCCGCAGAGGACGGCGAAACTTTGAAAAAAATAAGCGAGAGCGGCGCCGGAGTACTCAGAAAACCATTTCGCCCGGAGGAGCTCCTGGCAGCGGTGAATAAAGTGCTTCCGGGCAGCAAATGAATATAATAGATCGGCGGGGGAGTAATTACAGTATTCCCCCGCAATTTTGTACTATTGCACCAAATTTCACGAAAACCACTTGACAAATTGGGCAGAATATATTAAAATCAAAGAGTATAAACGTTTACATAACGTTTCAGGCTGTCGATAAAGGCACATCTGCGTCTGTCACCGCATTATTTGCTTCGCAAAAAACGCTGCATGACGGCAGGCACAAACACGATGTTTGTGCGGTTGCCCCCAGCCCGACACGATGTCGGGCAATAAAGGGCAACATGCACAAAGCCTAGCCGTCCTGTGGGTTCCTAGCATCTGCACCTTTCTCGGCAGCCTGGGATAGTTACTTTTTCGACAAGCAGAAACGGTTACATAACGTTTCTGTAATAATTCATCAAGGAGAATAAAAATATGGCTTACATTTTAGGCGTTGACATCGGCACTTCCGGTACAAAGACCGTTCTCTTTTCAGAGGACGGAACACCGGTAGCTTCTGCGACCTACGAATATCCCCTTTACACCCCCCAGAATGGCTATGCTGAGCAGGAGCCCCTGGACTGGTGGAACGCTTCCGTCAACGGAATAAAGGACGTTATCGCTGAAAGCAAGGTAAGCCCTGACGATATCAGGGGCGTAGGACTTTCAGGACAGATGCACGGCCTTGTAATGCTGGATGCTGAGAACCAGCCTATCCGCAAGTCCATCATCTGGTGCGACCAGCGTACTGCAAAGGAAGTCGTTGAGATCACCGATAAGGTCGGCGCAGACAGAATGATCGAGATCACTGCGAACCCTGCTATCACCGGCTTTACTGCTGCCAAGATCATGTGGGTCAAGAACAACGAGCCGCAGAACTACGAAAAGTGCCGTCATATTCTGCTCCCCAAGGACTATATCCGCTTCATGCTCACCGGCGAGTACGCAACTGAGGTTTCTGACGCCAGCGGTATGCAGCTCCTTGATATCCCGAACCGCTGCTGGTCCGACGAGGTGCTGAATAAGCTCGGCATCGACAAGGATCTTCTTGCAAAGGTTTACGAGTCCCCGGAGATCACCGGTACCATCACTGCAAAGGCTGCGGAGCTCACCGGACTCAAGGCAGGCACTCCCGTGGTCGGCGGCGCAGGCGATAATGCTGCGGCTGCTGTCGGCACCGGCGTTGTTGAGGACGGAAAGGCGTTCACGACAATCGGTTCCTCCGGCGTTGTATTTGCGCACACTTCCAACATTTCCATCGACAAGAAGGGCAGAGTACACACTTTCTGCTGCGCTGTTCCCGGCTGCTGGCATGTAATGGGCGTTACTCAGTCTGCGGGTCTTTCCCTCAAATGGTTCAGGGATAATTTCGCATGGGCTGAGATGGAAACAGCTCTCTCCATGGGTGTTGACCCCTATTATCTTATGGACAAGGAAGCCGGCAGCGTTCCGATAGGCGCAAACAGACTTCTCTTCATGCCCTATCTGAACGGCGAAAGGACCCCTCACCTCGATCCGAATGCAAGAGGTGTGTTCTTCGGACTTTCCACCATGCACAAGAAGAAGGAAATGCTCCGTGCAGTAATGGAGGGTGTGTCGTACTCCCTGCGTGACTGCGTTGAGGTCATGCGTGAAATGAACATAAACGTAAGCGATATGATGGCATGCGGCGGTGGTGGATCCTCCCCCCTGTGGCGCCAGATGCTGGCTGACCTCTACGGCTGCCAGGTCAAGACAACACAGAACAAGGAAGGCCCTGCGCTCGGCGTAGCTCTGCTTGCAGCAGTCGGTGCCGGCATTTACAAGAGCGTTCCCGAGGCTTGCCGTGCAGTCATCAAGCCAGAGAAGATCCAGGATCCCATCGCAGAGAATACAGCTGAATACGAAAAGGTATACGCAATGTACCGTAAGCTTTATCCTGCAATGAAGCAGAGCTTTGCTGAGCTTGCACAGATGTGAATTATAGAGATCAGCCCCTGCGGGTGTTCTTGCGGGGGCTGAATTTAATATATTCCGGAGGTAAAAATGTACACACCCAACGAACACAGATACGAGAAAATGGTATATAATCGCTGCGGAAAGAGCGGTCTGAAGCTCCCCGCCGTGTCCTTTGGCATATGGCAGAATTTCAGCTACAGGGACAACTTTGAAAACATGGAACAGATGATACGCACGGCGTTCGACCTTGGTATTACCTATATCGATGCCGCCAACAATTACGGTAATCCGTACAACGGCTCCGCAGAAGAGAACCTTTGCAGAATTCTCGACCGTGGGCTCCGTCAGTACCGTGACGAGCTGATAATCTCCACTAAGGCTGGCTACGAGATGTGGGACGGTCCCTATGGTGACAGAAACGGGTCAAGAAAATACCTTACCGCCTCGCTTGACCAGTCCCTTAAACGTATGAAACTGGATTATGTTGACATATACTATCATCATATTTTCGACCCGAACACTCCGCTGGAGGAAACGGCGCTTGCCCTCGACAACGCAGTGAAGCAGGGAAAGGCGCTGTATGTCGGCGTTTCCAACTACAACAGGCAGCAGACTGAGGAGATAATGGAGATTTTCAGGGAGCTTCATACCCCATTCGTTGTGAACCAGCCGAGCTATTCAATGTTCAATCGCTGGATAGAAAGCGACGGTCTGCGGGACTTCGCTGCGGAAAACGGTGTGGGCCTTGCCGTATTTCAGTCTCTTTTCCAGGGGCTTCTCACGGACAAATACCTGCATGGTATCCCCGAGGGTTCCAGAGTGACAAAGGGCTGCACATGGATACGTAACGATATCAACGAGGAAAGGCTGGCAAAGGTCCGCAGGCTGAATGAGATCGCAGCCGAAAGAGGTCAGAAGCTGTCTCAGATGGCTATTTCCTGGGCACTCCGTGACAATAAGGTCGCAACGGTCATCATAGGCGCTTCGAGGCCCTCGCAGATAACAGAGAACGCCGCTGCGGTAGAACATCTTGACTTTACTGGAGAAGAGATATCCGCCATTGAACAGGTGCTTGCTGAATAATTTTGCTGATTTCATACAAGTCCTGAAAAAACTACTTGCAAATATCGTCACGTTGTGATATAATAAATAGGATAATAGATGGTGAAGTCTGACTGTAAGTTTCTGGACGTCCCGCCGCACGGTTTAACCCGCCAGGCAGACACTATGTGCAGGCACTTTTCAGCTCGCCATGCCGTTAAACAGGTGCGGGGCCGGTGGAACGGGCGTAAGGCTCTTGATCTGGTCAAAGACGCTGTGCGGCAAAGTTGTGAACCGAAAGGAAGTTGATTATGGCTAAGATCGCAGTTCTGGGCTATGGAACAGTTGGCTCGGGAACAGTTGAGGTTTTCTATAAGAATAAGGAAAGCCTTGAAAAGAAGGCTGGACAGGAAATGGACATCAAGTATATTCTCGATGTCCGTGATTTTGATGACAGCCCCTATAAGGATAAGTTCACCAAGGATTTCAATGTTATTCTGAATGACCCTGAGGTCACGGTCGTAGCCGAGGTCATCGGCGGACTCAAGCCGGCATATGATTTTGTAAAGTCCTCTCTCCAGGCAGGCAAGAGCGTTGTTACATCTAACAAGGAGCTCGTTGCTGCAAAGGGTGCGGAGCTTCTCGCCATAGCCAAGGAGAAGAACGTGAACTTCTTCTTTGAAGCAAGCGTCGGCGGCGGAATTCCGATAATCAAGCCACTTCATGCGTGCCTTTCCGCAAATGAGATCGATGAGATCGCCGGAATTCTTAACGGCACAACCAACTTTATACTTACAAAGATGATCCGTGACGGCATGGACTTCGAGAAGGCGCTCAAGATCGCTCAGGAACTGGGCTACGCAGAGCGTAATCCCTCCGCTGACGTTGACGGTCATGATGCATGCCGCAAGATCTGCATTCTGGCTTCCCTTGCTTTCGGCAAGCATGTATACCCCGACAGCGTTCACACTGAGGGTATCACTAAGATAACACTTGAAGATGTTGCATACTGCGACAGTGCTGACGCTAAGATCAAGCTGATCGGCTGCGCAAAGCGTGAGGAAGCAGGCAAGATCTCCATAGGCGTTTTTCCGGCTGTCATCAAGGACGAAAGCCAGCTCGCAGGCGTTAATGACGTATTTAATGCTATCCTCGTTCGTGGCGACGCTACCGGCGATGTAGTATTCTACGGCAAGGGTGCTGGTAAGCTCCCGACCGCAAGCGCTGTCGTTGCTGATATCGTGTCAGCAGTTAAACATTCTGGTACCAGCAGATCTCTTACATGGGCTGACAGCGCACAGGATTTCATTAAGGATTTCAGCGAGTTCAGCTGTGCAAACTACATCAGGCTCGTTTCCAGGAATGTGGAAGTCACAAAGGCAGTCGTAAAGGCTCTGTTCGGCGATGTGACATATCTTTCCAGAAAGAACCAGCCCGAGAACGAACTTGCATTCATCACGGGCGTAATGACCGAAAATGCAACAAATGATGCTATAGCCAAGGTTTCTGACGGAGCGGAGCTTCTCGGCAGGATCCGTGTACTGGATTATTGATCCAGCAATACTGATATAAAGCAGTGGGTCAGTATTGCACTGACCTTTCTGCCTGATCAATTCGGAGGATATAATTGATGGAAGCAGAAACTCCAAAGTATAAACGTGTGCTGCTCAAGCTGAGCGGTGAGGCTCTTTCCGGCGACAAGGGCAGCGGGCTCGATATTCCCACTATTGAGAATATCTGCCGCAGTATTAAGAAATGCGCAGACGCCGGGGCTGAAATCGGAATAGTCGTAGGCGGCGGTAATTTCTGGCGTGGCAGAAGCTCCGAGGGAATGGATAGGGCAAGAGCCGACCATATCGGAATGCTCGCAACCGCTATGAATGCCCTTGCAGTGGCTGACGTTCTTGAAAAGCAGGGCTGTACCGTCAGGGTTCAGACTGCGATCACGATGCAGCAGGTCGCAGAGCCGTTCATTCTCGGCAAGGCTATCAGACACCTTGAAAAGGGCAGGGTAGTTATTTTCGGATGCGGAACCGGCAACCCGTTCTTCTCGACCGACAGTGCTGCTTCACTTCGTGCAGCAGAGCTCGGCGCTGATATACTTCTCAAGGCTACCATGGTCGATGGTATCTATGACAAGGATCCTAAGAAGTTCCCTGACGCCGTGAAGTACGACGTGATAACACATCACGATATTCTTGTGAAGAAGCTGCAGGTAATGGACAGCGCTGCTGCCGCTATATGCACAGAAAACAATATTCCTATAATCGTATTTGACCTGAGCCGTCCTGACAACATTTATGACGCCGTAATGGGCAAGACTGTCGGAACGCTCGTTACAAAGCATAAGCCGCAATAATATTTCAGAGAGGTGCCAAAATGAAAGAAATACTCGACACAGCCAAGGAAAAGATGGGCAAGTGCGTGAACGCACTCGAAAGTGAGCTTGCAACTATCCGTGCAGGCCGTGCAAATCCCAGCGTACTTGACAGGATCACGGTTGATTATTATGGAGCCCCCACACCTGTAAACCAGATGGCTTCTATTTCCGTATCTGAGGCAAGAATTCTTGTTGTACAGCCGTTTGACGCTTCCACACTGAAGTCTATCGAGAAGGCTATTCAGGCAAGCGACCTCGGGATCAATCCCACCAATGACGGACGTGTTCTGCGTATCGCATTCCCGCAGCTCACTGAGGACCGCAGAAAGGAACTCTGCAAGCAGGTAAGCAAGATCTGCGAGGAGAGCAAGATAGCAGTCCGCAATGTGCGCCGTGACGCCCTTGATAAGCTCAAAGCCAAGAAGAAGAACAGCGAGATCACCGAGGACGATCTCAAGGAAGCAGAGAAGAACGTTCAGAAGCTGACCGACAAGTACATCGAAACTATCGATGCAGTCGGAGCTGACAAGGACAAGGAGATCATGTCTATCTGATGTCAGGCTCAATTGTTCCGCAGCATATCGGCATTATTATGGATGGAAATGGCAGGTGGGCTAAAAAGCGTGGACTGCCGAGAAATTTCGGCCATAAGCAGGGAGCAGCGGTTTTCAAAAAGACCATCAACTGGGCCAGGGAGCTCGGTGTAAAATGTGTGACGTTCTATGCGTTTTCCACTGAAAACTGGAAGCGTCCGGCGGACGAGGTCGAAGGAATAATGAACCTGCTGCGGCAGTATATTAAGGATATACGTGCAGCGGCTAAGGAAGATATTCGCTTCATTTTTCTGGGGGACATCACTGCTCTGCCTGCGGATATCACGGAAGAGCTTCTGGATATCCAGAATTCTACTGTGAACAATACCGGCTTTATTGCTGGCGTTGCGCTGAACTATGGCGGTCGTGATGAGATAGTCAGAGCTGCAAGGGTCCTTGCTGAGAAAGCTGTGAACGGTGAGATATCTCCGGACAGTATCTCCGAGAGCTCCGTTGAGAATGAGCTTTATACAGCCGAAATGCCTGCGCTAGACCTTATAATAAGACCGAGCGGGGAACAGAGGCTTTCAAATTTCCTTATTTGGCAGGCGGCTTATGCAGAGTTCGTTTTTATGGACGTTCTCTGGCCGGACTTTACGAAAAAACATCTGGAGCAGGCAATTGATGAGTATATTCATCGTGACCGCCGTTTCGGCGGAGTCTGATCACAGAGGAAGGGTTGCTTATGGGCACAAGGCTGATTTCTGCTGGTGTTGGTATTATTATCGGAGTTGCGATTTTATTTTTCGATAACATTTTTGTTTACTGTGCGGGGATCAGTTTCTTGTCGGCAGTTGCTGTCTGGGAGCTTACACGTGCGATAAAGTGCGAAAAGTTCACGGTTCTCCGGTGGGCGAGTATAGTTATGGGTGCTGTTTTCCCGGCGGCGATCATTCTTCAATGGCTGAAGTTTCTTGTGCTTCCGCTGTCGATGGCTTATGTTATCGTGATGGCGCTCATTATGCTGAAAAACCACAAGGAAGTCAGGTTTGAACAGGTCCTGGCATGCGGCGCAGCGGGAGGACTTCTACCCACTTCGCTGAGTTCCATCGTGCTGCTGAGATACTCTCAGAGCGGTGAGCCGCTGGGAATCTTTATGGTGCTGTTCATTCTGTTCTGTGCGTGGTTCGGAGATTCCGGCGCATATTTTGTCGGTACTTTCTTCGGAAAGCACAAGCTCTGCCCACTCGTCAGCCCCAAGAAAACGGTCGAGGGACTTATTGGCGGAGTAGTTACGGTGGGCGTCGTAACTACTATCACAGTTCTGATCTACAATTACTTCATTCTGACGGAGCATCAGCTGAGTTATGCTGTGCTTGTTCCCCTTTCGATGGTGGCTTCACTGGTCGGTGTAGTCGGCGACCTTTCAGCGTCGGTCATCAAGCGTGAATACAGTGTGAAGGATTTCGGCAACATCATGCCCGGACATGGCGGCGTGCTTGACCGGTTCGACAGCGTAATTCTGGTCGCTCCGTTCCTTTATGTCGCTATGTCGTATCTTGGCAGCTACATTTTTGCATGACATTTTCTGCCCATTCACGGTCGTGAATGGGTGGTTTTGTTCAGGGAAGAATAATTCTCTGGAGTAATATATCTGAAATAAATGGGAGTATAATAATGAAGAATATCGTAATTCTCGGCTCCACTGGTTCTATCGGAACGCAGACCCTGGACGTCTGCCGAATGCACGGTTTTGGCGTGACTGCTCTGTCCGCTGCAAGTAATACGGAGCTCCTGGAGAAACAGGCACGTGAGTTTCACCCGAGCCATGTTTGTATTTATAACGAGAGCGCATATTCTGACATGAAGCAGCGTCTTGCAGATACTGATATTAAAGTTCTCTGCGGAATGGAAGGCCTTTGCGAACTGGCACGGCTGGACTGCGATATCGTTGTGAATTCCGTTGTCGGCATGGTGGGACTTGTTCCCACTCTGGAAGCAGCAAAAGCCGGAAACGATATAGCCCTGGCGAACAAGGAAACGCTGGTCTCTGGTGGCAGACTTGTCACCAAGTGCGTCAAGAGTAACAAAGTGAAACTGCTCCCGATAGACAGCGAGCATTCTGCGATATTTCAGTGCCTGATGGGCGCCGGGGAGAACAAGCCGGCGAAGATACTCCTGACCGCTTCCGGCGGACCTTTTTACGGAAAGACCCGTGAGGAGCTTTCAGACGTTACGGTGGAGCAGGCGCTGAAGCACCCGAACTGGAGCATGGGCGCAAAAATCACGACAGACAGTGCAACGCTGATGAATAAAGGTCTGGAGCTTATCGAGGCGGTGCGGCTGTTTGACGTGAAGCCGGAGCAGGTGGAGATAGTCGTGCACAGGCAGAGCATAATCCACTCGGCTGTTGAGTTTGCTGACGGTGCCGTTATAGCTCAGCTTGGAAGTACTGACATGCGTATCCCGATACAGCTTGCGCTGACATATCCTGAAAGGCTCCCTTCCCCGGCTAAGAAGCTGTCGCTGTTCGATGTAGGTCAGCTCACATTCGGGCGGGCTGACGACCAGACCTTCACCTGCCTTTCCGCTGCAATGAAAGCGATATCCATGGAGGGCAACGCTCCCTGCATCGTGAATTCCGCTAATGAAGCTGCGGTGGCTCTGTTCCTGCAAAGGAAGATAAGGTTCCTGGACATCGGCGATGCCGTAAACGGGGCTCTGGAGAGCGTGAAGTTCATTCAGGAGCCGGATCTTGATGATATTCTGAACACCCGTACCGCCGCCGAGGAATACGTTTCGGCAAGGTTCGGGGGCTGACCTTGGAGGTAATATGCAGGTAGTAATCGCAATTCTGGCATTCTGCGTAATAATAATAATTCATGAACTCGGACATTTCACTGCCGCAAAGCTGTGCGGAATTCAGGTAAACGAGTTCGCTCTTGGCATGGGACCGGTCATTCTGCGTAAAAAGGGCAAAGAAACTGAGTATGTGATACGTGCGCTGCCGATAGGCGGTTCCGTATCGATGGAGGGCGAGAGCGACAGCAGCGATAACCCCAGGGCGTTCAACCGGAAACCCGTCTGGCAGCGAATGATCGTCATTGTCGCAGGACCTATAATGAACCTTATACTTGGATTTATCGCCGCACTTATATATATCTGTGCCGTATCAAATGTTGGAACGACCACTGTCAGTACTTTCCCGGAGGGCTCCCTGTGCAGCCGACAGCTTATGGTCGGGGACCAGATAGTGTCGATAGAGGACACGCACGTATGGACGACATACGACATTCAGTACAAGCTGCAGACTAATTCCGGGCGGCTCAGCGAGAATGGAGAGCTTCTGCTGGATTTCAAGGTCAGACGTAATGGGGAAATGGTGGAGCTGAATGACGTGCCGTTCCAGGTGGTGTCTGACGATAATGGAAACGAGAGCGTGATTTATGGCTTCTACGTTCTCCCTCTGGAGCGTAATTTCTTTACCGTTATTGAATACAGCGCCCGGGAGACCGCTTCCATAAGCCGAATGATATTGTTCACGATTGCCGATCTGTTCAAGGGCAAGTATGGCCTGAAGGATCTTTCAGGCCCTGTCGGGACGGTTACGGTGGTTTCCCAGAGCGTAAGCTATGGCTTTGCGTCGTTCATGTACCTGTTTGCGTTCATCACGGTCAATGTCGGAGTATTCAACCTGCTGCCGATACCTGCACTGGACGGCTGCCGGTTCCTGTTCCTGGTAATTGAAGCTATACGCCGCAAGCCGCTGAAGCCGGAGATAGAGGGGATCGTTCACCTTGTGGGCTTCGGGCTGCTCATGGTTTTGATGCTTGTGGTGACATTCGGTGATATCTCTAAACTCATCAGTGGAGGTTTTCAGTGAGTAAGAAAAAAGTAAAGGTCGGACGCCTGACCCTCGGGAATGGTCATGTATACATTCAGTCCATGCTGAATATTCCTGCAGAAAAGGTATACGAAAATGCAGCCCAGGCCGCTGAGCTTGAAAAGGCAGGCTGCGAGATAATACGTGCGGCTGTGCCCACTCTCGAGGACGTAAGGCTGATCCCTGCAATAAAGGAAGCCGTGAATATCCCTGTCGTTGCTGACATTCACTTCGATTACAGAATAGCTCTTGCCTGTGTTGAAGCAGGCGTTGACAAGATACGCATAAACCCCGGAAATATCGGCAGCGCCGACCGTGTAAAGGCAGTCGCAGACGCCTGCCGGAAAAAGAATATCCCTATAAGGATAGGCGTGAATTCCGGCTCCCTGGAACGTCCGCTGCTCGAAAAATACGGCAGCCCGACTCCTGAAGCACTGGCAGAAAGCGCCCTGGGTCACGTCAGACTGCTGAACGACTGCGATTTTGACGATATCGTTATCAGCATAAAGTCCTCGGATGTAAAGCTGATGATAGCTGCATACAGGCTTCTGGCGCAGCAGGTGGATTACCCGCTTCACCTTGGTGTAACAGAGGCAGGAACTGAGAGAATGGGCATGATAAAATCGGCGGTGGGGATCGGCTCGCTGCTGTGCGATGGAATAGGCGACACGATAAGGGTCTCACTGACCGCCGACCCGGTCAAGGAGATCTATGCTGCCAGGGACATACTCCGTGCCTGTGGTATGGGGGGAGGTCCGCAGATAGTAGCCTGCCCGACCTGCGGAAGAACTAAAATAGCGCTTATCCCTCTTGCTGAGCAGGTCGAGGAGCTCTGCAAAACGATAGACAAGCCCATCAAGGTAGCGGTTATGGGGTGCGTTGTTAATGGCCCCGGAGAAGCCCGGGAAGCCGACATCGGAATTGCCGGCGGAAAAGGCGAGGGCATTCTCTTCAAGAAAGGAAAGATACTCCGCAAGGTGCCCGAGGACAAGCTGCTGGAGGAACTGAAAAAAGAGATAGACCTGCTTTGAGCAGTCAATGAGGAAGGATCAATATAAATGCCTGCAAAATTAAGTGAGCTTTTTGACGGACTGACCCTGCCGGAAAACGCAGCCGCCGGAACAGTCCTGAAGATCGTATACACCGAGCAGAAAAACGAGATACTTATCAACCTGGGAATGGACGACCTCTGCACCGCAGCTGAAATTCTTGCTGCTGAGGGCCAGATATCCTCGGCAGCCGGCGGGTCAAGGGTCCGGATATATCCGAGCTATCCGGAGTCGCTGTATTCCCCGGATTACATCAGCGAGATAATGGCTATACTCAAGGACCGCAACGGCGCTGTCAACGGCTATCTCGACAATGCGGAGATAAACGACGATGGCGAGAACTGCGAGATCTCGCTGAAACACGGCGGACGTGACATGCTCATGCAGATGGAGATAAATACCTCTATTGAGCGAATGGTCGCCGGTTTCTTCAAAAAGGCGATACATGTTGATTTCACCGGTGTGTCAGAGGTCAACATGGAGGAGTACATGAAGTCGGAGGAGCGACCGCCGGTGCAGGTGGTTCCGTATACTCCGGCGCCCGCTCCCGCTGAGAACAAGTATCAGGGCGGCGGTGGAAAAGGCGCAAGACGTGGCGCTTCCGTTCTTAAGGAGCCAAAGGAGATAAAGCTCCCGTTCGAGTCCGAAGTGATCGACAGCACTGCGAGCCTGTTCTACGGCAAGGGTATAAGCGAGGCTCCGCTGAAAATGTCCGAGAGCTTTGGAGAGGGCGATGAGGTGACTCTCTGGGGCGAGGTGTTCAAGACTGACGAAAAGACTTCCAGAGATGGCAACACGTTCATTTTCACCGCTTATTTCTCGGACAAGACTTCCTCTGAGATACTCAAGATAATCACCCCCACTGAAAACAGCGACATAATAAAGAGCAATGTCAAGCCCGGCAAGGCTATCATCGTCAGCGGCAAGTTTGAGTTCGATACATTTGCAAAGTGCCTGAATGTCCGCCCGTGGTCCATAGCTTCCATCAAGACCAAGAAGCGCCAGGACAAGGCGGAAGAAAAGCGTGTAGAACTGCACCTTCATACCACGATGTCGGATATGGACGCCGTAACTCCTGCCGGGGACCTTGTAAAGCAGGCGTATGCATGGGGTCACAAGGCGATAGCCATAACCGACCATGGCAATGTACAGGCGTATCCCGAAGCAATGAACACCGTTGAAAAGATACGCAAGGACGGCGGCGAGTTCAAGATAATATACGGTATGGAAGCGTATTTCGTGAACGACTCGGGTGCGCTGGTTTCCGGCTGCAATGAGTGCTCCGTCAATGATGACGTTATCGTTTTCGATATAGAAACCACAGGACTCAGCCGTGAGCTTGACAGGATAACCGAAATCGGTGCGGTAAAGCTGCGCAATATGGAGGTCGTGGAGCGCTTCCAGACTTTCGTGAACCCTGAAAGGGAGATCCCTGCAAACATAACTGAGCTCACTGGTATCACAGATGAAATGGTCGAGAATGCTCCCTCTGAAAAGGAAGCCCTCGAGAATTTCATAAAGTTCGCCGGCAAGGGTGTGCTTGTTGCCCATAACGCTGATTTCGATACATCTTTCATCAAGACAGGCTGCGGGCGCCAGGGACTTACTTATGACATCAGATACGTTGACACGCTGAAACTCAGCCGTGCTGCGCTGCCGCACCTGAAAAACTTCAAGCTGGACACCGTTGCAAAGGAATTCAAGCTGGGCGACTTCAACCATCACCGTGCGATCGACGATGCTGAGATGCTGTCCAGGATATTCATTTCACTGGTGAACGTTTCCTGCAAGGGACATTCGCTGGAGAAGTTCGGTGACTTCAACAGAATTCTCGGCGATGTGGACGTAAAGAAGCAGCCCACCTACCACATGATCATCCTGGTAAAGAACCAGGTCGGTCTGAAGAACCTTTACAAGCTGGTTTCATATTCCAACCTGAATTACTTCTACCGTAAGCCCCGTGTCCCGCTGTCCGAGCTCCAGAAGCACCGTGAGGGTCTGATAGTCGGAAGCGCCTGTGAGGCGGGCGAGCTTTTCCGGGCAATTCTTGACGGTAAATCTCAGGAGCAGATCGAGGAGATCGCTTCGATATACGACTATCTTGAGATACAGCCTATCGCCAATAATGAGTTTCTTGTACGTGAGGGCAGGGTCGCAGACGACGAGGGTCTGCGGCAGCTCAACAGACGCATAGTGAAGCTCGGTGAGAAGCTGGGCAAGCCGGTCGTAGCTACCTGCGACGTTCACTTCATGAACAAGGAGGACGGGATTTTCCGTAAAATTCTCCAGGCGGGTCAGGGCTTCAAGGACGCTGATAATCAGGCGCCGCTGTATCTCCGTACTACTGACGAGATGCTGGAGGAATTCAGCTATCTCGGCGAGGAAAAGGCGAAAGAGGTCGTAATAACCAACACCAACGCCATAGCAGACATGGTAGAGGATATCCGCCCTATTCCTAAGGGAACCTATACGCCGTCCATCGAGGGCGCCGAGCAGGAGCTTCAGGACCTCTGCTGGACAAGGGCTATGAACTGGTACGGCTATCAGGACAAGATACCTGAGATAGTTACAAAGCGCCTCCAGAAAGAGCTTGATGCGATCATAAAGTACGGCTTCTCGGTGCTCTACATGATCGCCCAGAAGCTGGTAAAGTACTCCGAGGACAATGGCTACCTGGTCGGCTCCAGAGGTTCGGTAGGTTCTTCGTTCGTTGCGATAATGTCAGGTATCTCTGAGGTAAACCCCCTGGCTCCGCATTACCGCTGCCCGAAGTGCCGTTACAATGAGTTCGTGACGGACGGCTCCGTGGGATCAGGTTTTGACCTCCCGCAGAAGAACTGCCCGAACTGCGGCATAGACATGATACGTGACGGTCATGATATCCCGTTTGAAACGTTCCTTGGCTTCAAGGGAGATAAGGCGCCGGATATCGACCTGAACTTCTCCGGGGAAGTCCAGGGCAAGGTACACCGCTACACTGAAGAGCTCTTCGGTAAGGACCACGTGTTCAAGGCGGGTACGATCTCCGCAGTCCAGGACAAGACCGCATACGGCTTTGTAAAGAAGTACTGTGAGGAACGTGGCATCGAGTTCAACAACGCTGAGATGGAGCGTCTTTCCATCGGATGCACCGGCGTAAAGCGCACGACTTCCCAGCACCCGGGCGGAATGGTCGTTGTTCCTAACGATTACGAGGTGTATGACTTCACCCCGGTACAGCACCCGGCAGATAAGACCGACAGCGACATGATAACCACCCACTTCGACTTCCATGCGCTTCACGATACTATATTGAAGCTCGACGAGCTCGGCCACGATGTGCCTACCCTGTACAAGCACCTCGAGGATATGACCGGCATGAAGATCGCAGACGTTTCAACAACGGACCGTGCGATATATGACCTGTTCGTTTCCACAGAACCCCTCGGTGTTACCCCCGAGGATATATTCGCACCCTGCGGGACCTATGGCATACCCGAGTTCGGTACGCCGTTCGCAATGCAGATGCTTCAGGACGCAAAGCCCAAGAACTTTTCCGACCTGCTTCAGATCTCCGGTCTGTCCCACGGAACAGACGTATGGCTGGGCAATGCGCAGGACCTCATCAAGAACGGCACCTGTACGATTTCCGAAGTTATCGGAACACGTGATAACATCATGGTCTACCTGCTTCATAAGGGGGTAGAACCGAGTCTTGCATTCAAAATAATGGAGATAACCCGAAAGGGAAATGCGACCAAACTGTTTGATGACACGATATATCAGGCGTTCAAGGACAACAACGTCCCAGACTGGTATGTAGAGAGCTGTAAGAAGATCAAGTACATGTTCCCGAAAGCGCATGCGGCGGCGTATGTGACTTCTGCGGTAAAGCTGTGCTGGTTCAAGATAAACCGCCCCTGCGAATTCTACGCAGCAACGCTTACAAAGCATACTGAAAATATCGAGCTTGATGTTGTGTTAAAGGGCAAGGACGCCGTAAAGGCACGCATCAAGGAGCTCCAGGGAATGCAGAACATCGGCGTAAAGGAAAAGGGCACACTGGACGCACTTCTTCTGATAAACGAGATGATGTGCCGTGGTATCGGAGTTCTTCCGGTGGACGCAAAGCTGTCCGGTGCTTCGACTTATCACATCGAGGACGGAAAGCTCCGCATGCCGTACCTTTCTATTGCAGGCTGCGGTGCAAATGCGGCGTTCAAGCTGAAAGAAGTCATTGACGCAGGAAACTACATGTGCATTGACGATATTCAGCAGCAGAGCGGACTTAACAGCACCGTCATAGATAAAATGCGTGAGATGGGAGTTTTCGGAGATATCCCCAATTCTGCCCAGATGTCGTTGTTCGATATGTGATAATAATGACGGCATTGTTGATCAGGACTGTGCATTTTGCCAAAATATGCACCTCTTATTGACAATGCCACTTTAATGTGCTATACTGTTAGAGTAATATGATAGCGTGATACCACATTACTACACTAAAGCGAGGAAATGAAAAGTGAAGAGATACGATCTGCTCACCCCGGAGGGGACCCGGGACCAGCTTTTTGACGAGTGCCTTGCCAAGCGCAGCATTCAGGAGAAGCTGAGAAAGATATTTACGGCATACGGCTATTCCGAGGTTATCACCCCGGGGCTTGAATTCTATGATGTGTTCAACAGCAAGACCAGGTATTTCCCGCCGGAAACCATGTACAAGCTGGTGGACGGCAAGAACCGTCTGATGGTACTCCGCCCGGATAATACAATGCCGATAGCAAGACTTGCAGCGACAAGACTACGTGAAGAGAAACTGCCGCTGAAGCTCTATTATAATCAGAGTATTTTCATGGTGAACCCCAAGAACAGCGGCCGTGACGACGAGTTTACCCAGAGCGGAATTGAGATCCTCGGCGGTGAGCGTACCGCTGCGGATTACGAGGCTCTTTCCCTGGCTGCGCAGGCTCTGTTTGCAGTAGACGAGGATTTCCGCCTGGAGATAGGCGAGAGCGGCATTTTCCAGACGGTGGTCGAGGATCTCAACCTGCCCGAAGAAAAGTCCGAGCAGATACATTCCCTTATCGAGAGCAAGAATTTCCCGGCGCTCAATGAAGCACTGGAGGGTATCAGCGGTTCCGCTGCGGAAGCTGTGCGTGCTCTGCCGTCCCTTTTCGGTGAGAGCGAAGTGTTCAGCCAGGCGGAAAAGTACATGTACAGCAAGGAGCTCCGCACAAAGCTGAACAGCCTGCGGGCTACGTATGAGGCGCTCTGCTCCATGGGGTATTCCGGCAGAATAAAGGTAGACCTGGGACTTGCCCACAAGAAGAACTACTATACAGGTATCCTGTTCAGGGGCTACGTAGAGGGCTACGGACTGCCGGTGCTTTCAGGCGGCCGTTACGACGACCTGCTCGGTGATTTCGGCAGGAATGCTGCTGCAGTGGGATTTGCGGTAAATGTCGAAGCTGCTGCAAAGGTGTTCCTCAGGAACAACAGCGAGCCGCTCAGCAAGCCGGTCGATGTGCTGGTGTTCAGTGAGCCTGGCTTTGAGATCTCTGCGCTCAATCATTGCAGGGAGCTGATAGAAAGCGGGCTGACGGTGTTCAATTCGCTGTTTGCCACAGCAGACGAAGCCGCAGCGTACGCAAAGGCTCATGGCATAAAGCGCATGGACATTGTCGGAACAAATTCCGCAGTCACCACAAAGGAGGTCTGAAGCATGAAGAACAAGACCATCAGGATAGCTCTCACGAAGGGCAGACTTGAAAACAAGACAGTAGACCTTCTTGATAAGATAGGGTATGACGTTACGGAGCTCCGTGAAAAGGGCAGGCGGCTCATTCTTAACATTCCCGGCGAGGACATTGAGGTCGTTCTTGCAAAGGCGGCGGACGTTATCACGTATGTCGAGCATGGCGTGTGCGATATCGGCGTTGTCGGCAAGGATACGATAATGGAGCACGGCGGAAAGTTCTTTGAGATAAGCGACCTCGGCTTCGGCAGGTGCAAGTTCGCCCTTGCCGGAAAGAAGGGCAGCAACTTCTATGAGGGCTACGGCGTAAAGACAGTTGCGACAAAGTATCCGGAGGTCACCCGCAGCTTCTTTGAAAACAAGGGCATGGACGTTGACATCGTAAAGATAGAGGGCTCCGTGGAACTTGCTCCGCTGGTAGGTCTGGCGGACGGTATCGTTGATATCGTTGAAACTGGCACGACATTAAAGGAGAACGGTCTGGAGGTATGGGAGGACGTTGCCCCCATTTCCGCCCGGCTGATCGTAAATACGGTAAGCATGAAGCTCAAACAGCAGCGTATCGCTGAGATAGTCAAGCAGATAGAGGAGAATTTGTGATGATAAGAATAATCAAGGCAGACGGCGAGGAGAAGCAGTTCCTCGCAGAAGTCGAGAAGCGTGCAGGTCAGGTGAACGCTGACGTTGAAAAGACTGTACGTGCAATTCTTGCAGACGTTAAGGAAAACGGTGACGCAGCGGTAAAGAGCTACACAGCGAAATTCGACTGCCCGAATGCCCAGTATTACAGAGTTCCTGACGAAGCGATCCAGGACGCCCTGACAGAAGCTAACGAGAAGAGCCCGGATTTCGTCAATGCAATGCTTAATGCTGTCGAGAACATCACTGCATTCCACAACAGGCAGAAGCGTGAGGGTTTCTGCGTGACCGAGGAAAACGGCGTTATCATGGGTCAGCGTGTTCGTGGGCTCGACCGTGTGGGTCTTTACGTTCCCGGCGGCACAGCGGCGTACCCCTCTTCCGTGCTGATGAACGCTATCCCCGCAAAGATCGCAGGCGTTAAGGAGATAATCATGGTAACTCCTCCGCTCAAGGACGGAACAGCCAACAAGGATATCCTGGTTGCGGCTGCGCTCTGCGGCGTTGACAGGATCTATCTCGCAGGCGGCGCACAGGCTGTTGCTGCGCTCGCCTACGGAACCGAGGAGATACCGAGAGTTTCCAAGATAGTCGGCCCGGGCAATATATTTGTTGCTACCGCAAAGAAGCTGCTTTACGGTACTGTTGACATCGACATGTTCGCAGGTCCCAGTGAGATACTTGTGTTTGCTGACGAAACCGCAAATCCTACCTACCTCGCAGCTGATCTCATGTCCCAGGCCGAGCACGATAAGCTCGCAAGTGCGATCATGATAACCACCAGCATGGACATCGCAGAAAAGACCCGTGCGGAGATCGAGCGCCAGTCCGCTTACCTTTCCAGAAAGGACATCATCGACTACTCCATGACCAACTACGGTGCGATCATCGTCAGCGAGGACAAGGATTATGCGATAGAGCTCGCAAACAAGCTGGCTCCGGAGCACATGGAAGTCGTTGCAGAGAACCCCACCGAGTACATCGGCAGGATAGACAATGTTGGTTCGCTGTTCCTGGGTCAGTATTCACCCGAGCCCCTCGGCGATTACTATGCAGGACCTAACCACGTGCTTCCCACCAGCGGCACTGCACGTTTCTTCTCGCCCCTCGGCGTGGACAGCTTTGTGAAGCGCTCCAGCTACATATGCTACACCAGGGACGCACTTCTTGACGCCGCAGACGACATCATTCTCATTGCAGAGCGTGAAAAGCTGACCGCTCATGCAAACTCCATCAAGGTTCGTAAAGAGGGCTGATATATGAACAGAACTGCTGAAATAACCAGAAAAACCAAAGAAACGGATATCTCCGTAAAGCTGGACCTTGACGGCGGAGCCCATGCAGAAATCGCTACTGGTATCGGCTTCCTTGACCATATGCTGACCGCTCTTGCGATACACGGCGGATTTTCTCTGTCAGTGAAGTGCGACGGCGACCTGTACGTTGACGGCCATCACACCACCGAGGATATCGGTATCGTGATCGGCATGGCTCTGCGTGAAGCCCTCGGCGACCGTTCCGGTATAATGCGCTACGGCAGTGCATTCATTCCGATGGACGAGTCGCTGGCGTTCTGCTCGCTGGATATAAGCGGACGGCCGTTCCTGGTGTTCAATGCGCAGTTCACCAATGAGAGGGTAGGGGAGTTCGACACCTGTCTGACCGAGGAGTTCATGCGGGCACTGGCGTTCAATGCGGGGATAACCCTGCACCTGCGCTGTGAGTATGGCTCTAACGATCATCACAGGATCGAGGCGCTGTTCAAGGCGCTGGCGTATGCCCTGAAAGCGGCTGTGAAGCGCAATTCGGACGGCTCCGTGGTTTCCACAAAAGGAGTTCTGTGATACACCTACTCGAAAGGAAAACAAAATGATCGCAATAATCGACTATGGAGCAGGAAATCTGTTCAGCGTTAAGAACGCCCTGGACTTTCTCGGGCTTGAAAATAAGATCACAAACAGCGCCGATGACCTCCGCAGCGCCGACCGCCTGATACTTCCCGGCGTGGGAGCATTCCCGGACGCCATGAGAATGCTCAACGAAAGCGGACTGGTGAGCGTTATCCGTGAGGAGGTCCAGCGGAAGCCGCTGCTTGGTATCTGCCTTGGAATGCAGATGCTGTTTGAAAAGGGTTATGAGTTCGGCGAAACAGACGGTCTGGGACTTATTCCCGGCAGTGTAAGGCTCATGCACCCGGAGGGTGATCTCCCCGTTCCGCAGATCGGCTGGAACTCCCTTGAAAAGAATGAGCCGTGCAGGCTTCTCGACAGATGTGAAGAGGGCGAGTATGTGTATTTCGTGCACAGTTTCGCTGCCGAATGTGACAGCAAGAATGTTGCTGCATACTGCGATTACGGCATGAAGGTCCCGGCGCTGGTGTTCAACGGGAATGTTTACGGCGCTCAGTTCCACCCGGAAAAGAGCGGAAACACGGGGCTTGATATTCTTCGCTGCTTCGCTGAGCTGTAAATCAGCGTAAAAGTTTACTTTTACGCAATATCTGGAGGAAAACAAAATGGTAATACTGCCGGCAATAGATATAAAGGACGGAAACTGCGTGCGCCTGTTCAAAGGGGATTACAACACCGTCCAGAAAGTAGCTGACAGCTACATGGAAACCGCAAGGGGCTTTGAAGCCTCCGGGGCTGAGT
>CAKSGA010000017.1 GCA_934454435.1 uncultured Oscillospiraceae bacterium | reverse complement strand
CGTCAACGATGATGGTGCGCACGCCCTGCTCATACAGCTCACGGTACTTCTCCTCAAACTGGATAGCGGTTATCTGGGAGTGCTTCGGTATCTCCTGCTGTTCCTTGAGCACCTTGTAGAATTCATCGGGCTTGATGTCCTTTCTGTCGGCGTAGCTCTTGCCGTTGATGGTCACCATGAACGGAATGATCTCCAGTATGTCCTTGTAGCGCTCCTCGTTTTCCGGGGAGATGTCGCAGCCGCTGTCGGTGATTATCTTGATAGTGTTGTCCATATTTTACTCCTTTTTTCTGCGGTCAGTCCGCATTGTTCCAGTCGAATTCCCTCAGCCTGCCCTTGTTCTGCAGTTCAGGGAAGTCCCATTGCCTCAGCACCTCGTAAACGCCTATCGCAACGCTGTTTGAAAGGTTCAGGCTCCGCAGAGTTTCCCGCATGGGAATGCGTACGCATCGCCTTTTGTTCTCGAACAGCAGCCTTTCCGGCAGCCCGGCGTCCTCCCTGCCAAAGAACAGGAAGCACCTGTCCGGGTAGGAAACATCGCTGTAGGTGTTCTCTGCCTTGGTCGAGAAGAAGTAGTATTCTCCGTCATTGCGTGCAAAGAAATCCTCCAGGCCGTCATAATAGGTGATATCGAGGTAATGCCAGTAGTCCAGCCCGGCACGTTTGAGCTGTTTGTCGTCCGGTGTGAAGCCCATTGGTCTTATCAGGTGCAGCCTTGCGCCGGTGACGGCACATGTGCGTGCGATATTGCCGGTGTTCTGCGGTATCTGCGGTTCCACCAGCACGATGTTGAGTTCCAAGGTGAATGCTCCTTTTCTGGAAAGATAGCTGCAAAAAACAGCACAATATTATTTTAACATATTTCTCCGGCTTTTGCAATAGGTAAAAGGGTAAAACATCGCATTAGAGGAACTGTTTCGGCTGCGAATTACACAAAAACTGTCCTGCAAGTGCATAAAACTATGTCAGTAGTGCTGATTGACTTGAGTTGAAAACAGTAGTATAATAGAATACGTTTGGTGTTCAAAAAAAGAGAAACAAAAGGAAGGCACAAAATGATAAAAAAGTACATCAGCGACCTGAAAACAGAATTCAGGGGCTATAATGGCAAAAAGCTGACCCAGGACCTCATGGCGGGACTGACCGTTGCAGCAGTCGCACTGCCGCTTGCACTGGCATTCGGCGTGAGCTCCGGCGCAGACGCAGCCTCCGGACTTGTAACGGCGATCGTTGCGGGTATCGTTATCGGCGTCCTGTCGGGAGCGTCCTATCAGATCTCCGGACCCACCGGCGCTATGGCGGCTATACTGCTGTCGGTTTCCGCAAAGTTCGGTATCACGGGAGTGCTCACGGCGGGGTTTCTTTCCGGCGCTATCCTGATAGTTGCAGCGCTCTGCCGGGTAGGAAAGCTGGTAAGTTACCTCCCCGCACCGGTCATCACCGGATTTACAAGCGGTATTGCGATAATCATCGCCCTGGGACAGATAGACAATTTCTTCGGTACGCACTCTGTCGGCGAGAATCAGATCTCCAAGATCGCTTCCTACTTCACCGGCGAGGGCAGCTTTGCGCCGAACTGGTGGGCTGTGATGTTCGGCGGACTGGTAGTGCTGATCATGATAGTCTACCCGAAGAAGTGGAACGCTGTGGTACCCTCTTCCCTGGTGGGAATAATAGTAGCACTTGTAGTGAACATGGTGTTCTTTGAGCAGGGTACCGTTGCAGAGGTCGGAGCTATCCCCAGCAGCCTTATCACTGACGACAGCATAATCCGCAAGGGCTTTGACTTTGCGAACATAACCAGCCTTATCATGCCTGCCATCTCCATTGCTGCGCTGGGAATGATCGAGAGCCTGCTGTGCGGCGCCAGCGCCGGAAAGATGAAAGGCGAGCGCCTTGACGCCAGCCGTGAGCTCGTTGCGCAGGGGATCGGCAACATGATAATCCCGCTGCTTGGCGGAGTTCCTGCAACAGCGGCTATCGCAAGAACTTCCGTTGCGATAAAGTCCGGCGGACAGACAAGACTGGTAAGCGTGTTCCATTCTGTGGTGCTGATACTTTCCATGTTCCTGCTTGGCGGCGTTATGAGCCGTATCCCGATGGCTGCGCTCGCCGGCGTGCTGATGGTCACTGCGTTCAGAATGAACGACTGGGCGGCTATCAGGAGCATATTCAGGAAGAAGTTCAAGTCCTCCATTTCCCAGTATGTCATCACGATGGCGGCGACAGTCGTGTTCGACCTCACCATCGCTATCGTTTTCGGCGTTGTTGCTGCGATGATCGTGTTCGTTGTAAAGAGCAGCGAGCTGCGTGTGACCTCCAGTGACATAGACGAGGACAAGCTGAAGGGCAAGGTAAAGTCCGGACATCATGAGGAATTCAAGGTGGTCTATGTTTCGGGTCCGCTGTTCTTCGGAACCCAGGAGAAGCTGATAAACCAGCTTGAAGCGCTCCAGGGAAATCCCCAGGTGATACTTTCCATGCGTGGAGTTCCCACGGCGGACGATATTTCCCTTGCGGAGCTGGAGCGGCTCTACAATACGCTTCGTGAAAAGGGTACGCAGATCTCGTTCACCGGCGTGCAGACCGCTGTGGGTGAGATGATGGACAGAGCGGGTTTCCGTGAGCGTATCGGCGAGGAGCATTTCTACTGGGACGCCGTGGCGGCTATCAAGGCTCTGGAAGTCAGGGAATTCGGTGCGGATTACGCTGACTGATAAAAAATCTCCGGACATCTGTCCGGAGATTTGAGACCGTCGAAAAATCCCCGTTGGGGCTTTTTCGCCGAACATCCGCACTGCCCGCACTCATTGTCGGCATAGCCGACAATTCGCACAGTTGTGCGGATAGAAGTGTTTTTTGCCCAGGGAAACCCTGGGCAAAAAACTGATTACAAAAGCCTGCTTCGCAGGCAAAATTGACTTTTTCGACAAGCTGTAATCTCCAGACATCTGTCCGGAGTTTTTTTGAAACTGGTCTTTTATTGATACACTTAACTATTGACAATATTAACTGATAGTGATATAATTAAAACGCTGTAAAAAAGCAATAGAATTGGGAGGAACGACAGTATGAAATTCAAAAGAACAATGGCGGCGCTGCTTGCTGCCTCAATGATGATCTCATTCAGCGCATGCAAGGCGGAGCCTGACGATAATGAGGATATCGAAACTGTTGAAACCGGCGAAACGGGTGAGGGTGTGTTGACCGCATGGCTTATTGAAAAGCAGGTAACTGACGCAGACTCATTAGCTTCTCAGATAAAAACTCAGGTTACGACATTTTTTGCTCAGATGGACGCATCTGCGAAAAGTTTAGATATGTCAGCAAGCGGTGGAACAGTAAAGATAGATGTGTCAGACGGAGTTTGGACCGTTGCTAACCCGGAGGACGAGGTCAACTATGGTTCGTTCAGAGGAGAGGGTGCGACCTGGAGCGGTGGTTCAGATATAAAATGGGATTGCTGTTTGTACATGGCTGACGTATTAAGGGATTTCAAGAACGGCAAGGTCGAGCTGTTAGTTCAGAAGGGGGAATGCGTTGGCGTATCCGTCGCCGAGGGCAAGGACGCTGACTGGGCTGGTGTTACGTTTGAGGATTTTGATAGTGGAAGAACATCAATTTTTAAGGACCAGGACGGCGTAGGTGCAGATGGCGTGATCATAGGCACTTTTCCGAAGATTAAGGCTATAGACTAAAAACAGAACAGGGACTGCTTTCCGGCAGTCCCTGTTTTTTTCTATTTACTTGTCCTGACAGGCGTATTTTCCTGCGCCGAGGATCTTCTGTGCGTTGTCTACACGTTCAGCGGAGGGCGGGTCGGTGTCCTCCAGGGAGTACTTTATGCCGAGGTTCTCCCACTTGAACTTGCCAAGGGTATGATAGGGCAGGACTTCCACTTTTTCAACGTTCTTCAGCGTGTCGATGAACTCACGCAGCTTTGTGAGGTCCTCATCGAAGTCAGACAGCCCGGGCACCAGCACGTGGCGTATCCACACCGGCTTGCCGATATCGCTGAGGTACTTCGCCATATCGAGAATGTTCGAGTTGTCGAAAGCCGTGATGTCCTTGTGGCGTGCCGGGTCGATCTCCTTGAGGTCGAGCAGCAGTAGGTCGGTGTACTTCATCAGTTCCTGGAACTTCGAGAAGAACGGCTCCTCCCGGGTGAAAGGGTTGCCAGCGGTGTCTATGCAGGTGCTTACTCCCTCTGCCTTTGCCAGCTTGAAGAGCTCCAGCAGGAAGTCTATCTGTAACAGCGGTTCGCCGCCGCTGACTGTTATCCCGCCGCCGTTCTTCCAGTAGCTCTTGTAGCGGAGTGCTTTGTTAAGTACCTCCTCCGGGGACATTTCAACAGTGGTGCTGTCGCCCTCCAGGCTCCAGGTGTCGGGGTTGTGGCAGTAACGGCAGCGCATGCGGCAGCCCTGCACGAATACGATGAACCGCACTCCGGGCCCGTCAGCGGCGCCGAAGCTCTCGGTCGAGTGAATTCTACCTAGGATCTCGCTCATGTTTCCTCCTTTTCAGATAGCAGAACAGCGCCGTTTTCACGACGCTGTCCTTTATATTGCCGTATCTTGATTACATATGATCGTGGCAGGTTCTTGCGATAACGTCGAGCTGCTGCTCTCTGGTCAGGTCGATGAACTTAACTGCATAACCGGATACACGGATCGTGAAGTTTGCGTACTCTTCCTTCTCAGGGTGCTCCATAGCGTCGATGAGCTTTTCCTTGCCGAATACGTTTACGTTGAGGTGGTGTGCGCCCTTGTCAAAGTAACCGTCCAGAACGTTTACGAGGTTTGTAACACGCTCTTCCTCGGTGTGACCCAGTGCGTCAGGGTTGATGGTCTGGGTGTTGGAGATACCATCGAGTGCCCACTCATAAGGCAGCTTAGCAACAGAGTTGAGGGAAGCAAGCAGACCGTTCTTCTCTGCACCGTAGCAGGGGTTTGCACCAGGAGAAAGGGGCTCGCCGGCCTTACGTCCGTCAGGCAGAGCGGAGGTAGCCTTACCGTATACAACATTGGAGGTGATGGTGAGGATAGAAGTTGTAGCCTCAGAATCACGGTAGGTGTGGCACTGCTTCAGCTTCTTGAGGAATGTGCCGAGCAGCCATACAGCGATATCATCAGCACGGTCATCGTCGTTGCCGTAGCGGGGGAAGTCGCCCTCGATCTCGAAGTCAGTAACGATACCGTCTTCGTCACGAATGCACTTTACCTTGGCATACTTGATAGCGGACAGGGAGTCAACAACGTGAGAGAAGCCTGCGATACCGGTTGCGAATGTACGTCTTACGTTGGTGTCGATCAGAGCCATCTCTGCTGCTTCGTAGTTGTACTTGTCGTGCATGTAGTGGATAAGGTTCAGGGTGTGTACATAGATGGAAGCGAGCCATGTCATCATAGCGTCGTACTTTTCCATAACCTCATCATAATCAAGGTACTCAGAGGTGATAGGTCTGTAAGCAGGACCGACCTGAGCCTTTGTCTTTGCGTCGATACCGCCGTTGATAGCGTACATCAGGCACTTAGCGAGGTTAGCACGTGCGCCGAAGAACTGCATCTCCTTACCGGTCTGTGTTGCGGATACGCAGCAGCAGATGGAGTAGTCGTCGCCCCAAACAGGACGCATAACATCGTCGTTCTCATACTGAACGGAAGAGGTACGAACGGAGATAGCTGCTGCATAGCGCTTGAAGTGATCAGGCAGCTTGTCGCAGTACAGAACAGTCATGTTCGGCTCCGGGGACGGGCCCATGTTCTCAAGGGTGTGCAGGAAACGGAAGTCGTTCTTGGTTACCATGGAACGGCCGTCCTGACCCTTACCGCCGATGGACAGTGTAGCCCATACCGGGTCGCCGGAGAACAGCTCGTTGTAGGAAGGAATACGAGCGAACTTAACCATTCTGAGCTTGAGAACGAGGTGGTCGATGAGCTCCTGAGCCTCAGCCTCAGTCAGGGTGCCGTTGTCGAGGTCACGCTTGATATAGATATCGAGGAATGTGGAGATACGGCCGATAGACATTGCAGCGCCGTTCTGGGTCTTGATAGCAGCCAGGTAGCCGAAGTATGTCCACTGAACAGCCTCACGTGCGTTAGCAGCAGGCTTGGAGATATCGCAGCCGTAGGAAGCAGCCATTACCTTCATCTGCTTGAGTGCACGGATCTGGTCAGCCAGCTCCTCACGCTGACGGATAACGGAATCTCTCATCTTACCGTTGCCGCAGTTAGCGAGGTCGTACTGCTTAGCCTCAACGAGTCTGTCGATACCGTAGAGGGCGATACGTCTGTAGTCGCCTACGATACGGCCACGGCCGTATGTGTCGGGCAGACCGGTGATGATCTTGTTCTTTCTTACTGCACGCATCTCAGGGGTATAAGCGTCGAATACGCCCTGGTTGTGTGTCTTGTGATATTCTGTAAAGATCTTGTGGAGCTCAGGATCAGGGGTGTAGCCGTAAGTAGTGCAAGCCTCTTCAGCCATCTTGATACCGCCGAAGGGCATGAAAGCTCTCTTGAGGGGCTTATCGGTCTGCAGACCAACGATCTTCTCAAGATCCTTCAGCTCAGGATCGATGTAGCCGGCCTCGTGAGAAGTGATGCCGGAAACGATGTGGGTATCCATATCAAGAACTCCGCCCTTGGCACGCTCTTCCTTCTGGAGCTGCTGAACCTTGCCCCACAGCTTGTTGGTGGAGTCTGCCGGGCCAGCGAGGAAGGACTCGTCGCCATCGTACGGTGTGTAGTTGTTCTGGATGAAGTCACGTGTGTTTATCTCTTCCTGCCAGATCTTGCCTTTGAAACCTTTCCATTGTTCAAATGTTGCCATCTTTCTAAATACCTCCATATTATTTTGGGCATGAATTTCAGCCGGGTCAGCACCTGAACTACTGCTAGTTCGGGGAACAACTCAGGCTGACGCCCTATGTTGGTGATCCAACCTGACAATATTATAACATATGCTCTTCTTAAAGTCAATAGTAATTTCTGATTTTACAAAAAAAATACCTATACTTTTTTTACATTTTCGGTATTATTCAAAAAGATAAACACAAGATGTAGTGTTGGACATCTGTCCGGTAACACATCATTGTCCTGATGGAAAATCGTGTTATGCTTTACTTGATGTTTCCAGACGGCTGATATGTCATTCCGTATATAGCGTAATGCCGTTTCCTGTGACAAATATTTAACAAATACTTCCGCTGCTGATTTACAGGGCTGGTCAGCTATAATTACGGACAGAACTAATGCACTATTAGTAATATACGTCTGCACAATATAACACCGCCCCGCAGCCGGACTTTGTCCCGGGATGTGACAGGTACTTGACAATCCTGTGCAAATGCGGTATAATAAATACATATGTCCGGTAATATTATCCGTAAATTGCCGGAACTGAACCCTGTATCCCTTCCGCTTTCCCGTTCAAATTCTGAATAATCAGGGAAAGACGGTCAAATATATTATCAGGAAATTTTTTGCAGTTATTATATATCGACCAGCAGCACAGAAGCTATAATTTAATTCCGGTGTGTAAACATGCCGGGTGACATCAGCTGACCAGTGCGCTCCGGCTCCATTTGCCGGGGAGCGGTGGTTTGTTCCGCACTGCCATATCACTCACATTGGGATATATCCGGCTCCGCCATTGCCGGGTCTGTCCTGTCCATGCAGACTATCCTTTCATTCAGGGTGCATTCTGCTGGGGAATGGCTGTATGCCGTGCTCCGTTACTTGATCATGTGCGGACGCTTTTTCGTGTTATTATCTGTGTTTCCGGTTTTCCACAGAGGAAAAGTATGCCCTGAACGGCGTCAGATGTGTTTTTGCTGCATCACAGAAAGGAAAGTAACATGGGATTATTGACAAACAGCAAACTACTTACAGAAACAGAAAACATCTCTCCGAAGAACCGCACTGAACGTACACAGCAGCAGAAACCGGAGAAGCAGAGCGCTCCCCGTGAAACACGCAGCGACAGGAACGACAAGAAGTACCGTGCGAGATTTACTCCCGTAAAGAAGGCAGAGGGCAGGACGAAGCCCCAGGAGCGTCCCCGCCGTGAGGCGAAGGACCCCGAGAAATCCCAGCGGCAGCCCGCAAAGAGGCAGCCCAGGGAGATACGCTACGCCCCCGTGAAGTTCACTGCGCTGGGCGGACTTAACGAGATAGGAAAGAACCTTTACGTATACGAGTGCTGCAACGACATGTTCATCGTGGACTGCGGTCTTGCGTTTCCGGATGAGGACATGCCCGGCGTTGACCTTGTGGTTCCGGATTTCACATATCTTGAAAAGAACCGTGACCGTTTCAGGGGCATCGTCATCACCCACGGCCATGAGGACCACATCGGCGCAGTGCCGTATCTGCTGAAGAAGATAAACGTCCCGATATACGGCACAAGGCTCACTCTGGGCCTGGTCGAGGGCAAGCTGAAGGAGCACGGGCTGCTGTCCCAGGCGTCCCTCAACGTTGTGGAGCCAAGGCAGAATGTCCGCATGGGCTGTATGTCGGTGGAGTTCATCAGGGTGAACCATTCCATACCGGACGCCTGCGCTCTTGCGATACACACACCGGCGGGCGTTATCGTCCACACCGGTGACTTCAAGGTGGATTACACCCCCATCGAGGGCGGCATAATCGACCTGGCACGCTTCGGCGAGCTGGGCAACCGTGGAGTACTGGCGCTGATGTCTGAGAGCACCAACGCTGAAAGACCCGGCTACACGAAGTCCGAGCGTTCCGTTGGCGAGAGCTTCAAGAACCTGTTCAACTCCGCAGAGGGCAAGCGCATAATCATTGCGACATTCTCCAGTAATATCCACAGAATTCAGCAGATAATCGACCAGGCGGCGGTACATGACAGAAAGGTCGCTGTTTCCGGCAGGAGCATGCAGAACGTCATTGCAAAGGCTGTCGAGCTGAATTATGTCAAGGTGCCCGAGGGCATGCTGATAGACATCGAGGACGTCAACAAGTACCCGCCGGAGAAGCTGGTCATCTGCACCACGGGCTCCCAGGGCGAGCCGCTTTCGGCGCTTTCGAGAATGTCCAGCGGCGACCACAGGCAGGTCACCATCACCCCGATGGACTTCATCATCATCTCCGCAACGCCTATCCCCGGCAACGAGAAGCTGGTCACAAAGGTAGTCAACGAGCTGATGAAGCAGGGCGCCGAGGTCATTTATGAGAGCATGTACGAGGTGCACGTTTCCGGCCATGCGTGCCAGGACGAACTGAAAATGATGATCTCCCTTACCAAGCCGAAGTTCTTCATACCGATACACGGCGAGTACAAGCACCTGAAGAAGCACAGCAAGCTCGCCATCAGCATGGGGATTCCCGAGGAGAACATCTTTATAGCCGATCTCGGTCAGGTACTGGAAACCGACGGCGTTGAAATGAAATTCACAGGTACTGTTCCGTCCGGAAGAGTAATGGTTGACGGCTACGGCGTCGGAGACGTCGGAAGCGTGGTCCTGCGTGACAGAAAGCACCTTGCAGAGGACGGCGTTATGATAATCGTTGCCACCATCGACCGTGAGAGCGGCTGCGTGCTGGCGGGTCCCGACATCGTGTCCAGGGGCTTTGTGTACGTCCGTGAGAGCGAGGAGCTCATAGACGAGGCGAAGCAGCTTATGAAGCAGGTCATGGAAAACTGCCGTGAGCGCAATATCCGTGAGTGGGGCAATATCAAGTCCGCAATGCGTGACGCACTGAGCGATTACATTTATTCCAGGACAAAGCGCAGCCCGATGATACTTCCGATAATCATGGAAGTCCAGGGAAAGGCCGACTGAGCAGGTACTGTAATTCGGCATTGTCTTGAACAGGAGGATCTCCCTTGAAGAATTTTTACAGGAGCAATACTCTGCTGGCGCTGGTACTTGCGCTGGTAGTGTGCCTTGTCGTGATGGATATCATGCTGTTCGCCGGCGATCCGGTGACGTTCTGGATATCCCTCCCGCTGCTTATACTGGTGTCCGGTCTTGCGGTCGGAAAGCTGCTCCAGATACGTCTGAACGAGTATGCATACTACGACCGTCTTGACAAATCCATCGACAACGCCAACCACAAGGCGCTGATGAGCTTCCCGTTGCCGGTAGCACTGGTAAGCGACGGGCGCAGGATACTATGGTGCAACGACGGCTTCACGAATGCGTTTTTCCGCCCCAGCGAGGACGAGAGCAGCCTTGATGTGCTGACTACCGAGCATCTTTCGCTGTTCGCAGGGGACGGCAGGGAAGTCCGGATAAACGGCAGGTGGTACCGTGTGACCGCCCGTGAGGTGGTCTATACCGCCGATACCAAGGACAGCAGCCGCAGGCTGATACAGACGTCCGCAATAGACGCTGCGAACAAGGTCAATATCCTCTATTTCTCTGACATCACGGGCTATAAGAGCCTCCAGGAAGAGTACAGGCGATCAAAGCCTGTCGTGCTTATAATTTCAGTCGATAATTATGACGACACCCTCGGCTCCAGCCGTGAGAGCGATAAGACCTTCGTCAGCGTGCAGATAGACCGTCTGCTGGAGGAGTACTTCTCCGGCATGAACGCTGTGCTCCGCAAGATAACCGGCGATAAGTTCATCGTGGTGATGGAGGAGCGTTTCGTCCAGAAGATGATAGAAGAGCGTGTGAAGCTGCTTGAGCAGGCACGCCAGATAAAGGTCAACGACCGTACGGTGGTGACGCTTTCCATAGGCGTCGGCAGGACCGCCTCCAACCTCTCCGAAAGCGAGAGCTTCGCATGGCAGGCGCTGGATAAGGCGATAGGCAGAGGCGGCGACCAGGCGGTGGTACGAAAGGAGTCCGGCTACGACTATTTCGGCGCAGAGACTCAGCGCACCGAGCGCAACGGCAGCAGCGTAAGAACGAGGATCACCGCCGACCGTATCAAGGTGCTGATAAACTCCGCAGACGCCGTGTACATAATGGGCCATGGCTACGGGGATTACGACAGCGTGGGCGCTGCTATCGGCCTTGCCGCTGCGATACGCAGAATGGGCAAGCAGGCTTATGCGTGCGTCAGCCGTGAGCTCGACCGCAACGGGAATGTGAAGAACCTCTCCGAGCCGCTTCTTATGCGGTTTGCGGAGTACGACCCGCCGCTTATCATCGAGCCCAAGGTGGCTTCCGTGAGGTTTACCGAGAGCTCGCTGCTTGTGATAGTTGACACGCATATCGAGAAAAAAGTGGACAGCCACGAGCTGTTCGAGATGGCGGACTCCAGCCACGTAGTGGTGATAGACCACCACCGCAAGGCAGATAACGAGATACAGGCGGTAATAAGCTGGGTGGACCCGAACGCCTCCTCCGCTTCGGAGATGGTGACGGACCTTCTGCAGTACTTTGGCGAAGCGGGCGCTATGCAGCCCCTGGAGGCGGAAGCGCTCCTCGCCGGTATCACGCTGGACACAAAGGATTTCGTGATGCGCACGGGCGAGGCTACATTCGAGGCCGCCGCAAGGCTGCGTAAATTCGGCGCTGATACGATACTTGTAAAGAAGCTGTTTGCGACCCCGATGAAGTCCCGCATGAGGAAGTCGGCGGTCATAGCGGCTGCGGAGATGTACCGTGGCTTTGCGATATCAGTCGTTGGCGAGTCGTTTGAGGATATACGTGTGGTATGCTCCCAGGCGGCGGACGAAATGCTGAACATCACCGGCGTGGACGCAGCCGTGACGGTCTACCCGATAGAAAACGGCTGGAGCTACAGCGCACGCTCCCTCGGCAAGATAAATGTTCAGGTGCTGATGGAGAATATAGGAAACAAGAAGGACGACGGCGGCGGACACCTTACGATGGCCGGCGCACAGCTCTACAATATCACAAAGGACGAAGCGGTACAGAAGCTGCGTGAAGCCATCGACAGCTATTACGACAATCTGCCGCAGGACTGATACAGGAGGAAAGAACATGAAAGTCATTTTATTACAGGACGTCAAGGGCACCGGCAAGAAGGGCGAGGTCCACGAGGTAAAGGACGGCTACGGCATAAACTTCCTCATCAAGAAGGGACTTGCACAGGAAGCGAGCGCAAAGAACCTCAATCTGCTCCAGGGTCAGAAGGACTCTGCGCAGCACAAGATAGACGTTGATGTTGCGAACGCAAAGGAGATCGCAGACAAGCTGCGTGACAAGAAGATAACAGTCAGGGCAAAGGCAGGTCAGAACGGCAGACTGTTCGGGACCGTGACCTCAAAGGAGGTTTCCGCTGCGATAAAGCAGGAGCTCGGCTGCGACGTTGACAAGAAGAAGATCGTGCTGAACCTCAAGATAGAGGGCTTCGGCGATTTTGCTGCCGAGGCAAGACTGTACGCAGGCGTTTCCGCAAAGTTCACGGTAAGCGTGGTAGAGGGCTGATATGGCTGAGTACGACATATCCGGGATAAATATACCGTTCAACCTTGATGCGGAGCAGTCCGTGCTGGGTACGGTGCTCATGGACAGCGAGGCGATGTCGGAGCTTGCGACGATACTCCAGCCGGAGCACTTCTATGTGGCGGTAAACAAGGGCGTCTACGGTGTCATGCTGAATATGTTCATCACCGGCGACCGGATAGATGTCGTAACGGTGCTTGAAGCCTGCATGCGCCAGGGGATATTCGAGACCAGCGAGCAGGCGAAGGAGTACCTCACCCGCATTATGACCGCTGTTCCGAGCATTTCATCTGTGTCAAAATATGCACAGATAGTCGTTGACAAGTACATGGTGCGCAGCCTGATCTTCGCCGCAAAGGAGATAATCGACACGGCGAACGAGGGTTCCGAGGACGCCAACACGCTGATAGATTTCGCAGAGCAGAAGATATTTGACATCAGAAGCGGTTCTGAGATAAAGGGACTTACCCATATCAGCGGCATAGTCCTCGACCGTGTGAATGCGCTCAACGACCTCTACAAGCAGGCTCAGGAGGGCGGAGGTTCGTCCATTACGGGACTTTCCACGCTGTACAAGGAGCTCGACAAGCGTATCTACGGTCTGAACAAGTCCGACCTGATAATACTTGCGGCAAGACCCGGTATGGGTAAGACGTCCTTTGCAATGAACATTGCAACGAATGTCGGAAAGAAGTACAACGACAAGGCGGTAGCGGTATTCAGCCTTGAGATGTCAAAGGAGCAGATCGTCAGCAGAATGATAAGCAGCGAGGCTTCGCTGACTTCTGACGCAATGAAGACCGGCGTTATCCCGAAGGAGAAGTGGAAGGACATCGGCAGGGCGGCGGAGGTGCTTTCCCGTCTGAACATCTACATCGATGACACCCCGGGAATTACGGTCGCAGGAATAAAGGCGAAGCTCCGCCGTATGAAGAACCTCGGGTTGGTGGTCATCGACTACCTCCAGCTTATGTCGTCCACCAAGAATTATAACGGAAACCGGGTAGTCGAGATCTCTGACATCACGAGAAATCTGAAGATAATGGCAAAGGAGCTGAACGTTCCTGTGATCACGCTTTCGCAGCTTGCGAGAGGCCCCGAGCAGCGCCCGGACAAGCGACCGCTGCTGTCCGACCTGCGTGAGTCCGGTTCTATCGAGCAGGACGCAGATATCGTAATGTTCCTCTACCGCAACGCATATTATGACAAGACGGACCCGAACGTGAACTCCTGTGAATGTATCGTTGCAAAGAACCGTCACGGCGAACCGGGAACGGTGCCGCTGGGCTGGGACGGCGAGTTCACACGCTTCACGAACGCAGAATTCGTGCGCCAGGAGAACTGACATGGATTTTCTTGAGAATATCGCTGCGGCATGTGCCGATTATAAAATGATCGAAAAGGGAGACGCTGTAGTCGCCGCATTATCCGGGGGTGCAGACAGCGTTTCCCTTCTGCATGCCCTGAAAACCCTGTCCGAAAGGCTGGGCGTGACTATTTCGGCGTGTCATATCAATCACCATATCCGTGGCGATGAGAGCGACCGGGACATGCATTTCTGCGGGGAGCTGTGCGACAGGCTCGGCGTTCCGCTTGAAATAAGGGAAGCAGACGTGCCCTCCATGCAGCAGAAGCATGAGAGCCTTGAGGAGTGCGCCCGGCGTGTCAGGTACGAGTTCTTCGCAGAGGTCTCGGCGGGGAAGAAGCTGGCAACGGCGCACAACTCCAACGACTGCGCAGAAACCGTGCTGCTCAACATGATGCGGGGAACGGGTCTGAAAGGTCTGTGCGGAGTTCCTCCGGTGCGTGGGAACATCATCAGACCGCTGATATACTGCACCCGTGCCGAGGTCGAGGAGTACTGCCGTGCGAACGGGCTTTCCTGGGTTACGGACAGCACGAACCTCGACACTGACTACACCCGTAACCGCATTCGCCGGATAATCCTGCCGGAAATGCTGAAAGTGAACGGCTCGCTGTTCTCCACGATGAACCGGATGGAGCACAGCCTGCGTTCCGACAGTGACTTTCTGGACGAAATGGCGGCGCAGAAGCTGGAGGAGTCGAGGTGCCCCGGAGGGTATTCGGCGGAGCACCTGGCGGGGCTGCCGATGCCGCTGCTGAGCCGGGCGATACGCATGATATTCAGCGATGGCGGGATCGAGCCGAGCGCTCTGCGTATCAACACGGCGGCCCAGATCATTGCGGAGGGCAGGGGGAAATTCAATCCCTGCCGTGGGAAGTTCTTTGTAGTGAAGCGTGGTACGGTTTTCGTAATGGAAGAGGAGCAGCACTACAAAAAGCACGAAAAACAGCCCTGACAGTTCAGTAAATTTTCAGGAAATGTTCACGAAAATAGTTTGCATTTTGATTGAAAGTGTGATATAATATTTCTTGTCCAAATCAATAATAGGACAAATGCACACATTTGTGGTGCTATTCTGTGAATTCAACGTGATATACTATTATATAAGGAATCCGTTTCCGGAAAGGCGGTATTAATGAATTCAAACAAGTTCAAGGGCGTGATCATATATCTGCTGATCATATTCCTGCTTATTTTCGGGCTTGTGTCCGTACTTAATATGGCGAGCGGAGCTTCAAGGTCCACAACGTCATATTCCAGCGTTATGGCTGAGTTCGACTCGCTGAACGTTTCAGAGTTCCAGCTCGACCTCGGCAGCGGAGCACTGACCTACAGGCTGAAAGGCGAGGACGGTTCAGCACCTGCTCACACCTACACAGTGCCGAATGTCAGCATTTTCATCAACGACATCAACTCTGGATTCCTTTATGATAGTGAAAACAATACGATGTCGGCGGCTAATTATCGCCAGAGATATAATGCCGTTAACAAGGACGCTCCCCTCAAGGAGGACTATATCCCGATCAGCGACAATACGTTCCTGACCAGCGTACTGCCGTATCTGCTGCTTGTCGGCGTGATGATAATCTTCACAGTCATCGTTATGCGTCAGAGCACCGGCGGCGGTAAGATGTCCAGCTTCTCCCGTGCGAACGTAAGACAGCACACCGGCAAGAAGGTCACATTTGACGACGTTGCGGGCGCTGACGAGGAAAAGCAGGAGCTCGAGGAGATCGTTGACTTCCTGAAGAACCCCGGCAAGTACCGTGAGATCGGTGCGAGGATCCCCAAGGGCGTTCTGCTCGTGGGCCCTCCCGGAACCGGTAAGACGCTGCTCGCAAAGGCAGTCGCAGGCGAGGCAGGCGCTCCGTTCTTCTCCATAAGCGGTTCGGACTTCGTTGAGATGTTCGTCGGCGTGGGTGCTTCCCGTGTGCGTGACCTGTTCGAGCAGGCAAAGAAAAAGACTCCGTCCATTATCTTCATTGATGAGATAGACGCCGTAGGCCGCCAGAGAGGCGCAGGTCTTGGCGGCGGTCATGACGAGCGTGAGCAGACCCTGAACCAGCTGCTCGTTGAAATGGACGGCTTCACTGAGAACGACTCCATCATCGTAATGGCAGCGACCAACCGCCGTGATATCCTTGACCCGGCACTGCTCCGTCCCGGACGTTTCGACAGACAGATCGTTGTAAATTATCCCGATATCAAGGGCCGTGAGGAGATACTCAAGGTCCACACAAGAAACAAGAATATCGGTCCCGATGTGGACCTCAAGACCATCGCAGCCACCACCGCCGGCTTCACCGGTGCGGACCTCGAGAATCTGGTAAACGAAGCGGCGCTGCTCGCAGCCCGTGGAAACCGCAAGGCGATCACCAAGAAGGACATCGAGGAAGCGACCATCAAGGTAGTTGCAGGACCCGAGAAGAAGTCCAAGGTCGTAACTCCCGAGGAAAAGCGCCTGACTGCTTATCACGAGTCCGGTCATGCGATAACGACCTACTTCTGCAAGACCCAGGATAAGGTACACCAGGTATCCATCATTCCCCGTGGCATGGCGGGCGGATTTACCATGCACGTTCCCGAGAAGGACCGCTCCTTTGTAAGCAAGACCTACATGGAGGAAGAGATAATCGTCCTGCTTGGCGGACGTGTTGCCGAGAAGCTCATTCTTGACGATATCTCCACCGGAGCTTCCAATGATATTGAGCGTGCGACCTCCGTTGCAAGGAACATGGTGACGAGATACGGCTTCTCCGAGAAGCTGGGTCCGATTCTCTACGGACACGAGAACCAGGAGGTGTTCCTGGGCAGGGATTATTCCCAGGGCAGGAATTACTCCGAGAATGTAGCGGCGGAGATAGACGGCGAGATCAGGGAGCTGATAGAAACCGGCTACGAAAAGGCAAAGGAGATACTCACAGAGCACGGCGACCTGCTGGAGCGCTGTGCACAGTACCTCATGCGTCATGAGAAGATCGAGGGCGTGGACTTCTACAAGCTCATGGCTGACGAGATCGACCTTGACGGTAATCCCAAGAACAAGACCGGCACACTGGTTTCCGAGCTGCCGTCAGCAACGGAGGAAACTCCCGCTGAACCCACCGTGGAGAGTCCTGTGGAGGATAAGCCCGAAGTAAGTGCGGACGGCGAGACCTGCTCCGTATGCGGACACGTCAACAAGTCCGGCAGCGCATTCTGCCAGAAGTGCGGACACCCCCTCAGCAAATAATATAAGCATATATAACTGCATATAAGCCGTCCGGTCGGGCGGCTTTTGGCATGAAAAGGAAGAAGATAATGGAACTTGAATTTATAGATAAGGCGCCCAGCCTTGAGGAATATAAGGAAATGCGCCGCCAGGTGAATTTCATGGTGCTGTCAGACAGAATATGCAGGAACGTTCTGAACAATGCGTTCCACATAACCACGGTGCGTGACAACGGGCGCTGCGTGGGAATGATACGTGTTCTTTCCGAGGGCGGCTATGCGAACTTCATCACGGACGTGATAGTGATACCCGAGTATCAGCATCAGGGCATCGGCAAGCAGATGATGCGTCGCACGATGGATTATCTTTACTCCACGCTGGAACCTGGGGAGAAGATAGTGGTGTATCTGATGTCAGCAAAGGAGCGTGAGCCGTTCTACCGTCAGTTCGGCTTCCGGGACAGACCGAACGAGCTCCTTGGCGCCGGAATGAGCCAGTGGCTGGAAAAGTGATTTGTATTTTCCATACATAGTGTCGCAATTTTGCCGGGCTGGTGTCGGTATCATGAAAAATTGTGTTCGATCTGTGATTATTGTTGACAGGGCAGTTTTATTATGCTACAATTAAATTGTGAAAGGTAACGGTTCGGTATAAGGCCGCTTCAGGACAGTTTTTGAGGTGGTCTTAAAGAAAGAAGGTCTATCATGCAGAGAATATGTAAGAATTGCAATACACTCGTCACGGGCGAGGGATCGTTCTGCCCGTCGTGCGGCGCACCCCTCCCTAACGTGGAGGAGCCAAAGCCGCAGCAGGCTCAGGCAGGTTATTCCTCCGGCGACCCGCACCGTGGCACCATGCCGGATTACGGCGGGTTCCAGGAGCAGAAGCCCGTATACAGGGACCAGTCGGAAATGACCGTCGGCAAATGGGCGCTGACTATCGTCGCCACATCTTTTTTCGGGTTTATCAGCCTGATATTCTGTATATCCTGGGCGTTCTCGAACAATACTCCTATAGAGAAGAAGCGCTATTGCCAGGCTATGCTGTGGATACAGTGCGTGCTCATAGCGCTGGAGCTTGTGTTCATGATAGTGTTCGGGATCGTACTGGCGGTCTCGGGCGCTGACACAGAAATGCTATTCGAGGCTATGAGGAACTCGCCTGTATGACTGATCTTGGAAAGATAATCGCAATAACCGGGCACTACGGCTCGGGAAAGACCAACCTTGCAGTGAACCTTGCGGTGGACTACGCAAAGGCGGGTGAGCAGGTCACGGTGATCGATCTGGACATCGTGAACCCCTACTTCCGCACCGCCGATTTCCCGGAGCTGTTTGAGCATTACGGGATAAAGCTGGTGGCTCCGCAGTTCGCAAATACCAATCTTGATATTCCATCACTGGGGTTTGATATGGCAGCCCTGGCGAACGGCTGCGAGCGGCTTATTATAGACGTCGGCGGTGACGACTCCGGCGCAGTGGCGCTGGGGCAGTATTCCGCCGTGCTGAACAATCTTGGCTGCTCGCTATATTATGTCGTGAACCGCTACCGCTACCTCACCAGAACTCCGGAAGAGGCGGTGGAGCTCCTGCGGGACATTGAGCAGGTGTCCCGGATAAAGGCAAAGGGCGTGATCAACTGCTCAAATTTAGGCTCACAGACTTCCGCCGATGATGTAAAAGTCACGGCGGATTATGCTGTACAGTGCGGCAGGACTGCCGGAATTCCGGTGGTGATGACCGCAGCCGGGCGTTCGCTCGGAGTAGAAGGCGCATATCCTGTGGACGTCTATATACGTCCGTTCTGGGAAGAAAAATAACTGCCTGAGATACAGAAATGCCACGGGCAGGTCACCGTTACAGGAACGGGAAAGGGAAAATGAAATGGCAAAGATGAAAGTGGACTTTGAGGCGTGCAAGGGCTGTGCTCTGTGCACCACCGCATGTCCGAAGAAGATCGTTGAGATCTCCCATGAGAAGCTCAACGCAAAGGGATATTACACCGCCGTGTGCATTGACGACGACGCATGTATCGCATGTGCGATGTGCGCAATGATGTGCCCTGACTGTGCGATAACCATCCGGGCTGACGGAGGTGACGAGTGATGGAAAGAAACCTTATGAAAGGCAACGAGGCTCTGGCAGAAGCTGCGATACGGGCGGGCTGCAAGTGCTTCTTCGGCTACCCCATCACCCCGCAGACCGAGATATCGGCGTACATGGCGAAGCGCATGCCGAAGGTCGGCGGCGTGTTCCTCCAGGCTGAGAGCGAGGTAGCTGCCATAAACATGGTCTACGGCTGTGCAAGCTCCGGCGTGCGCTGCATGACTTCAAGCTCATCCCCGGGAATATCCCTGAAGAGCGAGGGCGTGTCCTACATGGCGGGCTCTGACCTCCCCTGCGTTATAGTGAACGTCATGAGAGGCGGCCCCGGACTCGGCGGAATCCAGCCCTCCCAGAGCGATTACTGGCAGGCGACCAGGGCGCTGGGTCACGGCGACTTCCAGATACTCGTGTTTGCGCCCTCTTCCGTCCAGGAGATGGCGGACCTCATGGGCAGGGCGTTTGACGAAGCCGACAAGTACAGAATGCCCGCAATGATACTCGCTGACGGACTGCTGGGTCAGATGATGGAGCCGGTAGTATTCGGCAGCGAAGAGATACAGAACCACGACCCGTCAGAGAAGCCCTGGGCGACATCCGGACATAAGAACCAGAGAAAGCATAACATAGTGAACTCCCTCTACCTTCAGGCAGAGGAGCTGGAGCGGCTCAACTTCGAGCGTTTCAGGCGTTATGAAACGGTGAAGAAGGAGCTCCACGAAGCGGAGCTTTACCGCACTGAGGACGCAGAGATCATCGTGACCGCCTACGGTTCAGTCGCAAGGCTGGCAAAGGCGGCGGTGGACAGCGCCCGGGAGCAGGGCATAAAGGCGGGACTTTTCCGCCCGGTAACACTGTGGCCGTTCCCCGTTGATGAACTGAATGAAGCGTGCAGGAACGCAAAGAGGGTTCTGTGCGTTGAGATGTCCATGGGACAGATGATAGATGATGTGAAGCTGGCGCTGGGCTGCCGGCTGCCGGTGGATTTCTACGGACGCACCGGCGGCGTTATCCCGAAGCCCTCGGCTATCCTTGAACATATTAAGGCGCTTGCAAAGGAGGCTGAGTGATATGCCGGATTTCAACAAACCAAAGGCACTGACGGACGTGCCGTTCCATTACTGTCCGGGCTGCACCCACGGAATAGTCCACAGACTGGTGGCAGAGGTAATTGACGAGATGGGCATTGAGGGCGACACCATCGGCGTATGTCCGGTGGGATGTTCGGTAATGGCTTATGATTACTTCAACTGCGATATGATAGAGGCTGCGCACGGACGTGCACCGGCGGTCGCTACAGGCGTCAAGAGGGGCAACCCCGACAAGTTCGTGTTCACCTACCAGGGCGACGGCGACCTTGCGGCTATCGGCACGGCGGAAACAGTCCATGCGGCGACCCGTGGCGAGAACATCACCGTAATATTCATCAACAACACGACCTACGGCATGACCGGCGGCCAGATGGCGCCGACAACTCTTCCGGGGCAGGTCACACAGACAACGCCCTACGGCAGAGATCCTGATGTTGAGGGTTTCCCGGTGAGGGTATGCGAAATGCTGTCCACACTTTCAGGCGTTGCGCTGGCGGAGCGTGTCACGGTGACGGACCCGGCAAATATCCGCAAGGCAAAGGCCGCGATACGAAAGGGTTTTGAGTTTCAGAAGAACAAGCAGGGCTTTTCCATTATCGAGGTGCTTTCCACCTGTCCCACCAACTGGGGGCTTTCTCCGGTAGAGGCAATAAAGTGGCTCAGGGAGAACATGGTGCCGTACTATCCGCTGGGCGTATTCAAGGAGGGAGCGATAAGATGACGACTGAAACGATACTCGCCGGCTTCGGCGGTCAGGGGATACTCTTTGCCGGGAAGCTGCTTGCCTACCTCGGCATGAACCAGGACAAGCAGGTGTCATGGCTCCCGTCCTACGGGCCTGAAATGCGTGGCGGTACGGCGAATTGCGCCGTATGCGTGGGAGATGAGCCGATAGGCTCCCCGTATGTTACCGACCCGGACGTGCTCATCGCCATGAACGGTCCGAGCTACGACAAGTTCATAAACAGCGTGAAGCCGGGCGGGATCGCAATAATCGACAGCACTCTTGTCACAAAGGAGTGCACCCGCAGCGATATCCGCAGCTTCTGCATACCGTCCACGGCGCTCGCCGCAGAGCACGGCATGCCGGGAATGGCGAACATCATTCTTGTAGGAAAGCTGCTCAAGGAAACCGGGATCGCTGTCATCGAGGCGGTCAGACCTACCCTGGAGAAGATAATTCCCCCGAAAAAGTCCGACCTTATCGAAGCGAACATGAAAGCGCTTGCATTAGGCATGTCATTATAATAAATAATATTAAGCCCGGCCATTAGTCGGGCTTTCAGGCTGTCGATAAAGGCACATCTGCGTCGTCACTCCGCACTGCGACAGGCACAAAGCCTAGTCGCAGTGCGGGTTCCTAGCATCTGCACCTTTCTCGGCAGCCTGGGAAAATGCTTTTTTGACAAGCTAAAAGCCCGGCATTAGTCGGGCTTTTTTATGATATGGAGGTAAAGTGGGAAAGCTGAAAATTCACCCGGCGCAGTGGGTGGTCGCTGCAGCTGCTGCGGGGTTCTGCGTGTGGATATGCCTGCCCGGGTTCATAAATGCCGGGACTTTCCTCGGCGTGCTGCTGAGTGCTTTAGTGGCGCTCTGCGCTGTCTTTGCGGGAGCCCTCGGCAGACTGCTGAAACTGGCGTGGAGGTTTGCCGCCGGTAAATTTGCTCTGGTGACGCTGGGAGCCGTCATTGCGGCGTTCCTGGGTATCTGCACCTGCAATGGGGTGATGATGGCGAAGTATTCCAGCGTGCCATTGCAGGAGATAAAGTGCGTGATGATACTGGGGTGTCAGGTCCACGGAACTGACCCGGGCGGGGAGCTCGAAAACCGCCTGAACACGGCGCTCCCACTGATAACCGGGAACCCGGAAGTTCCCGTGATAGTCACCGGAGGCCAGGGTCGTGGCGAGGACGTCACCGAGGCGATCTGCATGAAAAACTGGCTGCTGGAGCACGGCGTTGACGAACGCCGTATCTTCACTGAGGAGCGCTCCACCTCCACGGAGGAGAATTTCACGAATTCCGCCCGGATATTCACGCAGCTTGATATTTCAGACGGGATAGCGGTGGTCACTAACGACTTCCACCAGTACCGTGCGGAGCTTAACGCCCGGCGGCTGGGACTTTCCGTGGGACATTATTCCGCACCCACCCGGGCGATGGTGTTCCCGAATTATCTGATACGGGAGCTGGCGGCGCTTTTCTTCGAGTTTATGCACTGGTAACAAAAAATCTGTTGCAATGTCGGGACTTTTATGGTATAATACTTGATAGAAAAACTTGCGCCGGGCTGAAAAGTTTTCCACAACGTCCGGCGGGTAGGTTGAAAAAGGTGAGCAGATGAAGTATTCTCTGGACGCCGGGGTGTGGAGCAGTGTTTTTGCGGTTCCCTGCGGCGTTGTCGATAAATATATAAAACTTGCAGACGGCGCAGCGCTGAAGCTGCTGCTGTATCTTCTCCGCCACGGCGGCGAGAGCTTCACGGAGGAGCAGCTCCGGGGCGCCCTCGGGATTAAGCGTGACGGCGAGCTCGAGGACGCTGCGATGTTCTGGTTTCAGCGTGGGGTCATACGCATGGACGAGGGCGAGCTGATACCGACGGACGACACCGCTCAGGAGCATCTGCCCGAGGTCACGGACCCGGAGCCGGAGCAGAAGCCATCCAGCCTGCGCAGGGTCGCAGACGTGAACTCCGGGGCGGCGATATACACGGCCCGGGACATTGCGCAGCGCATAAATACGGACAGTGCTGTGGATTTCCTGTTCCGGGAGGTCCAGGCGCTTTACGGGCGGGTCCTCAAGACCGCTGAGAGCCGCATGGTGCTGCAGCTCACGGACTTCTACGGGCTTCCCGCAGAGGTCGCAGTGATGCTGCTCAAATACTGCTTTCGGGTGGGCAAGACCACCCCGAACTACATACTCGCCACGGCGCAGGACTGGGTCAACGAGAATATACGCACCGTTGCCGAGGCGGACGCACACCTGCTGAAACTGGAGAAGCGCTTCAGCGTGGAGGAAAATCTGCGCCGTGCGATGGACATGAAAACGAAATTCTCCCCGAACCAGCTCAATTACATCAAGAAGTGGACCGAAGAATGGGGCTTTGACGAGGAAATGGTGATACTGGCGTACGAGATAACGCTGGACAAGACCGGTTCGCTGAACTTCAGCTACACAAACAAGATACTGGAAAACTGGAAAACCACTGGAATATACAACACTGCTGACGCCAAACGTGCCAGCGAGGAGCACCGCAGTAGATCCGCCAAGAAAACGGAAAGCGGGAATTCCTCCATCGACATGGACGATGTTATGGACGAGCTGCGGCGGCAGTATCAGTGAGATCAGAGAAGGTGACGCATGGGATTTAACGAGCATTATTTCAACGCTGCGATGGACAGGCTGAACAAGCGCCGCAGCGACAACAGAATTCTGGCCGACCTGCGCCGCCAGGAGGTCGATGAAAAGCTGCCGGAGTACCGTGAGCTGTCAGAGCGTCTTGCGGAAACGGGGCATAAGCTCATAATGCTGATAATGCAGGGCGGCGAGGTTTCAGACGGTGTCGCCCGGCTGGAGCGTGATAACAGCGATACCCAGAAGTGCATGACAGAGCTGCTCACAAAGGCTGGTTATCCTGCTGACTATCTCGAGCCGATATACACATGCCCTGTGTGTCATGATAAGGGGACCGTGAACGGGAAGTGGTGCAGCTGCTTTCACAGGCTGATGCTGGAGGAGGCTGCGAGGGAGCTCAACGAGAATTCCCCGCTGGAGCTTTCATCGTTTGACAGCTTCCGGCTGGACTATTACCCTGACCTCATCAATCCCGACCTGCACGTGTCGGAGCGTGTCATTATGGAGCGCAACCTGATGTACTGCCGCAGCTATGCGGACAGCTTCACGACGGAGAGCGGCGGAATTCTGATGAGCGGGGCGACCGGGCTCGGAAAGACTCACCTTTCCCTTGCGATAGCGGCAAAGGTCATGGACAAGGGGAACAGCGTCATATACGGCTCCTCGCCGGAGCTTCTGAGGATACTGGAGCGGGAGTATTTCGGGAAGTCTGACAACGACACGATGTCGGCGCTGACCGGCTGCGACCTGCTGATACTTGACGACCTTGGCGCCGAGATGGACAAGCCGCTGTATGCGTCCTTGCTTTATGAGATGATAAACAGCCGCATAAGCCGCAGCCTGCCGATGATAGTCAGCACTAATTACCCTCCGCAGGAGCTCAGCAAGCATTACCAGGACAAGATATGTTCCAGGCTTCTCAGCTTTCATCTGATGCCGTTTTACGGCAGTGACATTCGCAGAAGGCTCAAAACCAAGAACTGAAACAGCAACTTGCCGGAAATATTTCCGGAGAAATAAAAGCAGGAGGACAACGATATGGGAAAACTTAGAGTAGGCATGCTCACCAGCGGCGGCGACTGCCCTGGACTTAACGCCACGATAAGGGGCGCTGCAAAGGCGATCTATGAAACATTCGGCGAGGACAAGGTCGAAATAGTCGGCATACATGACGGCTATCACGGGCTTATCCACGGTGTTTACAAGAGCATGCAGCCGTCTGATTTTTCAGGCATACTTACCCAGGGCGGCACGATACTCGGCACCAAGCGCACGCCGTTCAAGATGATGCAGATCATCGAGGACGACAAGGTGGACAAGGTCAAGGAGATGAAGGACACCTACAAGGATCTCAAGCTGGACTGCCTGTTCACACTGGGCGGCAACGGCACCCACAAGACCGCCAACATGCTTTCGGAAGAGGGTCTGAACGTCATCGGGCTTCCCAAGACCATCGACAACGACATATTCGGCACTGACGTTACATTCGGGTTCCATTCTGCGGTGGATATCGGAACTGAGGTCATCGACCGCATACACACCACGGCGAATTCCCACAGCCGTGTAATGGTCATTGAGATAATGGGCAACAAGGCAGGCTGGCTGACCCTCTACAGCGGTCTTGCCGGCGGTGCCGACATCATACTCCTGCCGGAGATCCCGTACGATATCAACAAGGTGGCGCAGGCATGCCAGCGCCGTGCGGACGCCGGAAAGAACTTCTCTATCCTCGCCGTGGCAGAGGGGTGCTTTGACGTTGAGGAAGCGAAGATGAAGAAGAAAGAGCGCACCCGGCTGCGTACGGAGGCGGGCTACACTACCGCTACCGCTCGTATCGCAAAGCAGATTGAGAGCATGACCGGGCTTGAAACGAGAACGGTAGTTCCGGGTCATATGCTGAGAGGCGGCAGCCCGTCCGCTTATGACAGGATACTTGCAACTCAGTTCGGCGCCCACGCAGCGCAGCTCCTCAGGGACAAAAAGTTCGGCTACACCGTTGCAATGGTTGACGGCAAAATCACCGAAAATCCCCTCGGTGACGTTGCAATGAAAACAAAGTTCGTCCCGGTAGACTGCAAAATGGTCAAGACCGCCAAAGACATCGGCATCTCCTTCGGCGACTAGGGGCGAGTACCTCGCCACGTATACGGCTGTAGGCGCATGGTAGGTATTGCGTTTTCACACGAAGGTAAGACACATTCTTATTCGTTTACAAAATAGGGCGAGTACCTCGCCACGTATACGGCTGTAGGCGCATGGCAGGTATTGTGTTTTCACACGAAGGTAAGACACATTCTTATTCGTTTACAAAATAGGGCGAGTACCTCGCCACGTATACGGCTGTAGGTGCGTTGCACTTATGGTGTTTTCACACGAAGGCGAGAGCCATTTTGGTAAGTTCACAAAATAGGGCGAGTACCTCGCCACGTATACGGCTGTAGGAACTTTGCAATTATGGCGTTTTCACACGAAGGCGATATAAAGGGTATAGCAGCATTGTAAGTTACCCCTGTAAATGAATAGAACCCGCTAATTAACACATATTCTAAAAGGACAGAGTATTTCTGTCCTTTTTTGTGTATAACGGCTATTGAAATTTATATAACAATATGCTAAAATTATAGCATGATTTACCCATACAGATAATTCAGGAGGACAAAAGAATGTTCAATGTTGCAGTAGCACAGTCCGGCGGACCAACAGCAGCTATCAATGCGAGCCTTACAGGCGTATTCAACGGCGCAGAGCAGAACAGCGAGGTAGACGAGATATTCGGCGCAGAAAACGGTATCGAGGGAATTCTGGGCGACCGCCTGCTGAACCTCCGCAGCATTCTGATGGACGACCATGACAAGCAGCTTCTCATGACCACGCCTTCCACGATACTCGGCTCCTGCCGTTTCAAGCTCAGGGACTGGCATGAGGACGAAACGGATTACCTCCGCATAACCGAGGTGTTCAACCGTCACAATATACGTGCGTTTTTCTACATCGGCGGCAACGACTCCATGGACACGGTAATGAAGTTGCACAGCTACTTTGCAGAAAAGGACATTCGCATAAAGGTCGTCGGGGTTCCCAAGACGATAGACAACGATGTGACCGAAACGGACCACACGCCGGGCTTCGGCTCAGCGGCGAAGTACGTTGCGGCGACCCTACAGGAAATAATCCGTGACAGCCGTGTGTATTCCATTCCGTCCGTGACCATCGTTGAGATAATGGGACGTGATGCAGGCTGGCTTGCTGCGAGTTCCTGCGTGCTCCGTGCGAACGGCGAGCCCGCACCGCACATGATATATCTTCCCGAGGGGGAGTTCTCGCCGGAGAAGTACCTTGAGGACGTCAAGCAGGCTCAGCTGCGGTATAAGGCGGTGATAGTTGCGGTGTCCGAGGGTATCACTCCCGGGGACGGGTTCCATTCCTCCGAGGCGGTGGACGCATTCGGTCACAAGTACCTGTCAGGCATAGGCAAGTGGCTGGAGGAGTACACCAAGGAGCACATCGGGTGCAAGGTACGTTCGGTAGAACTCAACGTAATGCAGCGCTGCAGCTCCCACATAGCTTCGCTTACCGACCTGACCGAAGCGGAGCGTATCGGCAGGGAAGCGGTGAAGTCCGCACTGGAGTACGGAAGCAGCGGCGTGATGATGGCGTTCCGCAGGATAAGCAACAATCCATACCGTGTGGAGATAGTCACCGCTGATATAAAAAACGTAGCGAACCAGGAAAAGAAGTTCCCGAGGGAGTGGATAAACGAAGCCGGGAACAATGTCACGGTGGACGCACTGAACTATTTCCTGCCGCTTATCCAGGGCGAACCTCAGCTGGAGTATCGCAACGGCATTCCGGTGCATTTCAGGCTTGACCAATAAAACAGACAGGCTGTCTTTTCGGCAGCCTGTTTTTTATATCGCCATAGGTTCCCGGCGTACTTCTTTAAGATAACGCTCATAGCCGTCATGAGCGCTGCGGTGGCTGATGTAGCTGCTGATGAACGGCGAGAACCGCATGAAAAGTTCCCTGTCGATATCCCGGCTGAGGAAAACGCTCTGCGGGCAGGAGCAGACCGGGATTTCGTCCGTTGAAAGCACCGGCAATGACCCCAGCCCGGAGCGCAGTATATTTTCCTGCCGGCGCCGGAGCTGCGAGAGTTCCCCGAACCTGTAGCCCGCCGCCTGTTGTGAGATACCGCATAGCCG
>CAKSGA010000016.1 GCA_934454435.1 uncultured Oscillospiraceae bacterium | reverse complement strand
GTCACGTGCTCATCGAGGACGTCCCGGGCGTCGGCAAGACCCTGCTTGCGGAGACCCTTGCGAAGAGCGTTTCCGGCAGCTTCGGGCGCATTCAGTTCACGCCGGACCTCATGCCGTCGGACGTGGTGGGCTACACCGCCATCGACATGAACAGCGGCAAGAGCGAGTACCGTCCCGGCGCAGCGATGTGCAACTTCCTGCTGGCGGACGAGATCAACCGTTCCTCCCCGAAGGTGCAGTCAGCATTGCTGGAGGCGATGGAGGAGCTTCAGATAAGCGTTGACGGCAAGACCTACAAACTCCCGGAGCCGTTCATGACCCTTGCGACCCAGAACCCTATCGAAACTTTCGGCACGTATCACCTGCCGGAAGCCCAGCTCGACCGCTTCCTGATGCGGGTTTCCATGGGTTACCCCGACCGTGCGGCGGAGATGAAGATGCTTGACGTCATGCCCCAGAGGGTGGCAGTTTCACCGGTGATGTCGCTGGAGGAGCTCATGCAGTTAAGGGCTCAGGCGGTTCAGGTGACGATTTCTGAGAAGGTCAAGGCGTATATCCTGTCCCTGGTATGCTCCACACGAAATCTCCCGCAGGTGAAGCTAGGCGTCAGCCCGAGAGGTTCTATAGCGCTGTTCAGGTGTGCACAGGCTATGGCCCTTATGAACGACCGGAACTATGCAACTCCCGACGACGTAAAAACGGTAGCCGTGGAGGTGCTCTCCCACAGGCTGGTCCTGTCCGCTTCCCAGACGGACTTTGCGGCAGCTTCAGAGCTTGTGACCGAGATACTCAGATCCGTTCCGGTCCCTGTGTGATATCATGGGCGTAGCTGTCCGGCTGCGCCTTTTCCCGATTTTTACAAAGGTTTTTAATCGTTCCCTATTGACAACCTATTTTGTAAAGTGTATAATACCTAATGTAAGGGATGCGTTTTACTTAACCTAATAACCCAAGTTACTTAATCAAAGGAGAGATCACGATGAAGAAATTCCTGGCAATAGCGCTTGCAGGGGCGATGGTGCTTGCAATGGCAGGCTGCTCCGGCAACAGCGAAAGCTCCGCAGCTGACAGTTCAGGCAGCAGCTCCGCCGCTGACAGCGCAGACAACAGTTCCGCAGCCGGGAGCGCAGACAGCAGCTCCGCAGCCACCGCAGAGGACAGCACAAGCTCCGCTGAGGCTGATACGGCTTCCACCGCAGACGCCGCTGACGCTTCCGGGGACGTAGTTCTGCCGAACCCGATGAAGCCGGACAACCTTTCCGCAGCAATTCAGGAAAGACTGGGTCTTGACGAGGCGACTGCGACCTCCGCAGCCGAGCAGATGATAACCAAGCTGATGTACACCCAGGGCAATCCCGCACGTATCGCAAAGGTGCTCCAGAAGCTCCAGAACGGCGAGGAAGTTACAGTAGCGTTCCTGGGCGGCTCCATCACTCAGGGCACCGGCGCAGATAATGAGAACTGCTACGCAGCGCTCACCGCAAAGTGGCTCCAGGAGCAGAATGCTACCGTGAACTATGTCAATGCAGGTATCGGTGCGACAGGCTCATACATAGGCGTTCACCGCTGCGACACCCAGGTGCTCAGCAAGAACCCTGACCTGGTATTCATCGACTTCTCCGTCAACGATGTATCTTCCAATAATAACATCAACAAGCTGACCTACGAGGGACTTATCCGCAAGATCTGGCAGTATGACACCGCTCCCGGCATCATCTGCATCGCAATGACCCAGGAGGACGGCACCAGCGTCCAGGACTGCCACGGTCAGGTAACTGCGAAGTACTCCGTGCCGTTCGTTTCCTACCATGACGCTATGCTGGACTTCCTCAAGAGCCAGGGTATCGAGTGGAGCAACATTTCCGGCGACAATATCCACCCGAACCTTAACGGCCACGCTATCCTCAGCGCAATGCTGACCACCTACCTCCAGTACGTTGCGGACAATCTTGACAGCGTTGACACCACCGACCCGGCACTTCCTGCCGCAGGCGAGGAGGGCGCAAAGTACGAAAAGGCCCAGCTCCTGACCACAGACGATGCACAGCCGGTTTCCAACGGCGCATTCCGTCAGCTTCAGCAGGACTTCGGCGGGTTCAAGAACCCGTGGGTAGCAAAGGCAAGCAAGGGCGACTTCGGCGATGACAGCGCACTTGTTATCGAGGTCGAGGCGCAGAACATCGGTATACTGTACGGCATGCTCACACACAACGCAGGTGTTGCAGACATCTATGTAGATGATGAGTTCGTTGAAACCGTCAACGCAGATTTCACCGGCGGCTGGGGCAACTATGTCGAGTTCAAGGAGCTCAAGAGCTTTGACGAGAGCGGCAAGCACACCCTGAAGATCGTACCCAAGGGAACAGAGGGTTCTCCCGCTGCGTTCTATCTCTCCGGAATTACCATAAGCTAAATTTTGTATCCGGCTATAAATCAAAAGGGGCTGTAAATTTTACAGTCCCTTTTATTATATTGGGTGATCATCACTTGTCCGTAAACCCGGCTCAGAATTCCGAACAGCTATTTTTCTACGTTCATCTGAATGGTACGGTAGTTCGCTCCGTCCGTGAAGCCTACCACCAGGATATTATCAGTGACCCAGTTTACCGTGTACCGGTCGTCAGAGGTGGAGTACTCCGAGATGTCCGTGCTGCCCAGAAGCCGGAGCGTCTCGTTGTCATTGGCATCGGTCAGGAAGAATGTGACTTTCCCGGTGCCGTAATAGGGCTGTTCCTCCTCGATTATAAGGCTGTATTGTTCGTCTGTAAAAGCGACACATTTGCGCTGTTTGGAGGGCATGCCCATCGCAGTAGCGGTGGACATTCCTACCATGACAAGCGACAGTATCAGCAGGGCTGCAGCTCCAAGGATCTGTATCCCATGACGTTTTTTCAGAAACGCTCCAGCGATTATGAACGCTGTAAGAACACAGACAACGCCTGTGACTGCCGCTGCTATCACGCCAAAGAACGCAAGCGGCTGACTTCTCTCAACTGCCTTGTCAACAAGGGTATATTCCACCTGAAACTGAACTGTCGACAGCACCATGCCGCACACCAGCATGGCAATGTCCAGTCCCAGCGCCGCCCCGGCAAAGATCCACGGCTTCTTCAGCAGCGAGCGGAACGCCCCCCCGGATGCGCTCTTCTGGCTCTTATTCCTGTAGCCCCTCATGACTGCGCCTTCTTGTGGACTATCTTCCCACGTATCACGGTGAGCACGGGGGAGGTCATCATGTCCACCGGCTCGTCAGCGTACAGCGTGAAGTCGGCGTCCTTGCCCGGCTCGACTGAGCCAATCCGGTCGGACACGCCGAGCATTTCCGCAGCGTTTATCGTGATGCAGCGCAGGGCTTCCTCACGGTCAAGACCGCCACGGACCGCCAGCGCCGCCGTCAGCGGGAGATACTGTATCGGAGTTTCCGGGTGGTCGGTGCACAGGGCGAACTTCATCCCGTGGGAAGCAAGCACCGCCGGCGTCCTGATGTCGTGGTTTGCGAGCTCCGGCTTGCCACGGTCGCCGAAAACAGGCCCCAGTACTACCGCAGGCTTATCCTCGGAAAGCTCCTCGGCGATGAGGGCGCCGTCCGTGCAGTGTATCAGCACGTAGTCCAGCCCGAATTCCCTTGACAGACGCTGCGCAGTAAAGATGTCGTCCGCACGGTGGCAGTGGAAGTGTGCTTTCAGTGGGTGCTCCTTATCGAACAGTGGCAGAAGCGCTTCGCATTTCATGTCGAAATCCGGACGTGATATCTCGTCTTCGGTGCCTTTCAGGCGCTCGTATTCTGCGAGGTCCTCGCTGTAGCGCTTCGCCTTGGTGAGCTGCTCACGGATTATCGCAGCGGTCGCCATGCGTGTGACCGGGGTTTCGTCCCGGTCGTTGTAAGTGTTCTTCGGGTTCTCGCCCAGGGCGAATTTTATCGCTGCCGGGGACTTTACGACAAGGTCGTCCACACGGCGGCTTCCCCGGGTCTTTATAATAATGAACGAGCCTCCTATCGGATTTGCGCTCCCTACACCGGTGCACACCGAGGTCACTCCCGCCGCTGCGGCGTCCTCAAAACACCTGTCCATGGGATTCACGCTGTCGATGGCACGCAGGTGCGGTGTTGACGGGTCGGTGTCCTCGTTGCCGTCCTCGCCCTCAAAGCACAGGGCGTCGTTCCACATGCCGAGGTGGCAGTGGGCGTCAATGAAGCCGGGGCAGAGCGTCAGTCCTGCGCCGTCTATGACCTCCTCCCCGGGTATCTCAGCGTAGCCGGACATGTCACCGAGCTCCGTGAAAACTCCCCCGGAGCAGCGCACGAAACCGCATTCGCTGTCCCGGTCCGCCATTGATCTTATCTTAACGTTGATTACTACCATTTGTATCCTTTCAGAGAGTTCCGTTCTTCTCGAATACCCTGACGAGCTTTGCTATCTCGCCGCAGACCACGCTGTCCCGGGCGTTGCCGTTCACCATCGCCATGGAGTTCCGGCGGTAGATCCCGGCACGGGTGTCGTATATACGGCGGAGCTGCTCCGGGGTGTTGTTCACGACAAGGGGACGGTTGCGGTCGTTCTTTATGCGCTCATAGCACACCTCAAACGGGACGTTTATGTACACCGAAAGCCCGCTCCTGCGTGCGAATTCTGCGGTGGTGTCGTTTATGAGCGCTCCGCCGCCGGTCGCCACGATGTAGCCGCCGCTGAGCTCCCGGATATACTTTGCTTCGAGCTCCCGGAAATGCGGCTCGCCGAACTGCGCAAAAATGTCCGGTATGGACATTCCCTCACGCTCGACTATCACACGGTCGAGGTCCACGAGTTCCCGCCCGAGCTCCGCAGCCAGAAGCCGCCCGATGTGGCTCTTGCCGCAGCCCATGAAGCCGCAGAGATACACGGAAGCGCTCATATCAGGTCCTCCATGTCGGAGATTATCCTGCTGATGTCCTCGTCCTTGTAGGAGGCGCCGTCCCATATCTCATGCGCAGCGACTGCCTGGAGCACCAGCATTGCCATGCCGGTCATAGCCTTTGCGCCCTTTTCCCTGGCGGTCTTTGCGAGGAGGGTCACCTTGGGGTTGTACACGGCGTCGAACACGAACTTCACGCCGTCGAGCACGGCGGGCGTGCAGGGCATTCTGTCCACCTTAGGGAACATTCCCACGGGGCATGCGTTGACGAGCAGGTCGTACTGCGAGCCTGCGGGGAGGTCGGACTTATCCAGTGCCGCACCGCTTATCCAGGCTATCTGCACCTTTGCGTCAGGGCGGAGCGCCTTTATCTCCTTTACGACCTCCTCCGCAAGAGCCTTGTCGGAGGGCAGGGCAGCTATCGTGAGATCACCGCCCTCCAGGGCGGTTTCTATAGCCATCATTCTGCCTACGCCGCCGCAGCCTATGAGCAGCACCCTTGAGCCCAGCGAAGCGCCGAGCGCCTTTATGGACTTCGTGAAGCCGATGACGTCAGTGTTGTAGCCGACCTTTTCTGTGCCGACCTTGATACAGTTTACGGAGCGGTAGCGCTGTGCGCCCTCGTCCAGCCTGTCGCAGAAATCAATGATGGGGACCTTGTGGGGGATAGTGATGTTGAAGCCGTCCAGGGTCGCCAGGAAGCCGAATTTGTCGTGGAGATCCTCCGGGGCGATGTCGTACATCTGGTAGTCCACGGTCTCGCCGTCGAGGGCGAATAGCGCAGCGTGTATCTGCGGGGAGAGGGAATGTCCCAGGGGGTGTCCTAATATACCGAATTTACGCATTTTCATCAACCTTTCAGTGCTGCGAGAGCCTTTTCGAGGGTCTCAGCGTTTTCAATGTGCATAGCGTTTGCGCTGCGGTCGGTTTTCTTTACAAGACCTGTCAGCACCTTGCCAGGGCCGAGCTCAACGAAAGCTTCGATACCGTCCGCCTGCATAGCGGTCATCTCCTCAACGAAACGTACCGGCGAGCAGATGTGGGAAGCCAGATAGGAGGGCATGTCGGAGAAGTCGTCCAGCTTCCTGCCATAGAGGTTGGAGTAGAACGTGCAGGAGGGCGCCCTGAACGGGAAGCCTGCAATCTCGCCCTTGAACTTTTCAGCGGCGCCAGCCATCAGCTTTGTGTGGAACGCAGCGGAAACTGCGAGTTTCACAGCACGCTTGCCCATTTCGGCGAACTTTGCGATCGCTTCGTCGATGGCTGCGGACTCGCCTGCGATGACGGTCTGCTGCGGGCTGTTGAAGTTTGCGGGGGCGCAGAAGCCGTTCACTTCGCCGCAGACCTTTGCAATGGTGTCGTTGTCGCTGCCGATGATGGCTGCCATTGCGCCGCCGGTAGCCTCAGCGGCGTCAGCCATAGCTGCGGAGCGGAGCTTTATAGCCCTGAAAGCGTCCTCCATGCCGAGCATTCCGGAAGCGTACATAGCTGCGTACTCGCCGAGGGAGTGGCCTGCTACAGCTGCGTTGTCGATGTCGTTCTCACGTGCAGCGGCGAGCGCCAGCATAGAGGTCGTGAAGATGGCAGGCTGGGACAGACGGGTCTGCGAGAGCTCCTCGGGGGTGGACTCAGTGAGCTTCTTCATCAGGTCGAAACCCATGATATCGGAGCCGCACTCAAGTATCTGCTTTGCAGCAGAGGACTTTTCTGCGAGCTCAGCGCCCATGCCCGGGTACTGTGAACCCTGTCCGGAAAATAAGAAAACTGTTTTCATGAAATAAACCTCCAAAAAATATAATCTTTATCGTTGAAAGATCCGAATTAAATCAGATATCCGCCTCTGCGTGCCGTGTCACGTGGCAGCCGATGTTGACCGCCACCGGAAGTCCTGCGATGTGCGTTGCAGACTTCTCGATGTTGACGTACAGCGCAGTGACCGTCCCGCCGAAGCCCTGGGAGCCGATACCGAGCCGGTTTATGCTGTCCAGCATCTGCTGCTCGAGTTCTGCGTAGACCGGGTCGGGGTTGCGCTTTGCGAGGTCACGGCAGAGCGCCTTTTTCGCAAGGAAGGCGGAGTACTCGAAGTCGCCGCCGATGCCCACGCCCACAACGATCGGGGGACATGGATTGCTCCCGGCAAGGCTGACGCACTCGGTCACGAAGTCCACGATGTCCTGCTTTGTCGCAGAGGGTGTGAACATTTTCAGGCGGCTCATGTTCTCGCTGCCGAAGCCCTTCGGAGCCGCCATGATATGTATCTTGTCCCCGGGCACTATCCTGGTGTGAATGACCGCAGGCGTGTTGTTGTTCGTGTTCTTTCGCTCCAGCGGGTCGCCCACGATGGAAAGGCGCAGCTTTCCGTTGACGTAGCCCTGCGCCACTCCGGCGTTCACGGCGTCCTCGAACGGCTCGCCTGTTATGTGGACGTCCTGCCCGATCTCCGCAAATATCACCGCCATTCCGGTGTCCTGGCAGATCGGAACGCCGAGTTCTGCGGCGCAGTCGATGTTGCTGACGATGTCGCCCAGAACACTGCGGCACAGCGGGCTTTCCTCCTGCCCGGCGGCTTCGGTTATGCATTCACGCATTCCGCAGGGGAGGTGAAGATTTGCCTGTTCACACAGCCGGGCTACCGTTTCTGTAATGGCTGATGATGGAATTTCTCGCATTGTCTGTAATTCCTTTCTGTTTCTGTATGTCGGTGTTCCTGTTTTCTGACCCATGGTCGCAGGTCAGCTGTTACAGAATTCACTGAAAAACAAAATATTGTTAAGAGATAATCGGCGATTTGTATAGATTTGTTGAAAAACCTGTTGACAAATCCCTTATAATGGGGTAAAATAAATATGGTATGTCATGTTCTGCCCGCCCGGGCGGTTGTCATGGACATACACCCTGGAATGATAAACACCATGTTTATTATACTATATATTGCACAGAAAATCAAGGAGAATTTTTAATGAGCGGAATTGAGATTTTAGGAACTGGCACCTACGTGCCGGAATTTGTTGCGGACAACAACAGGTTCTCAGAGTTCCTCGATACTTCTGACGAGTGGATAACGCCACGCACAGGCATAAAGCAGCGCCATATTCTCACCGACAAGCCCGGCTACCACATGGGCGTGGAGGCTGCCAGGAAAGCCCTGGAGGACGCCGGCGTAAAGCCCGAGGAGATCGACCTGGTGCTGGTTTCCACCTGCACACCGGATTTCTTCTATCCCTCCACAGCCTGCCTTATCCAGAAGAAGATAGGTGCGGTGAATGCGGCTGCGTTCGATGTGAACAGTGCCTGCACGGGCTTCATCACAGCGACCGATATTGCGCAGAAGTACCTCGAGACCGGTCATTACAAGACGATACTTGTCGTAGCCTGCGAGCGGCTCTCCGGCCAGCTTGACTACACCGACCGTTCCATGTGCATACTGTTTGGTGACGCTTCCGGTGCGGTGGTGTACAGGAAGTCTGACAAGCCGTTCTACTCCATGCTCGGCGCAGACGGCGACGAGTTCGAGGCGCTCTACTGCAAGATAAACTACGACCCGAACTGCCCGTTCTACGAAACCAGGGAGGGCGAGGAGCCCTGGGACGCAATGTTCGATACCGACAGCAAGAGGAAGTTCCTCCAGAGCGACGGACATGCGGTGTACAAGTTCGCAGTGAACGCCATGACCAACGCTGTGAAGAACGTCGCAGCGCAGGGCGGCTATGACGTCAACGATCTCGACATCGTGATACCCCACCAGGCAAATCTCCGCATAATCAAGAAAGCGACCGAGATGCTGGGCATCTCCGAGGACAAGGTCTACACGAACATTGAGCGCATGGGCAACGTTTCCAGTGCCTGCATTCCCGTCTGCCTGGACGAGATGCGGAAGAAGGGCCTTATGAAGCCCGGCATGAAGATATGCTTCGTGGGCTTCGGCGCAGGGCTGACCTATGGCGCACTCATTTTTGAAACCTGATACCGGAAAGGGAGGACAATAATATGGCAGGAACAGCACTTATCACAGGCTCCAGCCGTGGCATAGGCGCAGCGATAGCAAAGCGCCTTGCAAAGGACGGCTACAATATCATAATCAACGACGTATCCCAGGAGATACTCGACACCGCAGGAAAGGAAGTAGCAGACGCCTGCCGTGCATTCGGCGCTGAGGCTGAGTGCTATGCAGCGGACGTTTCCGATTACTCCCAGTGCGAAACCATGGTGAAGTGGGCGAAGGAACGTTTCGGCACCGTGGACGTCCTGGTAAACAACGCCGGCATCACCCGTGACGGCCTGATGGCGCAGATGAGCGAGGAGATATACGACCTCGTTATCCGTGTGAACCAGAAGTCCGTGTTCAATATGACCAAGCTGGTAGGCAAGCTCATGATACGTCAGCGCAGCGGCAGGATAGTAAATCTCGCTTCCGTTGCGGGACTTTACGGCAACCCCGGTCAGATGAACTATTCCGCTTCCAAGGGCGCTATCATCGCAATGACCAAGACCACCGCCAAGGAGCTCGGCAGCCGTGGCATAACCTGCAATGCAGTAGCCCCCGGCTTTATCCAGACCCCCATGACCGACAAGCTCACCGAGGAGCAGCGCAACGCAATGCTTGCACAGATAGCAATGAAGCGCTACGGTCAGCCCGAGGAGATCGCAGGTGTGGTTTCTTTCCTGTGCAGCCCGGACTCTTCCTATGTAACGGGTCAGATAATCGAGATCAGCGGCGGACTGAGCATGTAAGCCGTTTTAGGTTTTCGTTCACCCCCGTAGGGGAGGGGCTTGCCCCTCCCCTACAAACGGAAAATAAATCTACAATTAGTTGGAGGAACAACGTTTAATGGACAGACGAGTTGTAATAACCGGACTGGGAGCAGTCACCCCCTGCGGAAATTCCCCCGAGGAGCTGTGGAACAGCCTTATGGCGGGAAAGCACGGCTTTGAGCTGGCACCATGGTTTCCGGACCAGGAGCCTGAGCAGCTTTCAGTAGTTGCAAGAGTCAAGAACTTCGACCCGTCAGAGTACTTTGACAAGAAGGAGCAGCGCCGCAATGACGTTATCGTTCAGTATGCGGTGTACTGCGCAATGCAGGCTCTTAAAGACGCCGGGACTGATCTGAAGGATCTCGACCCCTATCGTGTCGGCGTAGTTATCGGCAGCGGTATCGGCGGCATTTATACCACTGAAGAGGAGATGGCAAACTACCACAACAAGGGCAACAAGCGTGTGGGAGTTTTCACCATCACAAAGATGATAGGCAACATGGCTGCCGGCGAGGTAGCTATCCGCACCGGCTTCAAGGGAAGCAACTTCTGCGTGACTACGGCCTGCGCAAGCGGCACGCAGTCCATCGGCGAGGCTTTCCGCTCCATCAAGCACGGTTATCTTGACGCTGCCATCGCAGGCGGCACCGAGCACAGCGATATCGGCTTCTGCTATGCGGCGTTCAACAATATGCACGCAGTTACACGCTCCACGGACGTTGACAGGGCCTCTATCCCGTTCGACGCCGAGAGAAGCGGCTTCGTGCTGGGCGACGGCTGCGGCCTGCTGGTGCTTGAGGAGTACGAGCACGCAAAGGCACGTGGCGCTAAGATCTACGCAGAGATATGCGGCTACGGCAGCACCTGCGACGCCTACCACGAAACAAGTCCCGACCCTGAGGGCAAGGGCGGTGCAATGGCGATGAAATTCGCTTATGAGGAAGCGGGCATGAAGCCGGAGGACATCAACTACATCAACGCCCACGGGACCTCCACTTCGATGAACGACCGCACCGAAACGATGGCGGTAAAGGAAGCATTCGGCGGGCACGCAAAGAATATTGCGATAAATTCCACCAAGTCCATGACCGGACACCTGCTCGGCGCTGCCGGCGGAGTTGAGGCGGTAGTCACCGCAATGTCTATAAAGAACAGCAAGGTGCACATGACCCTGGGTTATAAGACCCCGGACCCCGAGTGTGACCTCGACTACGTTACCGAGGGCGCACGTGACATGAAGATCACCGGCGCACTGAGCAATTCCCTTGGTTTCGGCGGACACAACGGCTGCATATGCATGCGTCCCGCTGACTGACCGGAAAGGAGAGCAGAAATGGCAAACAAGACCAGCGAGCCCAGACCCATCGAGGACACCATCGAGTGTATCGAGGCTCTGGCTGAGATAGTAAAGAAGAACGACCTTGGCAAGATAAGTATCAGCACCGAGGATCTTGATATCGTCATCGAGGGTAAGAAGTGCCCTCCCCCCGCACCGGGAATGCCCATGCCGATGATGGCGGCTCCTGCGGCTGCACCGGCTCCTGCTGCGCAGCAGTCCGCACCGGCGGCTGAGGCTGTTTCCGGCAATATCATCACCTCGCCCATCGTGGGGACTTTCTACGCTTCGCCCTCTCCGGAGAAGCCCGCATTCGTCAAGGTCGGCGATACTGTCAACGCCGGCGATGTGGTATGCATCATCGAGAGCATGAAGCTGATGAACGAGATAAACAGCGAGTTCAGCGGAAAAGTAGCGGAGATCTACGCAAAGGACGGCCAGCCCGTTGAGTACGGTCAGAAGCTGATTAGAATTGAGTAAGGAGCCGACATGACATTAAATCTTGAACAGATCAAGGAGATAATCCCGCACCGTGACCCGTTCCTGCTTATTGATGAAGTCACCGAGCTGGAGCCCGGCGTGAGCGTCACCGCAAAGAAGTACCTGAAGCCGGACGAATACTGGTTCAAGGGTCACTTCCCGGGTCAGCCGGTACAGCCCGGCGTGCTGATGATCGAGATGCTCGCCCAGGCGGGAGCCGTTTGTGCGCTCTGCCTGCCGGAGAACAGGGGCAAGATAGCTTTCTTCGCAGGGATAGACAAGGCACGCTTCCGTGGGACAGTAAAGCCCGGGGATACCCTGGAGCTTCATGTCACCATGACCAAGAAGAAGGGTCCGATAGGCTTCGGCGACGCTGTCGCTACCGTAAACGGCAAGAAGGTAGTCACCGCTGAGATCTCCTTTGCAGTGGCAGACCCCGCCCCCAAGTCTGAATAAAATCTGGAGCTGACAGAATGTTTAACAAGATACTTATTGCCAACCGGGGCGAGATAGCCATCAGAATAATGCGTGCCTGCCGTGAGATGGGCATAAAGACCGTTGCGGTCTATTCCGAGGCTGACCGTTCCGCACTGCATGCCCAGATAGCTGATGAAGCCGTGTGCATAGGTCCGGCGGCTTCAAAGGACAGCTACCTGAATACAAAGGCGATCATCGCAGCGTGTGAGATAACTCATGCCCAGGCGATACACCCGGGGTTCGGCTTTCTCTCCGAGAATGCGGACTTCGCACGTCTGTGCAGGACCTGCGGCATAACCTTTATAGGACCTTCGCCGGAGGTCATGGACGCCATGGGCGACAAGGCTTCCGCCAAGCAGACCATGATATCTGCGGGAGTGCCGGTGGTACCGGGCTCTGACGGCATAGTGCCCACCATCGAGGAAGCACGTAAGGTAGCCGCCGGGATAGGCTACCCCGTAATGATTAAGGCGACCGCCGGCGGCGGCGGAAGAGGTATCCGCCTTGCGGAGAGCGAGGAGCATCTCGAAGCGCAGTACATCGCAGCCCAGCAGGAGGCTCTCGCATGCTTTGGCAACGGGGACGTGTACATCGAGAAGTTCATCGTGGACCCCCGTCATGTGGAGATACAGCTTCTTGCCGACAATCACGGCAACGTGGTACATCTGGGCGAGCGTGAGTGTTCGCTCCAGCGGCACAACCAGAAGGTGCTTGAGGAGAGCCCCAGCCCCATCATGACGCCGGAGCTCCGCCAGAAGATGGGCTCAGCTGCGGTGGCTGCGGCAAAGGTCAGCGGCTACCAGAACGCCGGAACGATAGAGTTCCTGGTGGACAGGGACAGGAACTTCTACTTCATGGAGATGAACACCCGTATCCAGGTAGAGCACCCGGTAACGGAGCTCGTGACCGGGATAGACCTCGTTAAGGCGCAGATAAAGGTCGCTGCGGGGGAGGAGCTCGGCTTCACGCAGGAGGACGTTCAGCTTACCGGTCACGCCATTGAGTGCCGCATCAACGCTGAGGATCCCAGACATAATTTCCGTCCCTGCCCAGGCACGATAAAGTCGCTGCACACACCGGGAGGGTTCGGCGTGCGAATAGACAGCGCCGTTTATGCGGGGTATACCATTCCGCCATACTACGACAGCATGATAGCGAAGCTTCTGGTGAAGGCCCCCACACGTGAGGAAGCGATAAAGAAGATGCGTGTGGCTCTTTCTGAGTTCATCATAGAGGGCGTTGAAACGAACATTGATTTCCAGCTTTGTCTGCTGAAGGACGAGGATTTCGAGGCGGGCAATTTCGACATAGGTTTCCTTAACCGCAAGAACGTTATGGGGGAGTGAGCTGAATGGCTATAGAGGATCTGTTCAAAATCGTCAAGGAGCGCTTTGTAGCTGACCAGCCGGCGGCTCCCGCAGGACCTGAGGGCGACGTTGAGATACCCCAGGACCTGCTGTTCAAGTGCCCGAGGTGCGGCGCTGTTGTGTACAACCGTGAGTTCACCGCTGCGATGAAGGTCTGCCCGAAGTGCAACTACCACGCACGCCTTACCTGGCAGGAGCGTCTGGAGCTCACCGCAGACAAGGACAGCTTCGTTGAGCTCGATGCTGGCATGAAGCCGCTGAACCCCATCGGGTTCCCGAAGTACGAGGACAAGGTCGCAAAGCTGCAGCAGCAGTGCGACATGAACGATGCAATTAAGACCGGCGTGTGCACTATCCGTGGCTACCGCACGGTCATCGGCATAATGGATTCCCACTTCTTCATGGCGAGCATGGGCAGCGTTGTGGGTGAGAAGATCGCAAGGGCGTTCGAGTACGCAACGGAGCACGGGCTCCCGGTGGTGATGTTCACGGCTTCCGGCGGTGCGAGAATGCAGGAGGGTATCATCTCCCTCATGCAGATGGCAAAGACCAGCGGCGCAGTCAAGCGCCACAGTGACGCCGGCGGGCTGTACATCTCAGTAATGACCGACCCGACCACGGGCGGCGTCACCGCTTCATTTGCGAGCCTTGGCGACATTATCCTTGCCGAGCCGAAGGTACTTATAGGCTTCGCAGGCAGACGTGTCATTCAGGACACGATACGCCAGCGCCTGCCCGATGACTTCCAGTCGGCGGAGTTCCAGCAGGAATGCGGCTTTGTTGATATGATAGTCGAGCGTGGCATGATGAGGAAGCGCATTTCAAATATCCTGAAGCTGCACGGCTTCCCGAAGGAGGCTTACAGAAGATGAGTAATTTAACAGCCTGCGAAAGACTGGAGCTTATCCGTCACAAGGACAGACCCACTGTGAATGACTATATCCCGGCGATGTTCACCCGGTTCATGGAGTTCCACGGGGACAGACTGTTCGGGGACGATGCTGCGATAATCGGCGGCATAGGCTACCTGAGCGACACGCCGGTGACGGTCATAGCACAGGTAAAGGGCAGGAACCTTGAAGAGAACAAGCACTCCAACTTCTCAATGCCGCACCCGGAGGGCTACCGCAAGGCTCTTCGCCTGGCGAAGCAGGCGGAGAAGTTCCACAGACCGGTCATCTGCCTGGTGGACACTCCCGGTGCATTCTGCGGAGTGGAGGCGGAGCAGCGTGGCCAGGGCGAGGCGATAGCACGCAACCTGTACGAGTTCATGACCCTCAAAACCCCGGTGATATCGGTGGTCCTGGGCGAGGGCGGCTCCGGCGGAGCACTGGCGCTCGCAGTCTGCGATGAGCTGGCAATGCTGGAGAATGCGCTGTATTCGGTAATAAGCCCGAGGGGTGCCGCTTCCATACTCTGGAAAGACGGGACCAAGGAGAAGGAAGCCTGTGAGGTGCTGAAGATCACCGCAGAGGACCTGATGAACTTCGGCGTATGCGACAAGATAATCGCAGAGCCCACCGGCGGCGCCCACATGAGCAAGGAGCAGACCGCCGACAACATCTACGAGTACCTGGTGGACGCAGTGTTCCGTCTTAAAAAGGCAGACATACAGCAGCTTCTTGAGAGCCGTTATGCGAAATTTAGAAAAATCGGCATGTTTACTGAATAAATTTGTAGAAAATTCTTTGCAAAATATTTCATACGGGGCTTGATTATTTGCGTTGTATGTTATATAATATATCATGAAATGTTTCCGGAAGGGACTATAACATTAATTGGAGGGTTACACAAATGGTATTTGACAAGGTTAAGGAGCTTATCGCTGAGCAGCTCGACGTCAAGGCTGACGACATCACTGAGGCTTCCAACATTCAGGACGACCTGGGCGCTGACTCCCTGGACGTAGTAGATCTGGTAATGGCTCTTGAGGACGAGTTCGACGTTGAGATCCCCGAGGATCAGGTAGAGAACATCAAGACCGTTGGCGACATCGTAAAGTTCATCGAGGATAAGCAGTAATTGCTTTGGCGAGATCATCATACAAATTATCCCATTGCGGCCGCAGTGGGATTTTTGTTTGCCGGGGAAGAGGGAGATATTGATAACAAAAAGGCATGACCTGACCACGGTGAGCATAACCGGCGGTCTGTGGGCGTTCGCAGTGCCGCTGATGCTGGGGAACGTCCTTCAGCAGCTATACAACCTTGCGGATACCTGGGTGGTAGGGAAATACATCGGGGACGGCGCCCTGGCGGCGGTGGGCTCGTCCTATACGCTGCTGACGTTCCTGACCTCGGTGGTGATAGGTCTGTCGCTGGGAACGGGGTCGTATGTTTCGATGGCGTTCGGCAGGCGGGACAATGCGGCGATACGCAGCGGCGTGTTCATGTCGGCGGTGCTTATAGGCGGCGTGGCACTGGTGCTCACCGGGGCGTTCTATGCGGTGCTCGACCCGGTCATAGTGCTGCTCAAGGTCCCGGAGGAGGTAAGGGCGGACATGCACACTTACCTTGCGTGGGTGTTCATCGGGTTCTTTGCAACGGCGGTGTACAATTTCGTGTCCAATCTGCTCAGGAGCGTCGGGAATTCAGTGGTGCCGCTGGTGTTCCTGGGAGTTTCAGTGGTGCTGAATATCGGGCTCGATCTGCTGTTCGTGATACCCCTAGGCTGGGGGATCGCAGGTGCTGCGGCGGCTACGGTGATCGCACAGTATGCGTCCGCACTGGGGCTGACGGCGTACTTCCTGGCTTCCTGCCGGGAGTTCTGCCCCCGCCGGGAGGACATGCACTGGGACAGGGAGCGCTTCCGCAGCATTCTGTCGCTCTCCGGGCTGACCTGCCTGCAGCAGTCGGTCATGAACCTTGGCATACTGATGGTGCAGGCAGTGGTGAACAGCTTCGGGGCTGTAGTCATGGCGGCGTTCGCCGTGGCGGTAAAGATAGACACTATCGCCTACATGCCGGTGCAGGACCTCGGAAATGCGTTCTCGGTGTTCGTGGCACAGAACTACGGCGCTTCAAAGCCGGAGAGAATACGCAGCGGGATACGCCAGACCCTGGTCAGCACGGCGCTGTTCTGCATGGCGGTGAGCGTGGCGGTCTGCGTGCTTGCGCAGCCGCTGATGGAGTTCTTCGTGGAGGGCTCCGACATGCGGACCGTGAAAGTCGGCGCAGAGTACCTGCGCACCGAGGGCGCCTGCTATATCGGTATCGGGATACTGTTCATGCTGTACGGCTATTACCGGGCGGTCAATAAGCCGTTCATGTCCGTTGTGCTGACTGTCATCTCGCTGGGAACGAGGGTAGTTCTTGCGAACCTGCTTTCCTCCGTGCCGGAGATAGGCGTGTTCGGTATCTGGATATCCATTCCGATAGGGTGGTTCCTGGCGGATGCCGCCGGGACGATATACTACATATTGAGGGACCGCAGGAGGCTGCTCGGAGAAAAATGAACCTTTTTTCGTGAAGCCCTGCAAAAAGTATTGTGAATTTCTTGACAGAACGGGAAAAGTAGTATATAATATATAGTGTATATGCATGCCGGGGCAGCGTCCCGGGGAAAACTTGAAACTAAGGAGCAAAGAAATGGGACTTACACTGACTGAAAAGATCATCAAGGCGCACATCATCGACGGCGAGATGGTAAAGGGCACCGAGATCGGATTAAAGATCGACCAGACCCTGACCCAGGACGCCACCGGTACGATGGCGTATTTACAGTTCGAGGCCATGGGCGTTGACAGAGTTAAGACTGAGCGTTCCGTTGCCTATATCGACCACAACACACTTCAGAGCGGCTTTGAGAACGCCGATGACCACCGATTCATTGGCTCTGTGGCAAAGAAGCACGGTATCTGGTTCTCACGTCCCGGCAACGGTATCTGCCACCAGGTACATCTCGAGCGCTTCGGCAAGCCCGGCAAGACCCTTATCGGCTCCGACAGCCACACACCCACCGGCGGCGGAATAGGCATGCTGGCAATGGGCGCAGGCGGACTTGACGTTGCAGTGGCAATGGGCGGCGGCGCTTACTACATAACCATGCCGAAGGTAGTCAGAATAAACCTCACCGGCAAGCTGAACGACTGGGTCTCCGCAAAGGACGTTATCCTGGAAGTCCTCCGTCAGCTCTCCGTAAAGGGCGGCGTTGGCAAGGTGATGGAGTACACCGGCGATGGCGTGAAGAGTCTTTCCGTTCCTGAGCGTGCAACTATCACCAACATGGGTGCAGAGCTCGGCGCCACAACATCTATATTCCCGTCTGACGAAACCACCCTTCAGTTCCTCAGGGCGCAGGGCAGGGAGGAGGACTACGTTCCGCTCTCCGCTGATCCCGACGCAGTTTACGACGAGGAAGTCAATATAGACCTTGGAAAGCTGGTTCCGCTTGCCGCTTGTCCTCACAGCCCGGACAACGTAAAGACCGTTGAGGAGATCGGCAGGATCAAGATCGACCAGGTATGTATCGGCTCCTGCACCAATTCCTCTCTCCAGGATATGCGCAAGGTCGCTCACATCTTAAAGGGCAAGACCGTTCACCCGGACGTGAGCCTTGCCATCGCCCCCGGCTCCAAGCAGGTGTTCAACCAGATCGCCGAGGACGGCACCCTGGCTATCCTCATCGCTGCCGGCGCAAGAATTCTCGAGAGTGCCTGCGGCCCCTGCATCGGTATGGGACAGTCCCCGAACAGCAAGGGTATCTCCCTGCGTACGTTCAACCGTAACTTCCTCGGAAGAAGCGGTACCAAGGACGCACAGATCTACCTCGTTTCCCCGGAGACCGCTGCGGCTTCTGCGCTCACCGGCGTGTTCACGGATCCCCGCACCTGCGGCGATATGCCCGCTTATGTAATGCCAGAGAAGTTCATCATCAACGATAACATGGTAGTTCCCCCGGCTTCCGTTGAGGAGGCTCCCTCCGTTGAGATACTCCGTGGCCCGAACATCAAGCCGTTCCCGGTAAACAAGCCGCTGGCTGAGAATATCGAGTCCGGCGTGACCCTCAAGGTCGGCGACAACATCACCACCGACCATATCATGCCCGCCGGTGCCAAGATACTCCCGCTGCGCTCCAATATCCCGGCAATCTCCGAGTACTGCTTCACCGTATGCGACGAAACTTTTCCGAAGAGAGCAAAGGAAGCCGGCACCAGCATAATCGTCGGCGGCACGAATTACGGCCAGGGCTCTTCAAGAGAGCACGCTGCGCTGGCTCCGCTGTACCTGGGCGTAAAGGCAATCATCTGCAAGAGCTTTGCGAGAATTCACCGCCAGAACCTCATCAACAACGGCATTCTGCCGCTGGAGTTCGTGAACGAGGCTGACTACGACAGGGTAGAGCAGGGCGACGATCTGCTTATCGCAAATATCCGCTCCATCGTTGAGAACGGCGGAAAGATCATCGTAGAGGACAAGACAAAGGGCTTCAGCTTCGAGGTAAAGTGCGAGCTGTCCGAGCGTGGAAAGGGCATGATGCTCGCAGGCGGCCTGCTGAACTTCACCAGGAACGGAAAGTAATTTGCAATTGCATTTCTGTATAGAAAGGAAACTACAATGGCTGAGAAAATTCAGATGACAACTCCGCTGGTCGAGATGGACGGCGACGAGATGACCAGGATTATCTGGAAGATGATAAAGGATATCCTCATCACCCCCTATGTTGACCTCAAGACCGACTACTACGACCTGGGCCTTGTTCACAGAAACGAGACCAACGACCAGGTAACGATAGACTCCGCAAACGCCACCAAGAAGTACGGCGTTGCAGTAAAGTGTGCGACCATCACCCCGAACGCACAGCGCATGACCGAGTACAACCTCAAGGAGATGTGGAAGTCCCCGAACGGCACTATACGTGCAATCCTTGACGGAACCGTGTTCAGAAAGCCGATACTGGTCAAGGGCATAGTTCCGTATATCCCGACCTGGACGAAGCCCATCACCATCGCACGTCACGCATACGGCGACATCTACAAGAACACCGAGATGAAGGTGGCACAGGGCAGCAAGGCCGAGCTGGTAGTCACTGACAAGGACGGCAACGAGACCCGTGCGCTCATTCACGATTTCAAGAGCAGCGACGGCGTCGTTCAGGGCGTGCACAACCTGGACAAGTCCATCTCCAGCTTCGCAAGGGCATGCTTCAACTACGCCCTTGGCGCAAGGGAGAGCCTGTGGTTCGCAGCCAAGGACACCATCTCCAAGACCTACGACCACCGCTTCAAGGATATCTTCGCTGAGATCTATGAGAACGAGTACAAGGAGAAGTTCGCGGCGGCGGGAATCGAGTATTTCTACACCCTCATTGATGACGTTATAGCAAGAGTTATCCGCTCCGAGGGCGGCTTCATCTGGGCATGCAAGAACTACGACGGCGATGTTATGTCCGATATGCTGGCTACTGCGTTCGGCTCCCTGGGACTTATGACCTCCGTTCTGGTTTCTCCGGACGGTGTTTACGAGTACGAGGCTGCGCACGGCACGGTTACACGTCACTATTACAATTACCTCAAGGGCGAAAAGACCTCCACCAACCCCATCGCTACCATCTTCGCATGGAGCGGCGCACTGCGCAAGCGTGGCGAGCTGGATAACATTCCGGCGCTGTGCGACTACGCAGACAAGCTGGAGAAGGCTTCTATCCAGACCATGGAGGACGGCGTTATGGACAAGAACCTTGCCGCTATGTCAAAGCTGGAGAACAAGCGCCCGGTAGATACAGAAACATTCCTGACAGAGATAAACGACCGCCTGGCAGTCCTGATGGGCTGAGCGGCGGCTTCACAGCAGGGAACGGCAGGGAGATGATCACACCATGCAGAAGAGCAACATTTCCAATTCAGTAATACGCAGACTGCCGAGATATTACCGTTTCCTCGGGGAGCTTCTCAAGGAGGATATCCAGAAGATCTCTTCGAGGGAGCTTTCCGAAAAGATGCGGCTGACCGCTTCGCAGATACGGCAGGACCTCAACTGTTTCGGCGGTTTTGGTCAGCAGGGCTACGGCTACAACGTGGCGGAGCTCCGCAGGGAGATAGGTCATATCCTCGGGCTGGACAAGCACGACAAGGTGATACTTATCGGCGCCGGGAACCTCGGCAGGGCGATCACCGTACATATCGACTTTGCAAAGTACGGCTATGAGCTCGCCGGGATATTCGACAGCAACATTTCTCTGGAGAACATCGAGATCTCCGGCATAAAGATCATGCACACCAACCGTCTGGCGGATTTCTGCGCAGAGAACTGCCCCACGATGGCGGTGCTGTGCATTCCGAAGAGCGGCGCAAAGGAAATGGTGCAGACCCTCATAGGGCTCGGGATAAAGGCGTTCTGGAACTTCTCGCACTATGATATCCATTACGATCACCCGGAGGTCGCCGTGGAGAACGTCCACCTGACGGACAGCCTGATGACCCTTTCCTATGCGGCAAGGAACCAGCAGGAGCACCCGGTGGAAACCGAAGAGGAACAGCAATAAAATCACGACCTGGGTTGATTTCAGCCCAGGTCTGTTAGTATGGAGAACTGTTGTATGACGATAAAGCAGGTCAGCGAGCGTTACGGGATATCCCAGGATACGCTGCGCTATTACGAAAAGGCGGGGCTTATCCCCGTGGTGACGAGGACCGCCGGCGGTATCCGTGATTATCAGCAGGAGGACCTTGGCTGGCTGGAGCTTGTGCTGTGCATGCGCAGCGCAGGGCTCCCGATGAGCGGCATAGCGGAGTACCGGCGGCTGTATCAGCAGGGGGATAGCACGATCCCGCAGCGCCTTAAGCTCCTTACCGACCAGCGGGAGGAGCTGACGAAAATGCAGGAGCAGATCGAACAGACCCTCAGGCGGCTGAACTACAAGATCAGCGTGTACGAGCGTGCGGTAAAGACCGGGATACTCTCCTGGGACGAGCAGGAAAAATGCAGCGGCGATGACGATACGTAAATTCAGGGCGGAGCTGCGGCAGGGCAGCATAGACGTCGGCATGATACAGGACCAGGGCGCCCGGGACTATCAGGAGGACACCGCAGGGTTCACTGAGCTCCCCCGGGGGGAGCGTCCGGAGGTGTTCGGCGCCGTGGTCGCCGATGGCATGGGCGGAATGTCCGCCGGGGCTCTGGTGAGCAGCCAGGCAGTGGCGGGAATCCTGGCGTCACAGATAAAAACGCCGCAGGAGCTTGCGGCGTCAGTAAGAAAGGTCAGCAGGGAGATAGCGGCGGAGGGCAGCCACGGCGGCACCACTCTTGCGGCGGTGTACTGCCTGCCGGGCGGAGTGCATTTCTGCTCCGTGGGGGACAGCCGGGTGTACAGGCTTCATGACGGCGTACTGACTCAGCTCACCGCCGACCAGGATTATATGTCGTTACTTCTGGAGCGGGTCATAGACGGCAGGATAAGCTGCGCCCAGGCGGAGCAGGACCCGGAGCGGGATTCCCTGGCACAGTTCGTGGGTAGCGGAGCGAATCTCAGTCCGGATATGAATTGCATGCCGCTGCGGATGGAGCCCGGCGACCGTCTGCTGATTTGCAGCGATGGCGTGTACAACGCCCTTAACGCAAAGGAGCTCATGCAGTCGCTGACCCTTACAGCGGGGGGCGCTGCGGAGGACATACTCGGCAGGGTGCTTTCCCGGGGGTATTCCAATCAGGATAATTTCACGGCGGTGGTGCTGGAGTTCCTGCCTGGGTGGGAGGACTTTCAGTGCAGCGAAGCGCCAGACGGAGCGTCGGGCGGTGCAGTGCATTTGGACAGTGCGTTCCATTCCGGCACGGGCGGTGCCAGCGAGAACCAGGACAGCCTGTTCTGCGGCGGTGGAGTTTATGCAGCGGCGGACGGCCTGGGAGGTCACAGAAACGGCGCAAAGGCTTCGGCAGCGGCGGTGAAGTACCTTTCGGAGCACACCGGCGGGGAGTTCACGCCGGAGGAGGTCAACGAGCTGTTCGAGGGCGCAAATGAAGCCGTGCGGAGCTCAGGAGGGCTCTCGGCTGCGGCTGCGGGGTTCCTGCATGACGGTGTGTTCACCTGTGGGAATGTCGGGGACTGCCGGGTGTATTATTTCAGGGACGGTAAAATAATGTACCAGAGCCGTGACCATTCTGTGTGCCAGGCTGAGGTGGAACTCGGTGAGATAAGCCGTGAGGAAATCCGCAGCAGCGATGACCGTTCAGGTCTGCTGAAAGCCCTGGGAGGTCCCGGGAAGCTGGGCCTGCGGGAGCGCTGCGAGCCGGTCAGCGTGCGTCCCGGGGACGCATTCCTGGTCTGCACTGACGGGTTCTGGCAGCACGTGCATGAGCACGAGATGGAAGCCGACCTGATAAAGGCGGCTAGTGCGGCGGGCTGGCTCAGCGCCATGCTGAAACGCCACCTGCTGAGTTCGCATGACCTGGGAGATAATTATACGGCGGTCTGCGGGATATTCAGACCCGTGGAGTCCCCGAAGCCGGAAAAGCGGCGGCCAGTACATCTGCCGATGATAATAGGTGCCGGTGCTGCGTTCATAGCGCTGGCAGGACTTGCAGCGGCGCTGATCTATCTGATGAAATAACAATTTCAGAAGCCACTGACTATCGTTATCTCCCCCGAACGCAGCACTGAGCGTCCGGAGCTGTTCTCTATCACGAGCCTGCCAGTGTAGTCGATTTCAAGAGCCTTTCCGGTGAGGGTCTGACCCTCCTGCTTATAGACTATATCACGCCCGAGCACCAGGGAGCGCCTGCGGTACTCCTCCATGAGAGCCGTATTGTCCCCGCCTGCGGTGTAATCCAGCAGACGTGCGGCGATGTCTGCACACAACCTGTTGCGCTCCGCAAACACGCCGAGGGAGCCTGCGACCCCGCTCAACTCTTCCGGGAACTCCGAGGTGCTGATGTTCACGCCGATACCTACGATGACTGATTCCGCCATGCCGCTTTCAAAATCGCTGATGGCTTCCGTAAGAATGCCGCATATCTTCCTGCCGCCGTAAAAGATATCGTTGACCCACTTTATGCCCGCAGTGATACCGCAGAGCTCCTCAATGCTGCCGGTGATGGCGCATGCCGCCGCAGCAGTGATGAAGAAGCAGTCGGTCAGCGGCTTGTGCGGCCTGAGCACAACGCTCATATACAGTCCCGTGTCCGCCGGAGAATAGAAAGGCTTCCCGAATCTCCCACGTCCTGCCGTCTGACCGTCTGCTGCGATTATCATACCATGCGGGCAGCCCCCCAGCGCCTCAGCTTTCGCAATGGTGTTGGTGGACTCCACGGTGCGGTAGACTTCCACGGGAACGTTCTGCCAGCGTTCCGGCAGGTTCAGGCGAATGCCCTCTGCGGAAAGAACGTCCGTTTCGTTCTCCAGAACATACCCACGGTTACGCCCGGCGGAGATGTGATAGCCCTCCTCCTGGAGCTGCTTCACGGCTTTCCAGACCGCCGCCCGGGAGATACCAAGCGTGTCTGCAAGTTCCTGTCCGGACACCGCCTCGCCCCGACGCTTTTCGAGAATAGCAGCTATTTCGTTTCTGGCAGCCATGGTCGTTCCTCCTCTTTCAAAAAGATCCTGCTTATAATTATATACTATGTTTCCCGATTTTGCAAGCGGATTTGACATTTTTGCGTTCCTGTGGTACAATAATATCGTATGTATAAAAAAGAAAGAGTGATACCATGGAACAAAACAAATCCGACCGCTCGGAGCTTCTCGGCAATGCTCCGGTGACGTCGCTGATGATAAAATTTGCCGTGCCGAGCATTATTGCAATGCTGGTGGGAGCGCTCTACAACATCGTTGACCAGCTATTCATCGGCAACGCCGTAGGGCAGCTCGGAAATGCTGCGACAAACATTGCGTTTCCGTTCTCGACCTCCTGCCTGTCGCTGGCGCTGCTGTTCGGAATTGGCGGTGCGAGCTGCTTCAACCTGAACATGGGTCGGGGCGAGCGTGAGAAAGCTCCCTACTACGTCGGCAATGCGACGGTCATGATGCTGATATGCGGCGTTGTGCTGCTGGCGGTAACTCAGCTTTTCCTGACGCCGCTGCTGAAGCTGTTCGGCTCTCCGGCTGACGTCCTCCCCCTTGCCGAGGAATACGTCAGCATAACCTCCCTGGGATTTCCATTTATGATAATCACCACCGGCGGCGGGCACCTTATACGTGCGGACGGTAACCCTAAAATGACCATGGTGTGCAATCTCCTGGGGGCGGGAATCAATACCGGACTTGACGCCCTGTTCGTGATGTGCCTTGGCTGGGGAATGTCCGGCGCAGCATGGGCGACCGTTATAGGACAGGTCGTTTCGGGGACTGTGGCGCTGGTATGCATAGCCCGCTACAAGACCGTGCACCTCGGGCTGAAGCACCTGCGCCTTCGCTGGGAGTACACTTCCGGTACAATAGCGGTCGGCATGGCTTCGTTCTTCAACCAGATAGCGATGATGGTAGTGCAGATCGCCATGAACAACCTGCTGAAGCATTACGGTGCGCTGTCCGTGTTCGGCGAGTCGATACCTATAGCCGTTTCCGGCATCGTGATGAAGGTCAACCAGATAACGTTTTCCATCGTCATCGGACTTGGTCAGGGCGCTCAGCCCATCATCAGCTTCAACTACGGCGCCGGGAAGTACGACCGTGTGAAAAAGGCGTTCCGCTCAGCACTGACTGTCGGTGCGACGGTGGCGGTGCTGGCGTTCATTCTGTTCCAGCTTTTCCCGAGGAACATCATCTCCATGTTCGGCGACGGCTCGCCGGAATACTTCGACTTCGGCGTGAAGTTCTTCCGAATATTCCTGTTCTTCACCTGGCTGAACTGCCTGCAGCCCATTGCTTCAACGTTCTTCACCTCAATAGGGAAATCCCTCAAGGGTGCGTTCCTGTCACTTACAAGGCAGATAATATTCTTGCTGCCGCCTATGGTGGTTCTGCCGGTGTTCATGGGGATTGACGGTATCCTCTGGGCAGGACCTTTCGCAGACCTGCTCTCCGCAGCTGCGGCAATATTGCTCATCGTTGTTGAGTTCAGGAAAATGGGCGTGGCAAAGCTGAACTGACGTGGACCTTATATAGATGATGGCGTGACCGGATTACAGTCACGCCATTCTTTATTTCTGTTCATACGGTTCACTTCCGGCGGGCTTCTTCTGCCGGTACGCCCAGAACTTGTTGATGATGAAGTTCAGCGGGATAGTTATGACCATGTTCAGCAGCGGGGCGAGGGAAGCTGCGAGGTCCTTCGGCTGGAACGCAAAGCCGATACCTGCGAGCCATTCGCACATCCCGCCCAGATGGTCGCCGAGCCTTATGACGTCCAGCCACAGCCACAGCAGCAGCGCCGTCAGGAACAGTCCCGTGACGGAGTATGAGATGTAGGTTTTTATCAGGACCTTCCACCAGACACGCTTTTCTGCGTTCTCGTCCTGCCGGAACACGAATTTGCTCTGCAGCAGGAACGCACTCAGTACGCTTATCGCAAATCCTACCAGATTAGCCATCTGCGCCCCGGAGTGGAACACATAGTAGCAGAAGTTGTATATGATATAGTTCAGTACCGTATTGAACGCCCCGACCATTCCGAATTTCACGAACTGCCACAGGGCAGCGAGCTTTTTGTTTTTTATCTCCATTTTGGTCCCCCTTCTTGTGATAGTCTTATTTTACATCAAAATAATACTTTTGTCAAATTTTTTTGAATACCCCCTTGACAAATAGAACAGTTGCGTGTATACTGTATATATAACATATGAACACACAGAAAGGAGAGTTGCATTGAAGATATTGCAGAACTCCGATGTGCCCATTTACCAGCAGATAGCGAACCAGTACCGGGACGATATCCTTAACGGCAGGGTGCCGGAGGGGGAGTATCTGCCCTCTATACGCAGCCTGGCGAAAGACCTCAGAATAAGCGTCATCACGACCATGAAAGCGTACGAGCTGCTGACCCAGGAGGGGCTTATCTCCCCGGTGCAGGGAAAGGGCTACATTGTTAATCCACAGGACAGGGAAATGATAAGGGAGCAGCAGCTCCGAATACTGGAGCAGTACCTGCAGAACGCCATGGAGGCGGCAAAGCTCGCAGGGCTCTCACAGGAGGAGCTGGTGAAGATGCTCACCGTGCTCTACGATACGGACTGACGGAGGTAATCATGCTGATTTTTTCACAGGACAGGAAGAAAGTCGTCGATTGTGTGTCGGTTTATGTGACACGGAATTTCGGCGGAGGCAAGGACGGAAAGTACGTGCTGGCGGGCTCGGGCGGTTTGGGCACTGCCTATGACGGCATACTCGCCGCTTACCCTGACGAAAAGACCGCCATGGACGAGCTGGAGAAGATATTCGCAGCGTTCGAGAACGGTGCAGGGTCCTACCGGCTGTGAGGTGAGATATGAGCCAGAAAGCATGGGGACTGGTATTTGGTGTCTCGCTGATAATTCTGGGGGCGCTCGGGGTGCTCTCTGTGGCGAACATGATAGCCGCAGGGAACGGTGCAGGGTTCCTGCCGGATATCGCCAGACGGGTCATAGGCATTGCTGACATGGTTTGCCTTTTCCTGTTCGTTTTTTCGGGAGTAAAGAGGAAGCATTAAGGGAGAATTATATGGAATACAAGAGCTGTGTGAGCATTAAGGGGCTCACGAAGAAATACAGCAAGTTCACGCTGGGTGGGCTTGACCTGGAGATACCCGCCGGGTTTTCCACGGCGCTGATCGGTGCAAACGGCGCAGGAAAGACCACGCTGATCGACATTCTGTGCGGCGTTACAAGGCGCACCTCCGGCGAGGTAGTGTACTTTGACGGCGATAAGGACATCGACGACCCGGCTCTGCGGGAGCGTATCGGATATTGTGCGAGCAATTCGTTCTTCCCGATGGGGTTCACGGCGAGGGATATAGCAGTTTCGATGGAGATAGCGTACAAGGGCTTCGACCGGGCAGGTTTTTCGGAGCTGTGCGAGAAGTTCGAGGTGGACAGTGAGCACACGAAGAAGCCCCGCACCATGATCAAGCAGTCGGACGGAAACCGCATGCGCACCAGCCTTGCGGCGGTATTGGCGAGAAAAACGGATCTGCTGGTGCTTGACGAGCCGGGAAGCTCCCTCGACCCGCTCATGCGGGACCGCCTGTGCGACTATATGCGGGATTATCTTGATGAGGGTGACGGCAGCAAGTCCATCATATTCTCGACCCACAACATAGCGGATATGGAGAACGCCGCAGACTTTGCAGTGTTCATGGACAAGGGACATATCATCGAGCAGGGCTTCATTGAGGAGCTTAAAGAGAAGTACATAGTGGTCAGCGGCAACGCCGGGGACTTTGAAGCGGCGAAGTCCCTGCTGCTGAGCGGCAGCCACAACCGCACGACCTTTGAGGGGCTCGCACTGGCGGAGAACGCCGTGAAGCTCGCAGAAATGGGCGTTGATAGCGAAACGCCGACCCTCCAGCAGCTCAGCGTAGGTCTGCTGAAATATGCGGAGGAGCACAGATGAAGAGGTACATTCAG
>CAKSGA010000015.1 GCA_934454435.1 uncultured Oscillospiraceae bacterium | reverse complement strand
GTCCAGGCCCTTGGAGATCTGCGACTTATGCTTGATCGAGGTGATCTGGTTGATGATGTTTACGATTATCGGCTCAGTGCAGTCCGGGTAGCCGCTGAGCTTCCTGATGGAACCATGCAGACGTACTACCGGCGGCAGACCTGCGGTGAAATGCAAGTCCGAGCAGCCGAGCTCTCTTGCCTCGTCGAGTATCCTGTTGATGTCCATTATATTGTTTGTGTTCATGCCTTCCACGATGTTACGCTCCTTTAATATAAGTATTCCGGCGGCGTCTGTAATATTTCCCCGGGGATATCTCCTGCACGGCTTTCCGCTGTCCGTATCCCGGTGTGATTATCCTCAGAGTAATATCACAACGCTCTTTATCAGACTGTATAAGTTGCCTTTACCAGCTCATCCATGGTAGTTCTTCCGGCAAGCACCATCTTCGTAACGTTGTCACGAAGCAGCAGCGTGCCGTTCTCGGTAGCCTTGGCGCCTATCTCCTCGGCGGTTGCGCCCCTGGAAATGAGCTCCTTTATGTCATTCGACGTAACGATGATCTCATGGATAGCGGTACGTCCGGAATAGCCTGTTCCTCTGCACTTCTTGCAGCCGCCCCTGTGTGCCTGGCATATCTGCACCGGCTTATCCATGCTGACAAGGCGGAGGTCAGCAGGGTCTGAAAGCGTTACAGTTTCCTTGCAGTCGTTGCAAAGGAGCTTAACAAGTCGCTGTGCTATGATACCGACCAGCGAGGAAGCGACCATGTACGGTGCCACGCCCATGTCCACAAGACGGACGATGGTAGAAGCAGCGTCGTTGGTATGCAGTGTGGAAAGCACGAAGTGTCCGGTGATAGCGGCTCTGATAGCGATATCGGCGGTCTCACCGTCACGTATCTCACCGACCATTATGATATCCGGGTCCTGACGGAGTATGGAACGCAGCGCCGCAGCGAAGGTCATGCCGGCCTTTGCGTTGATCTGGCACTGGTTTACGCCGTCGATCTTCTTCTCGACAGGGTCCTCTACCGTAACGATGTTTACGTTCGGCTTGGAGAGCTCACCGAGGGTCGCATACAGCGTTGTGGACTTACCGGAACCGGTAGGGCCTGTAACCAGCATAACTCCGTTCGGGCAGCGGATTATCTGCTTGAACATCTCGTAGTTATAATCCGTCATACCGAGGTCGGTGATCTTTCTGGTCTTTTCATCAGCGGTGGAAAGAAGTCGGATAACGCACTTCTCGCCGTAGACGCAGGGAATGGTAGATACACGGACATCAAGGTTGACGCCGTCGATCTTCATACCAAAACGGCCGTCAAGCGGGATACGCTTCTCTGCGATATTCATACCGCCGAGGATCTTGATACGTGTGATAAGGGAGTTATGTAGCGCCGGAGAAACTTTCATTGCCTCCTGCTCCACAAGCTCGCCGTCTATTCTGAAACGGATACGTGTGCGGTTCTTGAAAGGCTCGATGTGGATATCCGATGCGTTTATGCGGAACGCCGTTTCAACCATGGTATTTACAAGTCGTACTATAGGCGCATTGTCGATACGTTCGCCGGACTGGGTGTCCACCTGGTTCTGCTGGGCTGCGGCGGCTGCCTCGTCGTCCAGCTCGTTCATAACCTTATTAACGGTCTGCTGCGAATAAAACCTGCCGATAGCCTCCTCGATCTGGGTCTTGGTGGATATCTGCGGCACGATCTCCATGCCGGTCTGGACCTTCAGCTCTTCAAAGATATAGAAGTTGATAGGGTCGTTTGAAGCGACCATCAGGCGGTTGTTGTGCATATCGAATGCAATTACGGTCTTTTCCCGGGCAGTAGCCTCCGGGATCTTCATAACTGCGTCCTTGTTGATCTGCACCGAAGCAAGGTCCACAAAAGGCACCTTGAGTCTTATCGACAGCGCCTGTGCAAGCTGCGTTTCCGACACCAGCCCCATCTCGAGCATGACATCGCCGAGCATCTTGCCGCCGCTGCCCTTCTGCTTGTCAAGAGCCTCCTGCAGCTGCTTTTCGTTGATAAATCCGTTCTCCACCAGTATCTGACCGATGGGCAGATTTCTAATAGGTCCAGCCATTATACAGTTTCTTCCTTTCAGAATATTTGGGGATCTCTCCCCGGGGGACGTCCTGCGGCGTCCGCCCTCACCGCACTATGCGGTAAATTCCTCCCAATATGCGCCCTGCGGCGCTCTGTGTGGTCAGGACGTCCACTCGCAGCAGAAATTCCCCACATGTGAGGAAAGTACCAAAAAGCCCTTGAAAAATGTAATGTTTTATGGTAAAATAAAACCAATATCTCTAATAGGAGGCTTTTCAATGTCAGCAGTAACTATCGTGACCTGTGTGTTCGTGTTCATCTTCGGCTCGGTGATCGGCAGCTTTCTGAATGTGGTGATCTACCGCACTCCGCTGCATCAGTCGATCGTGAAGGAACCGTCCCACTGCTTTTCCTGCGGCAACCGGCTGAAATGGTACGACATGTTCCCTATCTTCAGCTGGCTGATACTCCGGGGCAAGTGCCGCTTCTGCGGTGCAAGGATCTCTCCCCGTTACATGATCATGGAAGCGCTTTGTGCAGTTTCCTACCTCGGCGCATATCTGGTTTACGGCTTCTCCTGGGAGTTCGCCGTGGCTTGTGTGCTTTTCGCTGTTCTGATAGTACTCAGCGGTATCGACATCGACCACTTCGAGATACCCTACTGGTGCAGCATCACGGTCGCTGTTCTGGGTATCGCAGCGTTCTTTATTCCGTGGGGAAGCGCAATGTCCGCCCCCTGGCATGAGCGCCTTATCTCCTTCGGAGTCGTAGCGGTAATGTTCATCATTCTGGTGCTGGTCGGCGGCATGGGCGGCGGTGATCTCCAGCTTATGGCGGGAGCTTCCCTGCTGCTTGGCTACCGTGTGTTCCCGGCGCTTTTCATCGGCATCGTGTTCGGTGCAGTCTATGGTATCACCAAAAAGGTGCGTGACCACAAGGCGGAACTCGAGCTCACCGAAAAGATACGCCAGATCGCCCTCGACTGGTATCAGGAGCAGCTCGACAGGGATGTCGGCTACGTCCTTGAGGGCCATGACGATGTGATAGTCGGCACGATAACCGGCGGCAAGCCCGATATCGAGTGGGAGTTCCTTGACGAGAGCGCCTGGAAGGGAATTCCCGACAAATCCTCTCTCAGCAAGACTATCCGTGAGCAGATAACCACCGAACGTGAAGGCGCATTCCGCATAACCATCAAGGAGGATCAGATAACCCGTGTGAAGTACTCACGCCGTATGGTATTCGGACCGTTTCTTTCCATCGGAATAGCTTCTGCATTCCTGTTCGGCAGCCAGATCGTTTCCTGGTACGTGGGGCTTATCTTCCCGCAGATGTGACCTGAAACAGCCTTAATATTTTCCTCACCGCCTTACGACGGTGAGGATTTTTTATTTAAGTTGTTGTATTTCCGCCAAGGTTACGTGCTACATAGTAGATGTAGATGTCCCTCTCGCCCGCAGTTGTGTCCCTGAATGCAAGGGGAATATCCGGGTAGATCTTCACGAAACGGTCTGCTTCCTTATAGCCGTTAGCAAGGTCGTTCTTGATCTGACGGAGCTCGGTTATACCATTGCCCTGGAACACCATATAGTTGAAGTTCTCGTCATTATAGGCGCTGAACGTCATTCCAAGGGCGTCATTACGGTACAGACTTTCGGTGCCGCCTACGACAAAGTCGCCGTTCATCGGCTTGTAGATGTCATAGATGATGTGGAGCCCGTTGTACAGGCAGTCAGCGAACACCTTCTCAGATTTTGTCTGATCCAGTGCACCGTTAGACGCCATATTTACGTTCTCCCTGTACAGAATGTACCTCTTATCCGCCTCATTGTAGCGAAGGCTAAGACAGTTGAGCACATAGGTCTTGTTGACTGCAGTAGCACCGCCGTTCAGCTTTGAACAGTACTCGTTCATCGAGGATATTACTGCCTTGTAAGCATCGTTATCCTTAATGAGATCGTAGTTCGTATTCTCAAAGATCGCCATCTTGTATGCGTAGCGGACATTTCTCGAGATATACTCCTGCACGCAGGTGGTGGTGTTCTGCGCCGTGATATCGGTGGTGTTGTCATTATATGACTGAATGACAGGCGAAATGAAGATCATCATACCGCCCATCAGCACCGCCAGAAGCGCAACTGAAACGATCATCTCGACCAGCGTAAATCCGCCGGAGCTGCGCTTCCTGAGAATTCTGATAAGTTTTTTCATGCCAGTATCCTCAGCTTTCTGATGTTGCTTCGGAAGTGGAACCTTCCACTTCTTCCCTCGGGAATGCAGCAAATACATTGGGGTAGGTAAACGTGGTCTGCTCGCCGGTTTCCTCGTTCTTTGTAGTCAGCTCATACGGCTCGAAGCGGAAAGTACCACTTGCGGGGTTCTTTGTGGAGATCTCCTCAGAACTGGAATAGCCGAAGATCTTGTTCATGTCAAGGTCGGGGTCTATATCCTCAAGCTTCTCTGTAAGCACCACATAATAATAGAGGTACTTATTTGAGATGGCAGGAGGATTGGTTTCCGATGATGACTGTTTGCTGGAAATGCGGAGCGTCCTGTTATAGGGAGAGTACACCTCGAACTGGAATGTTGACGGGTCAAATCTCGACTTGATCGAATTCGGGCTGTCGCTCTGCTGAGTATAGCCATAATCCAGTATGATGCTGGGGAAAACAAATCTGTACTGTGCAAACCACTTCTGCTCATCAATGCCGTCAAAGCTTGCCATGGACTTAATATAGTACCTGTAGCCGTTGCCGGTGTATTCATTGTCCCTGGTGATCTTTGCAGTCACCTGAGTGATACCGCTGGTACCATAAATACTGGTGAGAAGTCGGGAGGTTACGCTTCCGGGAGTGTTTCCGGGATTGGACGGGTCTGCCTTGCTTCCTCCGCCCATGTCGTACTTGAGCTCACCGATAAAGTACTGGAGTGAGATCTGATTGGGGTCATCCTCAGCGTTGGGGTCGCCGATGCTGTAATTGATGTTGAACTCGCCGAAGCCGTCAAAATCAAACGCCAGGGAGCCAGCCTTTTCGGAGTCCTTGTACTCATAGTCCTGGTCCTTGAGATAGTATGCCTGTTTCTGATTTGCTATCTCAGTTTCCAGTTCCATATTCTGCTTGCGTGCTACGTTTACCTGCGCAAGGATCGTCGATACCATAGCCGCCATTATCGCAAAGATAACGAAGGCGACCAGCACCTCGATGATCGTAAAGCCACGCTTTGAACGTAATTTTTTCACGTTGCTTACTCCTTTCGTTATCATACGCCGTGGTAGCGCCATGAACGGGAAACCACAGGTCTTAACGGATCGCCGCCGAAATCCTTGAGCATCTGGCTGGTAGGAACGGTCGGCAGGCAATAGGTGTATCTGTAGTAACCGGAAATTACATAGTCGGATACGATCAGACCGCCGATAGTCTTTGCACCGCCGCCGGAGCCCTTATCGACATAGTTCATGTACGGAGCGTATACATAGCCGAAGAACAGGTTGTTCATTACGCCATCGCCGCCGAACTGTATATCAGCACTCTCGTCGCAGGAAATAACGTAGATATCTACGTCCGGCATTTCCTCAATGCCATTGTAGTAGAGGTCTATGCCCTTTCTGCTTGCGTAGCTTCTTACAGCGTCCTTGTCGATGAAGCCGCTGCACTTGCACTCTTCCGGCTCAACAGTGAACTCCTTGTAATGGTCTGTGTTCGTGCACTTCCATACGGTCTCACCGGAGTCGTTTGTGGTTTCCTCATAGGTGCAGGTATCGCAGGTGGTGTGTATCAGATGATTGGGGTTGATGATATTGGTATCGGGGTTGTTAAGCTCAAAGCCATCAGCTCTGTCGAAGTAGGTCGCACCATTCTTGCTGAGCTCCTTACCGCCGAGAAGCAGGAACCAGCCCATGCTTCCGAAGAACTCCTGGTTGGTCGCCTGGTAGCGTACGCCCTCGGGAACATCTACCAGCAGTGTGCCCTCACCGATCGTGAGAACGTTCACAAGTCTGCCTGACTCGACAGTTTCAGGGCACCATGAGAAGGAATAATTATCTGCACAGTTTGCACTGAGCCTGATATTTCTCACGTCGCCTGCATTACCTGTGTCAATTATAATAGTTGCTGCATTGATGGTGTTTCCGGTGGAGTAGATACCGCCGATAACGCAGTCGTTGTTGATGGTTATGGTATAGGTGGGGTCCTCATAGCCGAGGTCGAAATGCAGGTCGACCACCTTCAGGTCGCCGTTAGCCTCGGTAAGGAAGTTATCGGTCTTGATGCGCCAGTTCGGGTAGGTGGATTCGCCGATAGCCTCGTCCAGATCGCTGCCGATCTTATCAGAGGAATAGGTGAACTTCTCATCGGCTTCCTCAATGCTTGACCAGCTGCCGTACTTCTTGGCTTCGGCAATAACAGCCTGCTTACCCTCTTCACCGCCCTGATAGCCCTTGCCGTTCAGGTGGGGGGTCACACCGGCAGCGACCTTAACCTCGCCGTCGATGTAGAACTTACCGGTGCCGTCCTGACCCATGACGTTCCAGTTGTTGTTATTGATGATAAGGTCGCCCGCAACATACAGATCTCCGTAGATCTTGCAGGAACCCAGGTACACATTGCCGAGTACATACACATCGGTGTACTTTCCGGGAGCGCCTATCTGGAACTGCCCGGTTCTGGACATCTCGAGATCACCGCCAATGATGATCTTGCCGTGCTCGTAGTCCTCCGCCTTTGAAACATCACCGTTGGTACCGCCGAGGTCAAATGTGTCAGGCTGTGACTTCAGATAGCAGTTATTACCGATGTACCAGGTGCCGGGTTCAGACAGGTGAACGGGGTTCGCATTGGAGTGGTCGAACACAACGGAACCCGCAGCTACCATCTCAGTATCAATGGTAAGCGCACCACTGTCATAGCCCTTGGGCTTTGTGAACATGGAATACTCAGCGTCGAAGTACATCTTCGAGGTGAAGGTTCCGCCCGCAGCAACAACGTCGTTGGGGACGTAACCAGTCGCCGTGAAGAACCTGTCGATATCGTTGATCTCGGGATCGCTCTCCTCAGGGAGCATGAGATAGGTGTGGGTAGTTTCAACGATGCCGTTATCAGAAACCGTTACGGAAACATCGTATACCCAGTTCTTCACACCATCGATGGTTTCATCGTTGAGTCGCTGGATATCAACGGTATAGCCGCCGAGGTCGGTATCCGCTATCGTACCGGACGGGTCGAGGGAAGCGAAATTGTTACCGTCAGTGGACAGCGTATCGCCGACCTTCATCCCCTCCAGCTTCTTCTGGAAAGCGGGATTTTTCTTGTTGCTGAGATAGTACTTTATAATGTCGCCTACAGAGGTAGACGTAACATATGCCTGCTCCTGATTAAAGGTAGCATACTGGACCTTGCTGGAGGATACCACAGACATATACATAGCCGTGACAAGAACCACCAGCGCCGCCATGGTGCTTACAACCATGAACAATGCGCTGCCGCATGGCGCAATATACTTTCTCAATGCGTGTTTCATTGTTGATTACCTCCAATACATATCACGCAAGACCACCAGGGCTCCGCCGACACACCCCGTGCAGACGGAGCCGGGAATTAGTTACATTTTGTATAAGCCGTTAGTTAAGGCGCTGATCCTGCTCAGCGAGCTTGTCGGTAGGATCCTGCATGCGCTCCAGGCTGTACAGTGTGAGGGTGACCTCAAGGGAATAGATATCATCTGTGCCGATCTCGTAAACCTTGTTGTCGTCACGTCCAGTAGTGTTCGCCTGATTTTCACCGCCCTCTGCGTCACCGTTATCGGTATTTGCAGTGGGCTTGTCAAGGCCGAGCATCTCCTTAACCTCATCTTTGGTGGGGAACTTCTTGCCGTTCTCGTCTGCAAGTTCCTTGAGTGCGTCAAGGGTCAGGTCGAGCTGCATGTCGTCAATGACTGCCTGGTACTTTTCCTTAACATCGTTGTAGGTGATCTCAACGCCGCTGGAAAGTCTGATAGCCTTTCTTACACCATCGGACTTATAGTTGTTGATGGTGTCGATGAACTTCATCATGTCGTCAGGATCCAGAGTGGATACCTCAAAAGAAACGTTGATGGAGCCGACTGCCTGATTATTCGCCAGAGCCTCACGAAGAATAGCCTCTCTTCTCTGCTCGTCAGTTTCGTCCTGAACTTCGCCCTTTGCTGCGACCTTCAGGTCATAGGTGATCTCTTCCTCTTCGTTGAATGTAACGCCGAGCTCGGATACGCCTGCGGAGTCTATGGTCAGGGAGTCCACAGAGCACTTCACGCCCTGGTCCTTGCAGTACTGAATGAAGTTGCGGATCTCGTTGTCCGCCTGATAGGGCTTCAGTTCATCGAAGAACATATCTGCAATGTTCTGGCCGTCCTTGTACGCCTTAAGGACGTCCTCGCCGAGCTGGACCCTGGTGTCAGCCCTCAGCTTTGCATTATCAAGTTCCTGCTGCTTTGCGCTGAGCGAGGAAGTGTCCGTGCCGATGTTCTTGAACTGGGGCACGATGAAAAGGAATATGCCAAGTCCGAGAATGATTATGACAGCAATAACAAGTACTGCTATTCTTTCCTGCTTACTGAGTCTCATTATTCAGTTACCTCCTCGCCAGAAGCCTCTGCTGCGCCCTCGTCACCGTTAAGGTCAAGGTCGATGGTGTTTGCGTTCTCCTCATCAGAACCGGGTCTGAGGTTCATCGTGAGCTCAAACGTGAATACGGTGTCATACTTTGAGCTGCCGGTCTGCAAGTCAAGGTATACAGTGTAATCAGAGGAATTGGTCTTTTCAAAGCCAGTGTAGGTGATATTCTGGAAGTACGGGTCGCCGTACTTGGTCTTTACCTCATTGGTGAGCTTCTCAACATAAGCGGAGGGTATCGGTGTAGGATCGCCCTTGCTCATGCCCATGAGCTTTACGGTAACAGATTTGTCGCTCAGAGAGATGCTCTGAACATCAAGGTCAACGTCCTTATCAGCCTTGATGGACTCGATAGGCTCCTTCACCTTGTCGAGAACATAGCTCTGGACCTTCGGCATGTAGTTGAACAGCGTGGAGGTCGAACCGGCGTTCGCAATATAGGACTGGAAGCCGGAAAGCATACTTTCACGCTCGCTTACCACCGCAAGCTCATTGGTGAGGGCAGGCGCATCAAGCTGAGCCTGGAGATCCTTAACCTGGTTCTTGATCGAACCATCAACAGCTGCAAGGCCAATAGTGATGGCAGCGACAACAGCCACAGCGCCTATGCAGGAACCTGCCAGTATCAGCAGGTAGCCGTTCATACCCTTGGACTCCTTAGCAGAGGAAGCCTCCAGCAGGTTGATGTGCTCAAGATCCTTGTTTCTTCTGTAGATAGCACCGATGGCGTTAGCGTACTTGGTAAAGTCTATCTCGGTCATGGTGATGACCGTGGTAGGCGCAGCCAGCACATGAACCGGTACGTTGAAGGAGGAAATGGCGTTGGACAGCTCGATGAAGTTGCCTGTATCGCCGTAGAACATGATCTCCTTCAGGGGCTTAGAGCCCTTACGGCTCTTAATGAACTGGATCATTCTGAACAGGTTGTCGTAAACGGCACGTACAACATAGTCAGGCGCATTGTCGTAATCAGCGGGGTCGATGTTGAAGTAACGTGAGAATACGATCTGGTTATCCTCGTAGAGGTTCATGTTAAGGAAGCCCTTGTCTATCTGGATAAGCAGCATGGGCATCCTCTCGGACATCTTCGGGGTGTTCACGATAAGGCGTGTTACGGAGTTATTGGAGATGTTTACAGCCTTCAGTGAAAGACCGATATGTGAGAACAGCCTTACGTAGCCGTCAACAAGACGCTGCGGGCAGGCGGTGGCAATGATCTTAATGAGCTTGTTCTTCTCCTCGTCCTCGGTTTCACCGGCGATCGTGTAGGAGATGTTGAACTCGTTGGAAACGCCCATGTTTGTCTGGATCATCGCCTCGATAGCGGCGGTGTTCTTGATGCTCTTGGGCTTGGGGAGCATCATTTCCTTGTAAACGATGGAGCTGGAAGTGATGGACACGATAGCGTCCTTCTCAGTGATACCCTTGGTCTTGATGATATCGTTGAGCTCCGCAGCCACCATGGGGACATCAGTGATGTAACCGTTGGAAACCATGCCGAGGGTCAGCTCACGCATGTCTGCGTCCTGGACCCTGATCTTGCTTCCGCTGTGTACGCCCCTGACCAGCTTTATTTGTCTGTCAGTAATATCAATTGAAAGCATATTTTCACCTCATAATAATTATGTAAGAATAAAACGTGACGATTATGCAGCGTTTGTCATGCCGCCGTAGAGCATCGGGAAGATAGCCGCAAGTACAAGACCGATAGCCACACCCATGATGATGATCATGACAGGCTCCAGCATGCTTACGAGCTTTGTGATAGCGGTGTCGCCCTCTTCCTCGTAGTAGTCAGCTGCCTTTGCAAGGATAGTATCGAGCGTACCGGACTCCTCACCAACGAAGATGATGGAGGTGAACATTCCCTCGAAGATACCGGTCTTTTCGACCGCCTTTGACATGCTCTCACCGAGCTTGATGTTATCCACTACCTCTTCAAAGCGCTTGGTAACATAGGTGTTGCCGAGTACGGAGATAGATTTTTCGATACAGTCGACCATCTGCAGACCTGCCGCATAAAGGTTAGACATGTTTCGTGCGAAACGTCCTGTATAAACGGTGGAAATGAGCTTTCCGACCTTAGGGATACGGAGAATGAGTTCGTCCATCTTGAGCTTTATGGCGGGAGTTCTCTTGCCAACCCAGAAAGCCATGATGATGGCGCCGATAACGATAAGGTAAATATACCAGTAGTTGATCAGAGAGTCGGAGAAACTCATCATCGCCTTGGAAAGCGGGGTGAGGTCCTCGGGGTCCATCATTGCTGCGAAAGTCGGCAGGATCATGGTGAACATCAGGACAACGACTGCCAGTGCGAGCACGAGCAGGATTATCGGGTATACCATTGCGCTCTTGATCTTGTTGTTGGTCTTGTTTGCGTTGGCGAAGTGGTCAGAAACTCTAACAAGTATCTGGTCCAGGGTACCTGAAGACTCACCGGCAGCGACCATGCTAACGAACAGGTCAGGGAAAACGCCGGGCTTGGATTCCAGCACCTCTGAGAAAGACTTACCTTTCTGGACTTCCTCATAGATATCCAGCAGGACACGCTTAGCCTTGGGCTTCTCCTGCTGCTCCTGAAGAATGTAGAGCGCTCTTACAAGAGAAAGACCCGCCGAAGTCATCGACGCAAGCTGACGGCTTATGAACGATACCTCTTTTGTCTTGAACCTGTATTTTACGTCGATAGCATCGTTTGCGCCAAGGTCACGATATCTTGTAACGTACAGATTTTTTTCCTTCAGCTTTTGCTGAAGATCCTGATAATCCTCTGCCAGCTCCTGTCCACGGACGGTTTTACCGTTGACATCGGTGGCCTGATACGAGAATTTTTTCACCGGATAACCTCCAATCCCCCTGCCACCGGACTTCCGGCGGCACATATTCGTAGATTCAGGGCGCACTTTGCCCTATACTCCACTATAGTATATAAATTATACCATATTTTCGTTCTTATTTCAAGCGCCACCCGCCGCAAAAACCGTCAAAACGCCCGAAAACAGCCTCTGCGGCGTGTAGAATTTCAAAACCTCTTTATGTGCACTTTAACCAAAACAAACATTTTTTCTTAATATTTTTTACATTTCCGACAACAAAGCGTGAAAAGCGGGTAGATTAATACAGAAAGTGTTCTGCTGATACGGCAATACTATTATAATAGATGACTATTCAAAACAGAACCCGGCATATCAGAGCTCTTAACATGCCGGAAATTCTGAAGAAACGGGAAAAAGTGCGCCGCAGCCCTTGACAAAGGGGATTTTTTCTGATATAATGATGTAGTTAAGGCTGTAAAAGTCCTAACCCCTTTCTCATGCATTCCGCATGGGATATATATCCATAAGGAGGTGCTATATAAATGGCAAAGTTATCTGAGAAGTATGAGGCAATAATCGTTTTCTCTCTGAAGAAGACCGAGGACGAGATCAAGGCGCTGACCGACAAGTTCGCTGACCTCATCAAGGCAAACGGCACGCTCACCAACACTGATGAGTGGGGCAAGAGAAAGCTCGCTTACGAGATCAACTACGAGGGCGAAGGCTACTATGTACTCTACAACTTCGAGTCCAAGCCTGACTTCCCCATGGAGCTCGAGCGTATCATCAACATTACTGATGGCGTTCTGCGTTCCATCGTTGTGCTCGCACAGGGCCAGCAGTAATCCCGGTTGATCTGAATGCTGAATTGGAGGTGCTCTAGTGTATAACAAGGTTATTATGATGGGTCGTTTAGTGACTGATCCCGAATTAAGGACCACTCCCCAGGGCGTAAACGTATGCTCCTTCCGCATTGCGGTGGACAGGCGTTTCCAGCAGAAGGGCGAGGAGAAGAAATCTGATTTCTTCAATGTTGTGGCATGGCGTCAGCAGGCTGATTTCGTGCACCGTTACTTCACCAAGGGCAGGCTTATCCTGGTCGAGGGTGAGATGACCACCAGAAACTACACCGATAAGAACGGCAACCAGCAGACATGGTACGAGATCGTAACTGACCGAGTATCATTCACCGGTGAAAAGTCACAGGGCGGCTCCTACAATGATTATGCCGCATCTGTACCGTCCGCACCTGCGCCCCAGGCTCCGGCAGCCGCCGCTCCTGCACCCGCACAGGCTCCTGCGGTGGATTTCTCCTCCGCTGCCACGGACGACTACCCATTCTAAACGTTTGACTTGAACAACAAAGGAGGTTCAGTATTACCATGGCTGAAAAGTTTGATAGACCGGCTCACGCAGTTAAGCGCCCCAGAAAAAAGGTTTGCCAGTTCTGCGTTGATCGTTCCGAATTCATCGATTACAAGGACGTCGCTAAGCTCAGAAAGTATATGACTGAGCGTGCCAAGATCCTTCCCAGAAGAGTTACAGGCTGCTGCGCTTACCACCAGAGAGCGCTCACCACAGCTGTAAAGAGAGCCAGACAGATCGCTCTCATTCCTTACACCGCTGAATAATTCAGCGCAACTTCAATTTCATCTTTTTTCAGTAACACAATCTTCCCCTCGGTTCTCCGGGGGGATTTTTGTTTAGTTCGGAATTATCATGTCAGCTTAGCCGACAATAAAAAATGTGCTGTTTTTTCGCAGCACATTTTTTATTAGTTAAGGCACCGGAATTACAAATATCTAATCATTCACCATCATTATGTACCCCAGCCCGTTTTCGGTGTGTATGTACTTCGGGTGAGAGGGGTCATTCTCAAGCTTCCGGCGGATATTCGCCATGTTGACACGCAGTATCTGGTTATCCCCGGCAGCATTAGGCCCCCACAATCGGGTCAGGAGTTCATCGTACCTCACCAGTCTGCCCGCTTCCTGTGCCAGAAACGACACGATACGGAACTCGTTCTGTGTGAGTTCCACACGCTTTCCGTCAGCATAAACGCAGTGTTTCCCGCTGTCTACCACAAGATCTCCCACCGTGGTGATCTCCGTCTGTTCCGGCATTGAACCGCCGGTATTCAGCAGATTGCTGATGCTCGCCAGAAGTTCCGACTTGCCAAAGGGCTTCAGTACATAATCACTGGCGCCATTTTCCATAGCCTCTATTTTCTTTTCGTCCTCTGCATGGGAGGTCATCACGATCACCGGGAGCCCGGTCCAGCTTCGCAATTCCCGCAGCAGCAAAATACCGTCCATATCCGGCAGTCCTATATCCATCAGTATCAGATCAGGACAATGTGACGCCGCCATCAGTCTGGCGTCTGCCCCATTCCCTACACAGGCAACATCATATCCGTTCATGTCCAATATCGACTGCGTATAATGCGCCAGGCTCTGATCATCTTCAATAAGCAGCAGCTTGTATCTGTCCTTCATACATTCCTCCGGAACCCAAATCACTATAACTATGTGTCAATTTATTATAACACATGGCACCGGCAAAAGTTATTTTTTCTAAGGAAGCGCAAGCCATATTTCACACCTATAGACAAGTATGAGTAATATATACCCTCATAAACTCGTCCAGCACAAAATATAATGTACTAGGGATGTGATAATATGTCAGTTATAACCGGACTGATAAACAGCGTAAACGGGGTGCTCTGGGGTCCGCCTATGCTGGCGCTGATGCTGATATCCGGGGCGTACTTTACAGTGCGCACCAACTTTTTTCAGTTCCGTGGAAAATGGCTCCGCCGGACTATCCTCTCTAAATCCGGAAAGCGCTCCGACACGGGCGTTACGCCGTTCCAGGCGATGTCCTCGGCGCTTGCGGCCACCCTCGGAACCGGCAACATCGCCGGAGTTGCCGCTGCGCTCTCCACAGGCGGAGCCGGAGCGGTGTTCTGGATGTGGGTGTCCTCTGTCCTCGGAATGATGACCGGCTACGCCGAGAACCTGCTCGGGAACCTCTACCGGCGGAGATCTCCCGACGGCTGCTGGCAGGGCGGCGCTATGTACTATATCCGTGACGGTCTTGCTGAGCGCCCCCTGACCCGCCCCCTCGGCAGACCTCTTGCAGCAGCATTCGCCGGCGCATGTGTGCTCTCCGCCTTCGGCATGGGGAACCTCGTACAGATGAACTGCGCTGCGCAGGCTCTGGAAGCCGGTTTCGGCGTATCCGGGCTGGTCACCGGCATAGTCCTTGCGGGAGTTACCGGGGCTATCATCTTCTTTGGAAAAGGGAATGGCGCTCAGCGCACCGCCGCAGTCACCAGTAAGATAGTCCCGGTGATGTCGGCGCTGTACATTGCGGCAGCAGTATACATTCTTGCGGCGAACATCACCCGCATGCCCGCTGTGCTCGGCATGATATTCCATGGGGCGTTCGGTGCGGACGCTGCCGCCGGAGGGGTCAGCGGGTTCATAATAAAGCAAGCGGTCAGCATGGGCTTCCGCCGGGGAGTTTTCTCCAACGAAGCCGGACTGGGCTCCTCTGTAGCCGCTCACGCTGCTTCGGACCTCACCGACCCGGTAGTGCAGGGAATGTGGAGCATTTTCGAGGTGTTCTTCGACACCATCGTTATGTGCTCGATGACGGCTTTCGTGCTGCTCGCCAGCCCCTGCCGGGAGGTCCCCCCGCAGGAAGCGTTCCAGAGCGTGACCACACAGCCCCGATACTTCCGCCTGACGGACTCCGACCGGCTGATAACCTCCGGAGTCCCCCTGCTGACTGTCGGCAGCGGAGAGGAAATACAGCTGCGGGCGGTGGGCGGTCAGGAATTCACGCTGCGCATAGGCGGCGGCGAACTGACTTTCTCAAACGTGATGAAGCTGACCGGGGTACAGTCCCGGGACAGCTCCGGCTGCCTGATGTGGGAAAACGGCGCACCGGTGATTCGTGAAGTCCGCCTGGAGGAAGTGACCGGCGCAGAGCTCATGACGCTGGCGTTCTCTTCGGTTTTCGGCGGAGCGGCAGGGAGCCTGCTGTCCGCTGCGGTGGCTCTGTTCGCTTTCACCACGGTCATCGGCTGGGGGAGCTTCGGGGAGCAGGCGGCGGTCTACCTTGCAGGAAACAGGGCAGCACTGCCGTTCAGGGTGCTCTACACCATTGCCGTTGTGTTCGGGGGAGTTATCGACATGTCCGCCGCATGGGGCGCCGCCGACCTGTTCAACGGGTTAATGGCAGCGATAAACCTGCCTGTGGTGCTGACTCTGTCGGGGACTGTCATTCGGGTCACGAAAGATCACCCCAAATCGCCCTGACTGTTACCGAGGATAAGATGCACCCTGTCAGGCGGGATATAGCTGTTAAGCCCCCCGGTGATGAGCCGCCGGGCGGTCTCGGTGATAGTGTCCAGGCTTCCGGTGCAGCCCTCGTCGAACCACGCCGCATACAGCGACAGCACGCCGCTCACGGTGAACTCCGACAGTGCATGGAGCGTCTGCTCGTCCTGAATGAGTGCCTGCTCCCTGAGCGAAACCTCGATGGCACGGCGCAGCATAGCCTTGACCCTTCCGCCGCTGAAAAGCTCTGGGTTGAGTTTCAGCAGCCTGACAAAGTAATCCTGATTTCCGCTTATCAGCGCACTTATCTCACCCAGCACGGAACCAATATCGAAAATGCTCGTGTTGCTGGTCTTGAGTATATCTGAGAAATCTGACAGCAGCTCGTTCTCGAATTCTGAGATAATGTCTGCAATGGAACGGTAATGCCGGTAAAAGGTCTTGCGGTTTATCTGTGCCCGTTCACACAGGGCGGTTATGGTGATGTCCGGCAGCTCCTGCTCCGAAAGCAGGGAGCCCAGGGCATTGCGGATATTCTGCCGGGTCTTTATCACCCTGAGATCTTTTGGATTTGACATCGTTCCTCCTTTTTATATAGAAATGCGCCCCCGGGACCGGGAGCGCACACATTTTTCTTCAGCAGCACGCAATTACTTTGCGTAGTCTACAGCCCTGCTTTCACGTATCAGGTTGATCTTGATCTGACCAGGATACTCCATCTCGTCCTCGATACGCTTTGCGATATCCCTTGCGAGAACCTTCATGCCATCGTCTGAAATGGACTCCGGCTTGATCATGATGCGCACCTCACGGCCTGCCTGGATAGCATAGCACTTCTCCACGCCGTCGTAGGAGGAACAGATCTCCTCGAGCTTTTCAAGACGCTTTATGTAGTTCTCGTAGTTCTCGCTTCTCGCAGCGGGTCTTGCGGCGCTTATTGCGTCGGCAGCCTGTACCAGGGCAGCGATGACAGTACGGCACTCAACGTCGCCGTGGTGAGCCTCGATAGCGTGAATTACCTCGGGGCTTTCCTTGTACTTGCGGCATACGTCAACGCCGATCTGTACGTGGGAGCCTTCGATCTCATGATCAAGAGCCTTTCCTATATCATGCAGCAGACCTGCACGGCGTGCCAGTGCAGCGTCCACACCGAGCTCGCTCGCCATGATACCTGCAAGATGTGCGACCTCTATGGAGTGGTTCAGCACGTTCTGGCGGTAGGAAGTCCTGTAGCGCAGGCGGCCTATCAGCCTTACCAGCTCGTGGTTCAGGCCGTTTACGTTGGTCTCCATGACAGCACGCTCGCCCTCCTGGCGAATGCGCTGCTCGACCTCACGGCGTGCCTTCTCAACAGTTTCCTCGATGCGTGCCGGGTGGATTCTGCCGTCCTGGATAAGCCTTTCAAGGGAGATACGTGCGATCTCACGGCGAACCTGGTCGAAGCTGGAGAGCGTGATAGCCTCGGGCGTGTCGTCGATTATCAGGTCAACGCCGGTGAGAGTTTCAAGGGCACGTATATTTCTGCCCTCACGGCCGATGATACGGCCTTTCATCTCGTCATTGGGTATCGCTACGACAGATACCGCAGACTCGGAAACGGTGTCCGCAGCAAGCCTTGAGATAGCAAGGGAGATGTGCTTGCGGGCAAGCTCGTCCTCCTCGTCCTTGAGCTTCTGCTCGTAGGCTGTGATCTTCACGGCCTTTTCGTGGGTGAGCTCGCTGTCGAGCAGGGAGAGCAGGTGCTCCTTGGCCTGTTCGGTGGTGAAGCCGGATATGCGCTCGAGAATTTCCATCTGGCTGGATTTCAGCTGCTCAGCCTCGGCGATCTTCTCATCAGCTTTCTTGTGCTTCTGGTGGAGCTGTTCTTCCAGGCGCTCCATCTTGTCTGTTTTCTTGTCAAGGTTCTCTTCCTTCTGCTGGAGTCTGCGCTCGGAACGGGAAAGCTCCCCCCTGCGCTCCTTCAGCTCACGGTCGGTCTCCCCTTTTAGGCGCTGGATCTCCTTCTCGGCATCGGAACGCATCTTGTAGATCTCGTCCTTAGCTTCGACAAGGGCTGCCTTTTTGCGGTCTTCCGCTTTGACATTTGCTTCTTCGATAATGCGAGCCGACTCTTTCTCTGCGGACTCGAACTGTGCTTCAGCGGACTTTATACGGTGCTTAACGCCCATCTTGAAGCATACGAACCCGGCAGCGGCTGCGCCGACGATGAATGTGGCAACTGCGATTATTATCGCTGTTATTGTATCCATCTTTCGTTTTCCCTCCTTCTTAATGATCGGCGGGAATAATATACAATTTCTGGGAATGCTGTCCGCACAGAATGCACGGAAAAGCTCGCAGGACTATGCTGCGCAGATCTACTGGGGAATAAAAACCCCAAAAACAGTGCTCAGCACTGAAAAATGTAGCAGTGCGACGACCGGAATTCCCCCCGGAACCGGCGCCCATAGAAAAACGGTTTCCTGATTTTATATATTAGACCGCCATAACGTCTATAATATAATAGATATTATAATTAACGTAAACTATCAGCGCCGTCATGTAACAACGCAGAAAAGTCCATATTTATTTTACAACATAATAACGAAAATGTCAAGGGAAAAAGCACTGGATTTTTACCAAAATGCACATGTTGAAAACCCTCAAAGGAACGGCATGTGACAAAAAAACCGCAGTAAAACGATTACGTAAGGTCACATATGTTGTATTTGCACAATTTACAGGGAAAATTTCCGTCACATTTTCTACAGCCGTCGTATTTGAAGAAAAAATCTCACGCCACCCTTGCAATTATTAATATAGTGTGATATAATAATAGTAAGAATGAATAATTCTGCCCATGGGCAGTTAGTGGAGGATAAAATGACCTATAAAGAGAGTTTCATCAAGTTCATGGTAGACAGCGGCGTGCTGAAGTTCGGCGAGTTCACGCTCAAGAGCGGCAGGCTTGCGCCCTATTTCATCAACGCCGGCAACTACAAGACCGGCGCACAGCTTGCAAAGCTCGGCGAGTTCTACGCTGAGTGCATTCAGGAGAACGGGCTGAAGCCCCAGACCCTGTTCGGCCCGGCTTACAAGGGTATCCCGCTTTCAGTTGCGGCATGCACTGCGCTGTACAACAAGTTCGGCGTGGACGTGAACTACTGCTTCGACCGCAAGGAGGTCAAGGATCACGGCGAGGGCGGAATGTTCGTAGGCAAGACCCTTGAGGACGGCGAGAAGGTCGTTATCATCGAGGACGTTATGACCTCCGGCAAGGCACTGCGTGAAGTACTGCCGAAGCTCCAGGGCGCTGCCAGGATCGACATCGAGGGCATGATCATCACCGTTGACCGTATGGAAAAGGGTCTGACCTCTGATAAGTCCGCAGTGCAGGAGGTTTACGATGAGTTCGGCGTGCGTGTGTTCTCTATCGTGAACATCAACGACATCATCGACGCTCTCGAGAACGACATTATCCCGGGCAAGGAATATGTCGAAAAAATGAAAGAATACAGAAAGGTATACGGCGTAGGCTAATTACCAGCAGTATAACTTTGGGGAAATAAGGGGAAAAACAATGGAAATGCCTTTTCAGCCCAACGAGGGCAAAAATCTTGAGATAGACACCGACTATGGCCGTTATGCCAGATATCCCGTAAAGACCCACGTCATCACCAAGGACGACGTGCTGGAGGACGTGCTGGACAAGTACGCAAAAGACTATATCCAGCCCGGCGACACGATAATCATGTCGGAAAAGATAGTAGCGATCTCCCAGGGGCGTGCGTTCCCCATTGAGGAGATAAAGGTATCCCGCCTGGCAAAGATATTGTCGCACTTCGTTGTTAAGACGAACTACGGCATAGGTCTTGGCATGCCGGAAACCATGGAGCTGTGCATTCGTGAAGTCGGCAGACCCAAGGTACTCTGGGCTGCGTTCTGCGCAGCAATAGGCAAGCTGTTCGGCAAGCACGGTGTTTTCTACAACATCTGCGGCATGAAGGCGAGAGCTATCGACGGTCCGTGCGAATACACGCTGCCGCCCTACAACCACTACGCAAAGATGGCTCCCGACAAGCCCGACGAGGTAGCCGCAAGGCTCACAAAGCACCTCGGCGTGGACGTAGTTATAATCGACGCAAACGACATCGGCGCAAACGTTCTCGGCAAGCCCCGCAAGGACATGCCGGACGAATTCCCGATACAGGCATTCAAGGACAATCCTCTTGACCAGTGCTCTCAGCAGACGCCGATAGCAATAGTCAGAAAGGTTTCCTGATATAACACTTTACTTTTAGGAGGTGTGTTTTTATGGCAACAGTAGGTAATATGGCGATGACCCAGCTGAGAATGGCTCAGGCATCGGCTAAGACCGGCGTAAGCACGGGCAGTCTGTTCTCGAAGAGCACGTTCTCCGGCGGAAAGTCCACTTCTGTGAATGACGCAATGGAGAGCATTCTCAAGAACAAGAACGACTACTTCAAGGCTCAGTACAAGAAGCTGTACAACTCCATATTCCCCAGTGAAGAGGACACCGAGAAAGCAGACAAGACCGTCAGTGTAAAGACAGCGGCGGCAAAGACTGCGGACTCTTCCTCTGACCTTTCAGGCTGGGCGAACTCCCTGGACTACGGCGACACCGTGGACACAGACGCAGCCGCAAAGAAGATACAGAGCTTCGTAGACGACTACAACGACCTTGTGGGAGCCCTGGGCGAGTCCGACAACCAGTCGGCGCTTCAGAAGGGCGTGCTGATGGTCAACACCACAAAGGTCTACAGCAATGCACTGAGGCGTGCCGGAGTGACAGTCGGCAGCGACAACAAGCTGACCTTCGACAAGGATAAGCTCTCGAACGCCAAGGCGTACGAGCTGAAGTCCACGTTCGGCAGGGGCGGCTACGCTTCAAAGATCACCCAGAAAGCCGAGCAGATACAGCGGCTCCAGGGCAGCACCGGCGGCCTGTTCTCCTACTCGAATACGGTTCAGCCGAGCTACACGTACAATGTGGGTGCACTGCTGAGCACTTACGCATGATGTCTTAATTCAAAAACTGATGGGCTGCAATGATCTTGCAGCCCATTTTGTATTTCTGAATTAGTTTTATTCCGTCCTGAGTGCCTCTACAGGATCTTTTCTTGCAGCAACGCCTGCGGGGACAAGTCCTGCGATGAGGGTCAGCAGCATGCTGATTATCACCAGGATAATACCGCCCTGCCACGGCAGAAGAGCCACGTTTGAAATACCCGTGATGTTCTCGATGATGATATTTATCGGGATATTCAGCAGCAGCGTCACGCCGATACCGATAACGCCTGCGGCGAAGCCCACTATCAGCGTTTCCGCATTGAACACGTTGGAAACGTCACCCTTGGAAGCGCCCATGGCACGCAGTATGCCGATCTCCTTGGTGCGCTCCAGAACGGAGATATACGTGATTATGCCTATCATGATGGAGGATACCACCAGCGAGATCGCAACGAACGCTATAAGAATATAGGATATCGCATTGATAATATCGCTCACGCTGGACATCAGCATGCCTACATAGTCGGTGTAGTTGATGACGTCCTCCTGCTTATCCCCGGCTATCTTGCCGTCGTTGTACTTCTCGATGAGATCCGTTATCAGACCCTTGCTCTCGAAATCCTTTGCGTAGATCTTCATGCTGCTGGGCTCGGTGAGGTCTGCGACGCCAAGCAGCTTCAGGTTGCCGTCATAGGTAGCGTCGGTGGTTTCCGGCTCCTTGGTGAGCTGCATGAGCTCATTGAGCTGGTCAGTGGTCAGCACCTGCATGAATACGGTGTACATCTTCGCCGGGTCTATCATTCCGTTCATTTCAGCGGAGAGCTGTGCGCTCTGCTCCGGAGTGAGTGAAGCCGCTATCTGTGCGGAGATCTGCGCCCTCTGCTCATCGGTCAGCAGGGACTGTACGTCCGCCCCGGTCTGGAGCTGCCCCAGCTGCTCCGGCGTGAGAAGCCCCATGATAATGCCGCTCATCTGCTCATCGCTCACCATGCCCATCATAGAGGACTGTATCTGCGCCTGCTGCTCCTCTGTAAGAGAGCCCATTATTCCCTGGTTAAGCTGAGCTTTCTGCTCCTCGGAGAGCATGCCGGTTATCATCTCCATGGCATCGGACTGGGACATAGCCTTGTCCGGCTCCTCATCTGCCTTGGGGAACTCGATGCCGGTGAAAACGTCCACGTCGGGGTTTTCTTTCTGCGCCTTTACAAGCTCGCTGTCGTTGACCTTATTTATCATGTACTCGGTCAGCGCATGCGTATAGCCGATCCCGCCAGAACTGGTGGAGGATATCAGCGAGTCGGACTGGGGCATCAGAATGCCCACAACCTTGAGCTGAAGCCCGTTTTCAGACGCCTGCTCCATGAACTCACTATCGGAGCGCATATCTGTCCAGGTGCCGTCGTCGTTCTTCTGGTAGAGCTCCGGAGCGGTCAGCATGCTGAACTTCATGCCCATGAGCTCGTCATAACTGAAGGAAAGGTCGCCGGTGTCTACATCGAAGGTCTCCCCTGCCATGAACTTCGCCATCATTCCCTCAAGCTCGCTCTGGTCACGCAGGCCAAGAGTATACAGCGTGACGTCCGACAGCTCCTTGCGGTCGGTTACAAGAACAACTACCTCATCGTATGCCTCGGGAAGTCTGCCTGCAAGCACCTCATACTCCGTTTCCAGCATATCATTGCTGAGAAGCTCATGGAATGCGTCATAGCTGCTCATGGAGCTGCTTCCCATCAGCGAAGAATATGTGCTTGCCATCTGGTTCACGTTGTCCGCCATGGACTGTCCCATCATCGCAGCCATCACCGTTGACGGGTTTATCTGCATGATATCGCCATTTACGCTGTGACCGTAGATATACAGCTCAGAGTCATAGCTGTACTGTATCTCCGAAATGCTGTCCTGAATGTCCTCAGGATTGCTCTCGATGTATTTCTTGAACTCCGTAAGGTTGTTGATCTGCAGCTCCGACAGCATCGTCTGACCCATCTCGGTGGAAATATCGTTGGTATAGATCCTGTTAGGGTCACGCTCCTCTGTATCGTTGTCCCGTACATTCATCATGGAGTTCATCAGGCTGGTGTAATCCACTGTTTCATGCTGTATCGACACCGGGAATGACGCCAGCGTTGAACGCTCAACGCTGTTGATATACTCCTGTACGCCATTCGACAGGGACAGTATCAGTGCAATTCCGATGATGCCTATGCTTCCCGCAAAGGACGTCAGAAATGTGCGCCCTTTCTTTGTCATGAGGTTGTTCTTCGACAGGGAGAGCGCCGTCAGGAACGACATGGAGGTCTTTTTCCCCTTCTTGACAGCCGATGTGCGCACCTCCGTCCCGGCGCCGTCCTTTTCAGTGGTCGGGTCGAACGGGTCGCTGTCGCCCACTATCTTACCGTCCAGCAGGCGTACTATTCGGGTGGAATACTTCTCGGCAAGCTCCGGGTTGTGCGTTACCATTATAACAAGACGATCCCTTGCGATCTCCTTTACAAGCTCCATTATCTGAACGCTGGTTTCACTGTCGAGGGCGCCGGTTGGCTCGTCTGCAAGCAGGATATCCGGGTCGTTTACAAGCGCTCTTGCGATGGCAACACGCTGCATCTGGCCGCCGGACATCTGGTTCGGGCGCTTGTGGAGCTGATCTCCCAGTCCCACCTTTTCAAGAGCTTCCTTTGCACGCTGCCTGCGCTCCGCCTTGGAGATGCCGGAAAGGGTCAGCGCAAGCTCAACGTTAGAAAGCACGCTCTGGTGCGGGATGAGGTTGTAGCTCTGGAAAACGAACCCTACGGAGTGGTTGCGGTATGTATCCCAGTCAGCTGACTTATACTGCTTCGTGGATTGACCGTTGATGATAAGGTCGCCGCTGGTGTACTGGTCAAGACCGCCGATGATATTCAGCAGCGTGGTCTTGCCGCAGCCGGACTGTCCCAGGACGGACACCAGTTCGCTTTCACGGAAAGCGATGGAAACGCCTTTCAGCGCATGGACCGTTTCACTGTCGGTGGCATAGTCCTTGACGATATTTCTGATCTCAAGCATTTATGTGCTCCTTTCAGTTCTTTTGTTGAATTATATGACACGGCGGACGTCCGCACACTGTACCGCCGTTATTTTCATTTCCCGAGAATGTTCTCCATCGACGCCGTAAACTTACTGTATAGCGCCGATATTGTGCGTATCTCCTCCGGCGTGAACACCGAGAGTATACGGTTTAGCACCTCCACCACCCGCTTCATGTTGGCACGCATCATTTCCTCGCCGGTGGGAGTAAGCGTGACCCGCACGCTGCGGCGGTCGAACTCGTCCACGGTGCGTTCTATCCAGCCCTTTTCCTGCAGGGAGCGCAGCGTCCTCGACACGGCAGGTACTGACACCTTCATCATTGAAGCGATATCCGCAACGCTTGATGGTCTGCCGCCGTTCTTCAGGGGAAATTCCCCTACGCAGCACAGCACCGAGAATTCCGGCGGAGAAAGCCCCTCTATAACTTTATCGGGGTTCAGTCTGCTGAGCCTTTCCATGCTTCTTACCAGACCCTCGCAGACCTCCTGCGGGTATGAATTGCCTACAAAGTCCTTATCCTCCCACAGCATATCAGCAAAACATAACACTTTATCACTGCTCCTATAATATTAACCTGTGTTATATTTTAACACGGTTAAATACATTTGTCAACAGTGCACAGTTCATTTCGGCGAAGTGCATAAAATCCCACAACAGCGGAATGCTATAATTCACACGGCAGGTGAATACTATGTGAAAGGCGGGTCGAAATGAAGGTGAAAAAGCGCTGGACGATGTTCTGGCTTGTGGAACTGGCGGCGGCAGTGATCTACATTCTGCTATTCAGACTGGTGGAGTGGTTTGGGATTCCGGTTTTACTTATACTCAGCGTTATTTGGTTTGGCTATTATTACGCTCTGAAATATGACATCAGCGAGGAAGTCCTGACCATAACAAGCGGTATAATAATAAACCATGAACGCCGCCTGCCGCTCCGGAACGTCCTGTGGGAAATGCGTCTGACGCTGTTCACAGAACGGAATACAGCGGCGGTGGTTCTTCACAGCCCGGGAGGAATTGTGGTGATCCTGGGGGATATTTCAACAATGTGCTGTTGAAATGTTGAGAACTTTTCCACGATCCCGGTTTGAAACACGCCTTTTCAACTCTTTCAACATAGTATTTAACAATCAGTTTAATCAAGGTCGGAATTAACCGAACAAGGTTATATTTTTTGAGATTATACGGAATGTAGCAATAACTCTTGCGACGATCTGTTAATTCTCATAATATTTGACCCCAAGTAATATTACTTCACGAATACATAATTATATAATTGACTTTCCGTATAATAACCTGGCAATAAAAAAATCCCCGCCCCGGTCTTTTCAACCGAAAGCGGGAATCATCAATAATTTACGTTCCGTATAAGTATCTGACAGGGGTTTTCCTCCCCCCAGATCGGAAGCACCTCGAGCTCCCTGAAACCAAGGCTCTGGTAGAACACATTCGCTGAGTCGTACTCCTGACAGACTCCGTTCTTGAGAGTCTTGACCTGCAGATACTCGTAGCCCTGCCTGCGGGCATAGTTCATCAGAGCTGTAAACAGCGCCTTTCCGATCTTATGGCGCTGGAATTCCTTACGCACACAGATCACGAATATCTCGGCGGCGCAGGCGCTCGTTTCCCGCAGCACTGCAACCCCCCGGACGACATCTTCGTCAACATCAGCCCATACCGGCATAGTTCTGCATTTCTGTGCGAATTCCTCGATGCTCTTCTCCCTCTCGAGCTTTTCCGGAAAGACGCTGAGCACCTCCCGGCAGACCTGCTCCTTTTCATCGGGATTGACTATCATTCTGACGCCGGTCGTTTTCGGCATATACCCACCCCCTGGTCAAACTAATCAGCTCTTTTATTATACACTTTTCCCGGCCGATTGTCAACCATTTTCCAGTTCGAGCTGGTGGTATATCTCCATAGCAAGGTCCATAAGGTCGTTCTCGTCCTCTGTTACATTATAATATCCATTCTCATTGGTGAAATCCCTGCATTCCGGCGAGGAAAGCTCAAATACATAACCTCCATACTCCCACAGGACAGAATACTCATTAGGATTATACCACTGGAAAACCCGCAGATTTACGCCATTTTCTACATTATACTCAACACAGAATTCAGACAAATCATGTACCGGCGTGTATCCCTCCACCGTGTACTGGTAAAGTGTAAGGTCACGCCTGCCGCTGTATTTCGTTATAGCAGACCGTGAGGTGCTTTCAGCTTCAGCAGTGAAGCCTCCTTCAAGCTGTGGCAGGTATTTTTTCTCCAACGTGTCGGGTGATGCTTCATCAGAGAACTCTGGATAATATGGACCGCAGGGAGCTACAGACTCGGCGATACTCAGGGTTTCTTCCTTTGTCATACAGGTCGTGGAAAGCTCCATGATGTAATCGCCATTATCCCATATAACGATCATCAGTTCATCGTTCAGCAGAATGCCATCATGCCCGTTGACTGTACATTCTTCTCTTGCCTCAGGGTCAAAGCCGAAAAAGTGTCCGCCGTAGTCTTTTTTGGGCGACTGATCGAACACAATTGACTTTTCACCGTTAAACCAGGAGCAATACAGTGAAAAATGTGACAACGAATATTGTCTGAGGGAAAATTCCTCCGGCACCGATGGATTATAAAGCTGAGTAATGCTCTCCGGTGATCCCTCAGTGTCGTCAAAGTGAAGCTGGTAGTGATCGTCCGTTCCAACACCTGTAAAGCCATTTGAATGGAACACTCCGGCCCCAGCTGCTGCAACTGTGATCGTCAGGCAGGCGGCCGCTATTATTAACGCCGGACGCAGAAACCTGCGAGTCTTTCCATTCAGGCTGCGTAGCAAATGCTGTTTCTTCCTGTTGTATTTTCTGGAGAAGGTATGCGGAGTTTCCTCCGGAGTGTTTTCGCCTATTTTTTCAAGAAGCGCTTTTTCAAATTCATCATTATACATGTTCAGCAGTGATCCCCCTTTCCTCCAGCTGCTTTATCAGCCTTTTTCGTGCCCTGCAAATGCGGGAACGAACTGTCACCGGCTTCTGTCCAATGATTTCGGCTATCTCTGCGACGGAGTATTCACGGAACAGCAGCAGCCAAAGCACCTCGCAATCCTCAACAGATAGCTGCTGCACCGCACTGCGAATCTCCGCAACGCTGAACTTCCGCAAAAACTCCTCTTCCGGTGTGACTTCTGCGGGGACGTCCTGTTCAGCCAGATTGTCAGGGACGGCGGTACGTTTCTTCTGTTTCAGCATCGTCAATGCTGTGTTCCTCACTATTATAACCAGATAAAAACGCAATTCGTTGCAGGGTACGGCATAGATCTTGTCAAGATTTTTCACAACACGCACGAAACACTCCTGCACGGCGTCCTCAGCGTCCGCTGAATTGCGCAGGATATTGAAAGCGACACGGTACAACATCTGTTCATACTGTTCATATAGTCCGCTGATGAACTCATGATCACTCTGCATCTCCTGCACCTCCTGCTAAATCTTATGATTTATTATACTACATTACGTATATAATGTCAACAGTAAAAGAATGCCGGGATACTATATTTTCCCGGCATTCTCTATATTAAGGGAACCTCTAAAAACCAGTGTGAAAAGCAAAATGGGCAGGGGGTGCCGGATTCTGGGGAAGTCTCCTCGTAAGACTGTATCCCTTATGAGGAGGCTTGACGACGAAGATGGTGCGCACTGCACATTTTTGCTCGCATGAGGCTTTTAGAGGTTACCTTATTACTAATAAACCAAAAGCCGCACTCCATATGGAATACGGCTTGATAAGCTTGGCAGGGGCAGAAGGACTTGAACCCTCGACATACGGTTTTGGAGACCGTCGTTCTACCAACTGAACTATACCCCTATTGGTGGTGCGCCAACAGGGACTCGAACCCCGGACCGACCGGTTATGAGCCGGTTGCTCTAACCAACTGAGCTATTGGCGCGAAGTCCGTTGCAAAGGCAACATAATGGTGACTCGTGGGGGAATCGAACCCCCGTTTTCGCCGTGAGAGGGCGACGTCTTAACCGCTTGACTAACGAGCCATATAAAGATAAGGAACAGGTTTTAGCCTATTCCTTATCAGTGGTGGTACAGCTTCAGGGACTCGAACCCTGGACCCACTGATTAAGAGTCAGTTGCTCTACCAACTGAGCTAAAGCTGCATATGTGTCGGCGCCTATCTATCTTCCCGGACAGTTGCCCATCGAGTATTGTCGACGCAAGTGAGCTTAACTACTGTGTTC
>CAKSGA010000014.1 GCA_934454435.1 uncultured Oscillospiraceae bacterium | reverse complement strand
AAATACACAGATTGGAAAAATAAGCTCTGTTCGAATAAAGCCTGTTTTATCTTTTTACAGGCAATGGGCAAAGCCATGGCTTCTACTGCCCTTTCCATGATTCGTGAAATTGTGTTCGGTGTGGGCCTTGCATTGCTCCTGCCCGTTTTTTGGGGATTGGACGGCGTATTGCTTTCTATGCCAATATCAGATATTTTAACATGTATCATCGCCGTGTTTCTTATCTATAAAACCTATAAAGAATTAAATAAGCAAGGCGTGCAGATAGAATGAAGAAACGAATTCTCATAGCACTGATAGCGGCGGGAATGCTCACCGGGTGTTCCCCGCAGACGGGGAGCCAGACAGTTACCGACCCCGTGACCTCCGCCGACCCCTCCACGGCAGCCTCCCCCGATAACGATACGACCAGCGCCGGAAGCTCGGAAGAACCCGCCGTGACCACACCCTCCGCAGGGACTTCTACCGCCGGACCTACAGAAGCCACCACGCCCACGGAGTCAACAGCGCCCGCCAGCCCGGCGGAAACCACCGCACCTGCTTCTACTACAGGGACTTCCGGAGCCTCCACCACAAAACCCGCCACAAAACCCGCCACGAAGCCCGACCCCAAAGACGAAACCAGACCCGCCGCCACCACGGCGTACACGGGCAGGGACATCGGCGGCACCGGCAGGACTTCCGATGACATCACTTTCGATGACGCAGAATGCGCAGAAGATGTAGTGGGACTTGACGGCGAAATGTCTGCGGTCAGCGCAGGCGCAATATCTGACTACGGTTACATCGATCCCATAGACCCGATAGAGCCCATCGAACCTGTCCCCGGGTGGGATATCCAGCCCGAAGCGGGGCTGCTGACCGGCGGCGAGTGGAACGACAACGACAACTGGGATTTCTGGAAGTCCCTTTTCGACCGGGAGCCGGAACAGCAGGGCGGTCAGTACGATGATTACTACTATTACAATGACGCCTGGAACTCGTTCCGGGATCACTGGAACACGCACAATGACCTGCGTGTGAAAGTCACCCTGACGGACAGCGACGGCGCACCAGTGAGCGGAGCGAAGATCTCCACCGCAAAGCCGGGGTACTCCGCCGTGACCAACAACAGGGGCGAGGCGTTCCTGTTCTATTCGGAGCGGGAGCTCGTGAACGGTCCCACTGAATTCACCGTCGCCGCCGGAGATACCACCCAGAGGTTCAGCGAGATAATTTCCGGGGACACTGAGCTTTCATTCACGCTGGACGGCACCGTGAAGCCCGCCGCAAAGTCCCTTGACCTTATGATAATGTGCGACACCACCGGTTCCATGGGCGATGAGCTCGAGTATCTCAAGAAAGAGCTCGAGGACGTCGTGACCCGGGTGCGCAATGACAACGGCAATATTCCGGTGCGCATCAGCGTGAATTTCTACCGTGACGAGGGCGATGAGTACGTAGTGCGGGAATTCCCGTTCACCGATGACCTCTCCCTTGCGGTGGGGGCGATAGCAGAGCAGTACTCAGATGGCGGCGGTGACACTCCAGAGGCGGTCCACACGGCTCTTGACAGCGCTGTGAACTCCCACGACTGGGACGAGGACTCCGTCAAGGTGATGTTCCTGGTTCTGGACGCCCCTCCCCATGAGGACGCCCAGATAGTGAGCCAGGTGCTGTCCCTCACCGAAAAGGCGGCGGGAATGGGTATCCGCATAGTCCCGGTCGCAGCCAGCGGCGTTGACAAGTCCTGTGAGTTCCTGCTGCGGAACCTTGCGTTCATGACCGGCGGCACCTATGCGTTCCTCACGGACGACAGCGGTATCGGCTTCGGTCACACCCAGCCCACCATCGGCAGCTACACCGTTGAGAAGCTCAACGACATGATGGTGCGTATCTGTAACGAATACCTCGGCTGATTTGCAGTTAATGGATATATTCCCTTTCAGGAACGGTGCGCTTTCGTGCCGTTCCTGTGGCTTTTTATGGATATTACGAGCTGTTCCGAGAGTTTTTATAAAAGATTTTGCAAAACCACTTGCAAAAATATTGCAAATGGTGTATAGTATTTACAGGGCAGTTTCTGAGGACTGCTCTGATGTTTTGAAACGAGGTGTTCAGATGAAAGATGATCTGCTCCAGAAGATAGAGGAGCTCATGCCTACGTTCTCAAAGAGCCAGAAGCTCATTGCGAACTATATTCTCAACCACTATGAAAAGGCTGCCTATATGACCGCCCTGAAACTCGGCAATGCCGTAAACGTCAGTGAGTCCACGGTAGTCCGCTTTGCCATAGAGCTCGGGTTTGAAGGCTACCCTCAGCTCCAGCGCTCCCTCCAGAGCCACATAAAGAACCGCCTTACAACTATCCAGCGTATGGACGTCACCCGCAGCCGCATAGGCGACCTTGATCCCATCGAGGGTGTTCTCTCCCAGGATATGGACAAGATACGCCGTACTCTTGAACAGGTGGACCGTGAGGCCTTTGACAACGCCGTCAACACCATCGTGGACGCACGCCGGATATATATTCAGGGCGCTATGTCCAGCGGCATTCTTGCGAGCTTCATGCACTATTATCTCCGCCTGATATTCGACAAGGTGACGCTTATCGGCTCGGTCGCAACGAGCGAAATTTATCAGCAGATGATACACATCGGCGAGGGGGACGTCTTTATCGGGCTCTCTTTCCCGAGATACGCCAAGAGCACCATCAATGCCTGCAAGTTCGCCCACGACTGCGGCTCCCAGATAATCGCCATCACCGACAGCGAGAACTCGCCCCTGGCACAGTACGCACACACAACACTGTGCGCCACCTCTGATATGGTGAGCTTCGTAGACAGCCTTGTTGCACCCATGAGCCTGCTGAATGCGCTGATAGTCGCCGTGTCGAGCCGCAACCGCTGCCGTGTCGAGCAGACGTTCCGCAAGCTGGAGACCCTCTGGGACACCAACGACGTTTATAAGAAAGATGTATGATGTTCTGATAATCGGCGCCGGGGCGGCGGGAATGTTCTGCGCCGTGCAGACCGCCGCTGCCGGGCTCAGCACCGCCGCTGCGGAGCATGAGAAGCGCCCGGGCAGGAAGCTCGGCATAACCGGAAAGGGCCGCTGTAACGTCACCAGCGACTCCACCCCGGAAGAGATCATGAAGAACATACCCCGCAACCCGAGGTTCATGTACAGTGCCCTGTCAAAGTGCTCGCCGCAGGACGTAAAGGACTTTTTCGAGCAGGCGGGGGTCCCGCTGAAAACAGAGCGTGGGCACAGGGTGTTCCCTGTGTCCGACCGTGCCGCCGACATCGTTTCAGCCCTTGAGCGGCAGATGAAAAAACACGGCGCAGAGCTCATTCACGGGAACTGCACCAAGCTGCTCATTGAGGACGGCTGCTGTGTTGGCGCTGTTATCTCCGGGAAAGAGGTACGGGCACGGGCTGTGGTGCTTGCCACCGGCGGCGCTTCCTACCCGGCGACCGGTTCTGACGGCTCGGGCTACGGGCTTGCACGCCAGGCAGGGCACACGATAATTCCCCCGGAGCCCTCGCTGATACCGATGGAAACAGAGGAACGCTGGGTGGCTCAGGCGGCGGGGCTGGACCTGCGGAACATCTCCATGAAGCTCATGCAGGGCGGAAAGGCCATATACGAGGACTTCGGCGAGCTGCTGTTCACGGCATACGGCGTGGGAGGTCCCACGGTGCTGAGCGCTTCGGCGCACATTCCGCAGATGAAGTCCGGGGAATTCTCCATCGAAATAGACCTGAAGCCTGCACTCACTGAAAAAAAGCTGGACGAGCGTATACTCCGGGACTTCTCAGAGCGCCGGGGAATGCGTTTTGCGGACAGCCTGCGGGGGCTTCTCCCGGCTCAGCTCGCACCCGTCATAGCGGAGCTTTCGGGCATTCCCGCAGACCTCCATGTTGACGAGATAACCAGGGAGCAGCGCCGTCAGCTCGGCACGCTGTTAAAGCACCTGACGCTCCACATAAAGCGCTTCCGCCCGATAGAGGAAGCCATCATCACCCGTGGCGGCGTGAAGGTTTCCGAGATACGCCCGAACACCATGGAAAGCCGCCTGTGTCCCGGACTTTACTTCGCCGGGGAGATAATAGACGTGGACGGCTACACGGGAGGGTTCAATTTACAGATAGCGTTCTCCACTGCGTTCACGGCGGCGGAAAGCCTGATATCAAACTGAAATTCTTAATGCGGATTTATTGTCAATATAGATAATGGGCTGTGAAATTCTCGCAGCCCATTTATTTTGTAGGGGCGGAACCCGTTTCCGCCCGGTCACATATCGGAACACGGACCTGCCCGCTATGAGCCGGGCGGATACAGGATCCGCCCCTACGTTCATATCAGGCGTCCGAGTAATATTGCCAAAACAAATATGGGCTGCGAGAATTTCGCAGCCCTTCTGTTATGATCCGTCCATAAAAGCCGGATATATACGCCGAATCAATTCTCTGCCATGATCCCGCAGAGCTTGTTTGTGAATCCGACCGGGTCCTCTATCGGCATGCCCTCGATAAGCAGGGCCTGAGAATACAGTATATCAGCATATTCGCCGACCTTATCCTTGTTGTCCTCGGCGTAGAGCTTCTTCAGCTTCTCAAAGATGGGGTGGGAGGCGTTGATCTCCAGTATCTTTTCTGCCTTTGCGTTGTGAGCCTGCTCATCCGGCATTGCGGAGAGGACTTTCTCCATCTCGACAGAGAGCATGCCCTCGCTGGTGATGCATACCGGGTGGGTCTTTAAGCGCTGGGACAGCTTGACTGCCTTGACCTTTCCGCCGAGCTTCTCGGTCATGAGGTCGAACAGACCCTTGTTGTCCTCTTCCGCTTTCTTTATCTCTTCCTTCTCCTCTTCGGTCTCAAGTCCGAGGTCGTCAGCGGAAACTGACTTGAACTCCTTGCCGTTGAAGTCATGCATCATCTGCATGGTGAACTCGTCAACATGGTCGGTGAAGTACAGTATCTCATAACCCTTGTCACGGACCATCTCGGTCTGCGGGAGCGCCTCGATGCGTGCGATGCTGCTGCCGCTTGCAAAGTAGATGTACTTCTGCTCGTCCTTCATTCTGGAAACGTACTCTTCCAGGGTGACATAGCCGCCGGAGCTGCTCCTGAACATCAGCAGATCCTGGAGGTTCTCCTTGTTTGCGCCGAAGCTCTCATAAATGCCGTATTTAAGCTGTGTGCCGAATGCGTCAAAGAACTTCTCGTACTTCTCACGCTCGTTCTTGAGTATCTTCTTGAGCTCGTTGCGTATGGACTTTTCAAGGCTCTTTGCGATGAGCTTGAGCTGACGGTCATGCTGGAGCATTTCACGGGAGATGTTCAGCGACAGATCCTCGCTGTCCACCAGACCTCTTACAAAGCTGAAATAGTCCGGCAGCAGGTCAGCGCACTTGTCCATGATAAGGACGCCGCTGGAGTACAGCTGGAGCCCCTTTTCAAAGTTCTTGGAGTAGTAGTCGTAGGGAGCCTTTGCGGGGATATACAGCAGGGAAGTGTAGGTCGCAGTGCCCTCGGTGCGGGTGTGAATATGAGCCAGCGGCTTGTCGTAGTCGAAGAACTTATCCTTATAGAACTGGTCGTATTCCTCGTCGGTAAGCTCGCTCTTGGACTTCTTCCAGATAGGCGTCATGCTGTTGAGGGTCTCGGTGACTATCTCCTTTTCGTACTCGTCCTTGCTGCCCTCCTTGAGCTTTTCGTGCTCAACGTCCATCTTGATGGGGTAGCGGATATAGTCGCTGTACTTCTTTACAAGCTGCTTTATCTTGTAGGGAGCCAGGAACTCGTCATAGTTCTCCTCCTCGGCGTTGTCCTTGATGTCAAGGATTATCTGGGTGCCGTGGTCGTCCTTCTGGGCTTCGGAGATGGTATAGCCGTCCACGCCCTCGCTCTCCCACATGTAAGCAGTGTCAGCGCCGTAAGCCTTTGAGATAACGGTGACCTTCTTTGCAACCATGAATGCAGAATAGAAGCCCACGCCGAACTGACCGATGATGTTCACATCGTCAGTCTTTTCGTTCTCGTTCTTGAACGCCAGCGAGCCGGACTTTGCGATGGTACCGAGGTTGTTCTCCAGCTCGTCTTTGGTCATGCCGATACCGTTATCGGTGATGATGAGCTTTCTGTCGTCCTTGTTGACCTCCAGCTTGATAGCCATATCTGAGCGTGTGATACCGGTGTTCTCGCTCATGGACTTGAAGTAGAGCTTGTCCATTGCGTCGCTTGCGTTGGATATAAGCTCACGCAGGAATATCTCCTTGTGGGTGTAGATGGAGTTGATCATCATTTCCAGCAGGCGCTTGGATTCCGCCTTGAATTCTTTTGTTTCTGACATTTCAAACATCTCCTTATATTTATCGGTGTATGCCGTTTTTTATGTTTTTAGCACTCTCTTCTTCTGAGTGCTAAATCTATTATACACCTTTTTCAGAAAAAATCAAGGGGTAATTCACAGTTTTTTGAAAATTCGGGGTAAAAAAATTGCGCCGGAGCTCGGCGCAATTTTATGCTGTTTATCATCAGCCGTTGGCGGAATCAGCGGCGTACTTTTCAAGATACTCATCGAGCGGTATCATGAAAGGCATTTTGCCGTCAAGCCATGCGGTGTAGGCGGTGTCGAATTCGGGGTCGGAATTGCGCAGGTCATCGAGGGTGGCAAGTTCCTCAGAGGGCACGGTCACGTAGCAGGATGATACTGAATCGTAAACTGACATGCCTGATAAAATCTGAGTTACGGTCAGCGTTCCGTCTTCGTATAAATATACGGCCATACACTGATAATCTCCGTGACCTATTGAATACAAGACGTAATCATCACCGCTGTTACCGTCTTTCATTATATCTATTTCACAGATATATAAATATGCTTTAGATATTGAGGGATCTTCAGTAGAAATGTTATATCTCATGGCTTTGTTTCCATGACGACTGTGAAAATACCCATCCTTAAAATTTACATACAAATTTGAATTCGTATCAACATTGTGTGAGAGAATTAACGGCAGTTCGTTAATCGCCACGTCATGTGCATTAATGCCTTTTGCGGCGTATTTGTCTGATACAAGCGAATACTCGGAAGTAGTATTATTTCCAGTTGCCCGGAAAACTCCACGCACATCAGATGTTATACTTTTGTATTCTATACATGAATTGTAATACGAACCGGTATCAGTATTTTTGTATGAAGCGTAAGGAATGTTAAAATAATCAGCTGTGTGATCAGGTCTTATGGTAAGAGTTGTGATCTGGCACATGTCGTTGTTGTCAGATGCTGATTCCGGCAGAAATATCGCTTTTCCAGTTTTGCCCCATGTTTCGATATTGGTGGGTGTAGCCTTGAAAGGGAACTCGGGGATTACCAGGTCTTTGGCTTCTTCGGTGCAAATCGTTTCACCAAGCGGAGCCTCAGGATTGATATTATCGAAACCTGCTGTCTTATAGGCAAAACCGTCGAACTCGATTTCCTCGGGGAGCGGCTGTATTTCCGGCTCAGAAACAGTTTCCTGCGCAGGCTCAGTTGCGCTGGTGTCTGTTGCAGGCTCGGTCTGGCTTTCAATTTGGCTCTCGACAGGAGCAGTAGTTCCCGCAGGAGCGGATTCATCAGCCACGGAGCTTGTGCTGTTCTCCGACGGTGTGGAGCCGCTGCAGCCGGTCAGCGTGCCCGCAGCCATAATTACTGCAAGTGCAAGCGTGAGTTTTCTTTTCATTTGATTACCTTCCTTTTATTTAGTGCGGATATTTTCCAGAATTAATTATACCACACACTTAAATTCAAGGCTAGACGCAAAACTCCCGAAAAAACAACAGTTTATATATATATATATATATATTGCACAAGCGTTCGCAGACACAGCACAAATCCCCCACACCGGCGCAGTCAGTATTAAAGAACAGTAACGCTCTTCGCAGTCACTGCCGTGTTGAGCTCGCCTGCGAACGGCAGGCAGCTTATGGTGACCTGATCAGCCTTTATCTTGACCTGGCTGCCGCTGTCAAACGCCTGCTTTACCTTGTCGTAGCCCTCATCATCAGGGGAAACGCTCATAGTGAATGTGTCCTTGTCCTTATCGGGAGCCGCCGAGGTAAGCCCGTCAGTATCAGTAAACGTAAGTACCAGACCGGCGCCGTCAATGGGGTTTCCGTCAAGATCTGCCGCCTGGGATACATCAGCGGTCAGCGTATATTCGCCGAGCAGGGTAACGGAGTTCGTGTACAGTCCATCGAACCCGGTGAACGACATCGAAGCGCACAGCACCTCATGACCGCCTATGGACTGGGGTGCAGTAACATGCAGGTCCGGTGAATAGATACGGGTGAGCTCGTCGGTGATCACGTCCCTGACATATGCAAATCCCAGGTTGAGTACAGTTCCGCTGTTTGCTGAATATACCTCATCCACGCACAGCTTGCCGCTGTCATCGACAAATTTTCCGGTGCTGTCCGGGAAGTAAACGTTGTACATTCCATCGACAGTGTTCTCCTTTGCTTTAACGAACATCAGGTAGGTGTCCCACTGTTCGTTGCCGGGGTTCTCCTGCGCTGAAACATTGCTGTTTGCAGCCGCTGAGGTAGACTGTGAACTGCTGTCAGCGCTCTCCGCCGGGGCATTCCCGTTACTGGAAGAACAGCCGGTAAGCATGAGGAACAACGCTATAGCAGGTATAAAACGCTTTGACTTCATATTGATTGCCTCCTTGTCAGTTTGAGTACTTGTATACGCCATTTATTGCGCTGAATGAATTATAAATGCTGTTCCAGGTATATGTCTTTATGCGTACGCCGCACTGCATGTCATAGTTGCAGTCATACAAAGTAATACCGGAACTTGTTATATTGGTCACAATGATAGAATGACCTAATCCGCTCTTAGTGGTCAGTCTTACATAAGACCCTACGTCAACTTTATTTGTAAAATAATTTTTTATGTTGGTTGTATTCCATGTTCCGGACATGCCAAGACCAAGGCTGTTATTTCCTATATGATTGCCTGTCGATGTCCAATAAACAAGTTTAGCAAATCCATTGCACTGGATCGAGCTATCAAAAGACTGGCACCCGCATGAACCGTCAAGACTACAAGAAGCCACACTATTACGGTGATGAGTGCAAGCCTTTCTGTTTTTTGAAAAGTAAGTGCCATTTCCATAACCGGCAATAGGATAAGAGGTTGACCGTGCAGCTAATGTTACTGCCTGGTTATCATTATCTTCCCAGAAGCGATCACGAAGAATATCCTCCATCATTTCCTCATCACTCAGAATGAGTCTGATCTGTTCCTCGTCAGCATTATGCTCTTCAAACCAGCTCTCCAGCTTAGCGAAATTTGAACTTTCATCATATTTTGCCGACAGTACTGCTATCTCTGCTGAAATATCCGGAGCATTCTGCGCAACGGCAGGAACTGCCCCCATCATAGCGCCAGAAATAGCTACCGCCATAAATGTGCTCAGGATTCTTTTTACAGTCCTTGTTTTCATTTTGATTTTCCTCCTAAATTAATTATTGTTTTTTTGTCTGGCAGCAATCACGACTTGTTTGAAATCATATGCTGTTGCCCAATATTATATACCATAAGTGTCAAAATTGCAACATGTTTTCTGAAATTCTGCTATATGCACAATTTCCAATGTCATAATTCTGCTCACAGTGGATCAGATTTAATGTCAAAGAAAAACGTTTTTTTGGATAGGAGGGCCTGAGATCAGCCGCAGCAGGCTGTATATTCCCCCAAACGGGGATTTACAGCACAAATCCCCCACACCGGCGCAGTGCCTTGTGTGGGGGACGGTTATTGTTCAGAACAGGTTCAGCGCCCGGTGCGGAGCTTCATTCCTCCGGAAAGCCCAGTGAACAGCAGCTGGAACGCCAGCAGAACTGCTCCGGTCACCAGCGGGAGCATATTGAAGATCATTGCCGAATGCAGCATTGCGCTGTCGCTGCACATCGTTATGTAAAGGTTCCAGAACAGCATTGCGGAGAACACGGCGCCCGTTCCTAGGGAAGCCGCCAGCATTACCACCCACCTGTGCCTTGCGCCGAGGGAGAAGCAGATGTACTCCACGCAGGCGGTCTGGACTGCCACACACAATATCATGAACACATATGAAGATCCGGGGTCGGTCAGCCAGCCATCGAAGCAGTAGAGGTATTCCGCTGCGAACATCACCGCAAAGATCAGTGCGGGAATACAAATATACAGTTTTTTAACTATACGTTCCATAATGACCTCCTGTCCTGGTTATCGGCAGAGAAAATCTGCACCCTTTGTTTTAATTCCATTATACACCAGGCTCAACAAAAAAGCAAGCACCAGATATCAATTCTGCGATATGCACAACACTTCGTGAAATGTTTTGGCTAAAATAATATACAAAAGCAGGTCAATTGTACAATATACCCATAATTGATGAACAAAATTTGTGCTATATGCGGGTTGAAAAAAAAACTGAAAAATGCTATAATATCATTGTAAATCAAGACAAGACAGTATTGTAAGCTAAATTGGCTGACATACTTCTTAATATATTTTCCCCAATTATTTCAGCCGAGTAAAAGCGCTTTTCCCCAAGCGTTCGGCTAATTCATTTGAGTTTCCCGCAGACACCCCGTCTGCGGATTTTTTTTTTCGAAAATGCGACCCGGGAGTTTTTTTGCTGTCATAAAGGGTAAGAACGAAAAGGCGGGACTGAACCGCCAAAAAAGGAGGACTTCAATGGAGGACGAAAGAATAATTGAGATGTTCTTCGCCCGGGACGAAAACGCCATAGCCGAGCTCACACGCAAATATGGAAGCCCGCTGCGCAGTATCAGCATGAACATACTCCACTCCGCACAGGACGCAGAAGAATGCCTGAACGACGCCTGCCTGAAGATCTGGAACTGCATACCTCCTGATCGCCCGGAAAGACTGTTGGCATTCATTGCAAAAATAATGCGGAACCTCTCGATCAACAAATGGAAACAGCAGCGTACAGCCCGGCGTGGCGGCGGCGAAGTCCCGCTGGTGCTGTCGGAGCTTGAGGAGTGCATTCCCGGCGGCTGCACCGTAGACCAGGAGCTGGACCGGGCAGAGCTTTCCGCAGCGCTGAGCCGGTTTCTGACCGGGCTCCCCGAGATCAAACGCACCGTATTCCTGCGCAGGTACTGGTATCTCGTTCCCGTAAAGGACATCGCAGAACAGCTCGGCATGAGCGAGAGCAGGGCGAAGTCAATGCTTGCACGCACCCGCAACGCCCTGCGAAAGTTTCTTGAAAAGGAGGGAATAGCTATATGACCGAAAACTCAAAGGCCGAAAAGCTCCTGGAAGCCCTGGGGGATATTCCGGACGAAATGCTTGAACGGGCTGCTCCCGAAGAAGCTGTACGGCGGCGTCCGCTGCGTATCATACGGGCAGCCGCTGCCGCAGTGGCAGTCGTGGCGGCGGCAGCCTGTGCGCTGTCATTACACGGCTCGCAAAGCCTGACTTCAGCGCCGGACACTTCCATAAGCACCCTGGAGTCGCAGCCGGTGCTGTCAGACATGCCGGAACCCTTTTCTTTGTCCCAGAACTCCGGAGGAGATGAAAACTGGGTGTTCTATCAGCCCTGCAACAGGGTGCTCGACAATATCCCGGGGTCAATAATGCAGCTGAGGGACAGTTCTGCGGTGGAGGAGTGGATAAGCTCCATTTCCTGGACGGACCTGAAAAACTCATGCAGCATAAAGGACTATCACAATCTGTACTCGTTCATAACCGACTTCGGAATAACCCGTCAGGAAGCGGAAACGGCGTTGGCATACTATCTGGAGTCCGACGACGATCAGCTCCGGATAACGCACGGGGAGCTTGACGTTATACTTTCCGGAAACATTACAGAGATCACACGGATATTTGCTTCCGAATACTCAATAGTATGCGGTGATAAGATCTACAGCCCGTGCTGGGTTTATTACCATTCCGCCGGGGAATACAGGTCCGCCGGGATAACTCCCGAAGCTATACTGAGCAAAGTGCCGCTGTACTCCAATATATATTTCACAGACCAGGCAAGAACGGCGTTCGGGGAAAAGCTGTCTGAATTTACAGGAACCGAGGTAGTTTTCCCTCAGGAAAAACAGGAAACCTCCGAACCTGAAATCGCTTCAGACACAGCCAGTGATCTTCCCGCCGCCGACTACGATGACTTCATTGAAACCGATATCACACTGGACGCTCCACGGTGAAATGCCCGGGTCACATGGGAAACTCTAAAATACAAAGAATGGCTTAACAGCATAGTCAATAGACGACCTGCATTGTTAAGCCATTCTTTCTTGTTTTATTTGGTGGAGATGGGGGGAGTCGAACCCCTGACCTCTTACATGCGAAGCAAGCGCTCTCCCAACTGAGCTACACCCCCATATACCCTGATTATACCACTATACCCGGCAAAAATCAAGTGGGAACGCTCAAAATCCGGCAAATTATTTTCTGGAGCTGCCCGCACGGTACGACACCGCAGGCTTATCCTTCGACTTACAGACGTTCCGCAGGACGCACGCTTCGCACTTCGGGGATCTCGCTTCGCAGACGTCACGGCCGTGATGCACCAGACGATGACAGAACATCAGCCCCTCCTCCGGCGGAACGACCTCACGGAGCTGTCTTTCCACCACCCCGGCGTCCGTAGAGTCCGCAAGGCCCAGTCGGTTCGACAGACGTATCACGTGCGTGTCGCATACCATCGCAGGCTTCCCGTACAGGTCGCCGACTATCAGGTTCGCCGTCTTTCTGCCCACGCCCGGGAGCTTCACAAGCTCCTCTATATTATCCGGTACACGGCTCCCGCAGACGTCCCGAAGCATTACGCACATGTTGACTATATCCGCCGCCTTGGTCTTGTACAGACCACACGTACGTATATACTCCCCGACCTCCTCCGGGTCCGCTGCGGCGAACTCCTCTATACTGCCGAAACGCTCAAACAGCGCCGGCGTGACCAGGTTCACACGCTTGTCCGTACACTGCGCCGACAGCCTTGTCGCAATAAGCAGCTCGTGCGGCTTTGTGTACACCAGTGCGCACTTTACGTCCGGATATTCCTCACGAAGCAGCCTTATGACCTCCGCCGCCCGCTTCTTCCTTGTCATTCGTTCTGCCATATCAGTCCTCGTCAGAAGGTTTCGTCCCGGCGTCCTCCGGGAGCTTTGACGCCCTTATCTTCTGTATGCAGCGGTCCTCTACCTGCATGACCACCAGCTTCACGCCCTCGTACTCTACGCTTGGCGGAGTGACCTCGTCACCCTCGGGACAGTAGCCCAGCTTATCTGTCACGAACCCTGCGATGGTTTCGTATTCGTGCTCCTCCGGGAGCTCCACCCCGAACAGCCCGAACACCTCGTCCGGATCGGCTTCGCCGGAAACATCATACACGCCGTCGCTCACCTTTACTATTTCGGACTTCTCATCATCATACTCGTCCTGGATATTTCCCATTACCGCCTCGATGATGTCCTCCAGCGTGACAATGCCCGCCGTCCCTCCGTACTCGTCAGCGACTACCGCCATGCCGGATTTCAGGCTGGTCAGCGACTTGAACACATCAGAGCACGGGCAGGACTCCGGCACGAAATTCACGTCCCGGATAAAATCATGCACATCGAACGTGTCCAGCGTTTCCCGGTCCTTTCCTACCAGGCAGAGCAGGTCCTTGACGATGATTATGCCGACTATCCTGTCAATGCTGTCCTCATACACCGGGATTCTTGAAAAGCCCATATCCAGCGCCAGGTATATTATATCGTCCAGGCTGACCGACATATCCACCCCCACGATGTTCGTGCGGTGGGTCATGACGTCCCCGGCGGTAAGGTCACGGAACTCGAAGATGTTGTTTATCATCTGCGCCGAGCTTTCCTCTATGACATTATCGCCGCTGTCCTCGTCCTGGGTCTGCGCAAGGGCGTTCACCATGTCGAGCACTTCGTCCTCGGTCACCGCCATGTAGTCAGGACCGAGAGCCTTTTTGAGCAGCCTGGTTATGCCCTTGTTGAGCGCCACCAGCCAGCCCAGCATGAACCTGCGCACGCTGTGAGTCTGCTTTTCATCATCGTTCTGATTGTTACTTCGATTACCGTCTGCGTCCATGTTTCCTCCGATAGAATCAATCTTGTGTTAAAATAAGTTCCATGTGTTCCTCGGAACCATGGAAGCCCAATGTTTCATAAAGCGGTCTGCCGTTCTCAGTTGCATCGAGTGTTATGCTCGTTGCGCCACGCCTGCGGGCTTCGCCAAGAAGCGCAGTCACCATTGCGCACGCCGCTCCCATTCTGCGGAATTCCGTGCGGGTGTACACATTCATGATGTGCGCCCTTTTCCCGGATGGGTGTGAATACGTCGGCATAACCGTCAACCAGCATATCGTGGCGCACCCTGCAAGCTCCTCTCCGCAGAATGCAAGCGCCGTCGTCTGGTCTCCGTTTCTGAAATATTCCTCAGAAAGCCACATTACCTCGTCTGAAATGCCGCTCTCCGGGACATCATTCACTATCGCCAGCATTTCCCGGCGTATTCTCAGCAGCTCCGGCATATCGCCGGGAACTGCCATTCTTACTGTGATATCGCTCATATTCTGAACAACCCTTCGCCGTTTTCACGGCATATCCGTATCATTTCCTCCGGGGAAACGCCCTTTATCTCCGCCATCTTCGCCGCCGTGTACTTTATCATGCCGCTGTGGGACTTCTCCCCCCGGTGCGGTACCGGAGCCATATAGGGGCAGTCGGTCTCAAGCAGCAGCCTGTCCATGGGGACCTCTTCACATGCAGCCCACGCCTTTTTCGAGTTCTTGAAGGTCAGCACGCCGGTGAAGCCTACGTACATTCCCAGCCCCACGACCTCCCGGGCTATCTCCGGGCTGTAGGAGAAGCAGTGCATGACCCCTTTCGGTCTGTACCTGCGCAGGAGCTCCATCGTGTCCTCGCAGGCGTCCCGGCTGTGGATTATGACTGGCATGTCCAGGCTCTTCGCAAGCTCAAGCTGGCGCTCAAAGACCTCCGCCTGGAGCTCACGGTCATAGCCCTCATAGTGGCGGTCAAGACCTATCTCTCCCAGCGCCGTGACTTCCGGCAGGCGCAGAAGCTCCTCTATCCCGTCCAGCCAGTCCGCAGGGAGCCCCACGCAGTTCTCCGGGTGGACTCCCGCCGCCGCCGTAATAAAAGTATAGCGCCGGGCAAGCTCCGCCTCCTCCGCAGAGGAAGCGAGGTCGTAGCCCACCGCCATGATCCTTTCAACGCCCATCTCCGGCATTCCGGCAAGCAGGCTGTCCAGCCCGTCGCCGAAGTCCTCCCGGAGATAATGCGCATGTGTGTCGAATATTCCCATATTATTTAGTAAAATATCGCTCCATTATCAGTGACTTTGTTTCGTAGCTCTCGAGGGGGAGCCTGCCACGGCCGCCGAAAAGCTGCTCAGTGTCGTTGAAAGCGCCCCGGAAGCTCTTTTCAAGCATGGCGTACTTGTCGCCCTCCACCGAAACGCAGTCGAAGAAAGTCAGCAGGCGGTCAGCGGTATTCTCGGCCGACCAGTACTGCATGGTATTCTCGTCCGCCTCGGAATTTCCGTAGAGCTTACGTATCTGCGACAGGAGCTCCTCAGCGTACAGCTTTGCACCAACGCTCGGGACGTTACCGGTGATCACCTCGCCCTGCTTAACGAACATCGCACGTATTATGTGCTGAACGCCCTCGGTCATGAGCTCGGCTCTGCCCCTGCCCTCACGCTGTTTTACGGCGCTGACGGTGTCCTCGCTGTCCTCACGCTGGGTGAGATTATTGTCGCTCGCCTGTTTCTGGGCGGATTTTTTGGTATACGCCGGAGTAAACGTCGCCTCGGACTTTATAAAGGCGTCAGTATGGTCCGCCGCCAGCGTGGAGGACTTCTCCTGCGTGCGGTGCTCGGACGAATGAGTAAGCGTAGTTCTGCTGACAGACGCAATATCCGCCATTCTCGAAATATCCAAAAAATCACCCCCGAATTCAATTCCAACAGTACCTGAAAGCTGTTTGCCGGAAAGTTTATCTTATAGTGCTTCCGTTCGGAACGTCCTTGTCGAGGAACAGTACACGCACGTCGTTCTCGCCGGCGTCGCAGGCGAGTATCATGCCCTCGCTGAGCTCTCCGCAGAGCTTTGCGGGCGCAAGGTTCGCAACGAACACTATCTTCTTTCCGATAAGGTCCTCCGGCTGGTACCAGGACGCAATGCCGGAAACTATCTGTCTGCCGTTCCTGCCGTCGTCAACGGTGAGCTTCAGCAGCTTCTTGGACTTCTTCACCTTTTCGCAGGCGGTTATCTCGCCGCTGCGGAGCTTCACCTCTGCGAACTGGTCGATGCTGATTATGTTAGCCTTGTCGAGATCCTCGTCCTCACGGATAGTCTTTGCGGGAGTGAGCAGGCTGTTGAGCTCGTCTATCTCCTTTTCCATGTCTATTCTGGGGAACAGCACCTCGCCCTTGTGTACGGTAACGTTCTGCGGCAGAACGCCAAAGGTCCCGAGGGTATCGTATGCGGTCAGGCTCTCGTCAGCGCCTATCTGCTCCCATACCTTAGGCATGGTCTTAGGCATGAACGGGAACAGCAGACCGGAACAGATACGTATGCTCTCAAGCAGGTTGTAGAGCACAGCCGCCAGTCTGGGCATGTTCTCCTCGCTCTTTGCCAGGATCCACGGAGCCGTTTCATCAATGTACTTGTTCGCACGGGAAACTACCTTGAAAATCTCCTCCAGCGCCCTGGAGAGCTGAACCTCCTCGATGAGCCTTGAAACCGGCTCCACCAGTGCAGCAGCCATATTGCGGAGCTCGTCATCGATGGGCTCTGCCTTCTTTTCCTCGGGGAGCGTTCCGCCGAAGTACTTGTCAGCCATCGCAACGGTCCTGGAAACCAGGTTGCCGAGGTCATTCGCAAGGTCGGTGTTGATACGTCCTATCATTATCTCGTTGGAGAAGTTGCAGTCGGAGCCGTAGGGCATGTCACGCAGTATCTGGTAACGCACAGCGTCGGAGCCGTAGCGCTCAGCCAGCACGAACGGGTCGATAACGTTGCCCAGGGACTTGGACATCTTCTGTCCGTTGAAGTTTATCCAGCCGTGGCCGTAAAGGTGCTTCGGCAGCGGCAGGTCGAGCATCATCAGAATGATGGGCCATACGATGGAGTGGAAGCGCACGATCTCCTTGGCGGTCATGTGCAGGTCAGCCGGCCAGTACTTGCTGAAATCATTGTACTTGTCGTTGTCGTAGCCCAGCGCAGTGATATAGTTGGACAGGGCGTCCACCCATACGTAAACGACATGGCCGGGGTCGAAATCCACCGGAACGCCCCACTTGAAGCTGGTCCTGGAAACGCAGAGGTCCTCAAGTCCGGGCTTGATGAAGTTGTTGACCATCTCGTTCACACGGCTCCTGGGCTGGAGGTAATCAGTTTCGGTAAGGAACTTCTCCACCTTGTCTGCGTAGTCGGAAAGGCGCAGGAAGTAGGCTTCCTCGTGGGCATCGATGACATCTCTGCCGCAGTCGGGACACTTGCCGTTCACAAGCTGGCTCTCGGTCCAGAAGCTCTCACATGGGGTGCAGTACTTGCCGGTGTACTCGCCCTTGTAGATATAGCCCTTGTCGTAGAGGGTCCTGAATATCTTCTGCACGGCGGCAACGTGGTAGTCATCGGTGGTGCGGATAAATCTGTCGTAGCTTATGCCCATGGTCTCCCACAGACGCTTGAAGTTCGCAACTATCTCGTCTACATACTCCTTCGGGGTGACGCCCTTTTCCTCCGCCTTGAGCTCTATCTTCTGACCGTGCTCGTCCGTGCCGGTGAGGAACATCACGTCATAGCCCTGCATTCTCTTGAAACGGGCGATGGTGTCGCATGCCACGGTGGTGTAGCAGTGCCCGATATGCGGATTTCCGGACGGATAATAGATCGGAGTGGTGATGTAATATTTTCCCTTGCTGCAATTACACATTGTTATACTTACCTCTTTTTCTACAAATAGTGATAGTGCACGGGGATAAAAATCCCCCCTGCAAATATATTATGCTATTTTATTATATTACTTTTCGGATAATTTTGCAAGCATACCAAAAAAAATAAAGAAACTTTTACATAATAGATAAAAAACCCTTGATTTTTTCTGAATTTTTTAGTACAATATAGAGTAGGGAATAATTCTGCCCGCTTCCGGGCAGGGGAATCATAAAACATGCGCAGTCGTCAGCTGCATATCTCCTGACCCAGAGGGGTCTGTAAAACGGGAGATACGGGCATTGACGCACGCAGCTTCGCAGAAAGAGGTATCAGAAATGTCAAACAGACTTTTCCAGGGCATCGTCCACCAGATGAAGGACGCAGTAAACCGTGTCATCGGCGTTATAGATGAAAATGGCACCATAATCGCATGCAGCGACCTTACAAGGGTCGGCGGCGGCAACGATTTCTTCCCCATAGAGCTGGGCGACTCCCATGAGGTCTTTATCCGTGACGGCTACACCTACAAGCCTTTCGGTATACACGTAAAGCCGGACTACGCAGTTTTCGTGGAGGGCACCGACGAGCCCGCAGGCAAGTATGCAAGCGTCATCGCCATCTCCCTCTCCGGCATAAAGCAGTACTACGATGAGAAGTACGACCGCAACAACTTCGTCAAGAACATAATCCTTGACAACGTGCTTCCCGGCGACATCAGTCTCAAGGCACGTGAGCTGCACTTCAACTCTGATATCAGCAGGGTAGTATTCCTGATAAACGTTATATCATCCAACGATGTTTCCGCATACGACGTTATACAGAACCTGTTCCCGGACAAGAACAAGGATTTCGTGTTCAACATAACCGAAACCGACATCGTGCTTGTAAAGGAAGTCAAGAACAACATCGATGTGCGTGACCTGGAGAAGCTGGCACGTTCCATCTCCGACACGCTTTCGAGCGAGTTCTTCACCAAGGTGAACGTTGGCATAGGCACCCCCGTTGTCGGCGTAAAGGACCTCGCACGCTCATTCAAGGAAGCGCAGACCGCCCTTGAGGTCGGCAAGGTATTCGACACCGACAAGAACATCGTAAGCTACGACAATCTCGGTATCGCACGCCTTATATATCACCTGCCCACCACCCTGTGCGAAACCTTCCTCAAGGAAGTGTTCAAGAAAAACAGCATAGAGTCCCTCGACCACGAAACGCTGTTCACTATCCAGAAGTTCTTCGAGAACAGCCTGAACGTTTCCGAGACCTCCAGGAAGCTGTTCGTACACAGAAACACGCTGGTTTACCGCCTGGACAAGATAAAGAAGCTGACCGGGCTCGACCTGCGTGAATTCGACCATGCGATAATCTTCAAGATAGCGCTGATGGTCAAGAAATATCTCGCCGCAAACCCCACCAAGTTCTGACGGGGCAGGCGTAATTACTGCAAAAACCGGCTGCCCCGCTCACCACGGGACAGCCTTTGAAGTGTTATAGAGGGCTGAAAAAGCCCCATACTTAAAAATAATTAGGGAAAATATCTGATATTCCGAGGGAGAATAACAATGGTAGAATTAAAGAATGTCAATGTGCATTACTCCAGCGGAGTGGACGCACTGCAGGACGTCAATCTGCGCATAAACGACGGTGAATTCGTGTTTATAGTGGGCGGAAGCGGAGCCGGCAAATCCACGCTGGTGAAGCTCATGACCCGTGAAATAACCCCCACATCGGGCAGGGTATTCGTGAACGGCTACAATCTCGCCAAGGTAAAGGGCAACAAGATAGCGAAGTTCCGCCGCTCGATAGGCATGGTGTTCCAGGACTTCCGGCTGATACAGGAGCTGAACGTGTACGAGAACGTTGCGTTCGTGCTGCGCATAGCCGACCAGAGCAGCCGCTTCATCAAGCAGCGTGTGCCATATGTCCTGAACCTTGTGGACCTCGCACACAAGGCACGCAGCAAGCCCAAGGAGCTTTCCGGCGGCGAGCAGCAGCGTGTTGCGATCGCAAGGGCTCTGGCGAATGACCCCGGGCTCATCATAGCGGACGAGCCCACAGGAAACATCGACCCGCAGCTCTCCTACGAAATAGTTGAGCTGCTGAAAGACATCAACCGTTCCGCAGGGACCACGATAATCATGGTCACGCATGAGCATGACCTGGTCAAGCACTTCGGCGGCAGGATAATAAATATCCAGGACGGCACGATAACATTTGACGACAATATCGGAGGTTCAGATGAGGACGAGTAATGTCACATACCTTGTGAAAAAGGGAATATCCTCCGTTTGGAAGAACCTGCTGATGTCCTTTGCGAGCTTCAGCATTCTGATGGTGAGCCTGCTGCTGGTGGGCTGCTCCGTACTCATGATGATGAACGTCAACACCATCATGAAGAACATCGAGGATACCAACGAAATAGCAATATATCTCAACGAGGGCATCACACAGAAGCAGGTGGACCATATCCGCTCCGTCCTCGAAAAGAACGACCAGATAACCGAGGTCACCTACCGCTCCAAGGAGGAGGCGCTGGCGGATTTCCGCAGCAACATGGCGGAATACAGCGAGCTCCTCGACTACCTTGAAGAGAACCCCATGCCGGAAACGTTCCTGGTCCGTGTGGACGATATATCCAAGATACGCCAGGTGGTGGTGGAGATAAACTCCATCGAAGGGGTCGAAAAGGTCCAGGCGCCCTATGACTTCGCAAGCATTCTCATCGAGATACGCAATACATTCTCGTTAATCGCAGGCGCCGTGCTCATCGCACTGGTCATAGTCAGCATAGTTATAGTTTCAAACACCATACGCACCAGCGTGTTCGCACGCCGCACTGAGATAAGCATAATGCGCTATGTCGGCGCAACGAGCGGGTTCATCAAGACCCCGTTCTTCGTAGAGGGTATGTTTATCGGCATTCTCGCCGGCGCTGCCGCCTGGGGTCTTACCTGGGTGGTGTATGACGCAGTGTTCTCGCTATTCTCCACCGACCTCACGCTGTGGCAGATGTTCGGCTTCTACGGGCTTATCCCGTTTGACGACATCATGTGGATAGTCCTTGCGGTGAACTGCGCCGCAGGTGCGCTGCTGGGAGCTGTGGGCACCGTGTTCAGCACCGGAAAATACCTTAAGGTCTGAGAAAGGAACAGCACCTTGAACAAGAAGATATCCCTTGGCATAGCGATAAGCCTTGTTGCCATCGGCTGCGCCATAACCTTCGTCCTCACCTGGACGGTGTCGCTGAATATCTACAACACCAAAATAGGCACCTCCGAAAAATACGAGGGCGTTTACGCAAAGCTCCGTGAGATAGACACCGCCGTCCGCCAGAACTACATCGGCCCGGTAAGCGACGACGCTCTCGAAGCAAGCACCATCAGCGGCTACATCGCCGGCATCGGCGACAAATACGCATACTACTCCACCCCATCCGCCTACTATGAGCTCCAGCAGAGCTACGACGGCGTTATTCTCGGCGCAGGTTTTGACGCTGAGGAGAACGGAAGCGGCTACCTTACAGTCACCACTGTGTACAAGGGCAGCTCCGCCGAGCTTAACGGGGTGAAGTCCGGGGACGTTATCACTGCGATAGACGGCAAGAGCCTGCTCAGCATGGAGCCGGGTCAGGCGCTGGAGAAGCTTTCCGGTGAGACCGGAACAAGGCTCGCTCTTCAGCTCCTGCGTGACGGCGAGAGCATTTCCGTGAACCTCATACGTCAGCAGCTCGAGGTGGAGTCGGTAACATGCAGGCTGCTCGACAACAGCATCGGCTATATCCGCATAGACACCTTCAACGCCAAGACCTCGGAGCAGTTCAGCAACGCCGTTACAACGCTTCTGAACGTTGACGCAAAGGCGCTCGTCATCGACCTGCGCCAGAACTCCGGAGGAGTGACAAGCGCACTGAAACCCATACTGAACCAGTTCCTGCCCTCGGGGGTAGTCGCCACGGTGGAATATTCCGACCACAGCCGCAAGACCCTCATCGAAACGGACTCCGAAAATGTGCTCGACCTGCCGGTGGCAGTGCTTGTGGACTCCGGAACAGCCTCGGCCGCAGAACTTTTCGCTTCGGTTATGCGGGACGAATACGGCGCACTCCTGATAGGCACCAACACCTATGGCAAGGCAGTGATGCAGAAAACGTTTGAGTTCTCTGACGGCAGCGCACTCACGCTCTCGGTCGGAAAGATATACACAAAGTCAGGCACCTGGGACGAGAGCGGTCTGAAACCGGACTACTCCGTTGAGCTCGCCGCAGGGGTCAGCCCCGACGACGGCGATGACTCCGACGCACAGCTTCTGAAGGCGCTGGAGGTACTGGCTCCCCGCATATCAGCTCAGTAAAAAACAGGCTGCGCCGCAGGACGGCACACCTGAGAATATATTTGGAGGACAACTATCATGAGTTCAACTATCAAACTTACAAAAGCCGGCGAGAAGATGCTCCGTGAGGAACTGGAACACCTCAAGACCGTTACCCGTCCCGAAGTCGCAGCCAAGATCAAGGTGGCTCTTTCCTTCGGCGACCTTTCCGAGAACAGTGAGTACGATGAAGCAAAGAACGAGCAGGGCCTTGTAGAATCCCGTATCGCTGAGATCGAGGCTACCCTGAAGCACGCTGAGATAGTAGACGACAGCGACATCACCACTGAAAAGGTAGGCATAGGCAACGTTGTCACGATCCTCGATATGGAGATGGAAGAGGAAATGACTTTCCAGATCGTAGGTACGAGCGAAGCCAATATCGACAAGGGCCACATGTCCAATGAGTCCCCGATAGGCAAGGCTCTTCTGGATCACACCATCGGTGATATCGTAACTGCTGAAACGCCCTCCGGCGATCTTCAGTTCAAGATACTCAACATCAGCAAGAAGGAGGACGCATAATCCATGGCAGACCAGATCGAAAACCAGAACGCAAACACCGAGCCCGAGGAAATGACCGCAGAGCAGCTCGACGAACAGCACCGTGTAAGGCTGGAGAAGCTGGCAGCGCTCAAGGCAGCAGGCAAGGATCCCTATACTATAACAAAGTACCCCGTCACCATCGCCAACAAGGATATACGTGACCGTTTCGAGGAGCTTGAGAACTCCGAGGTCGCCATCGCAGGCAGAATGATGACCCGCCGTATCATGGGCAAGGCAAGCTTTATAGACGTCCGTGACGGCTCCGACAGAATGCAGGTATATGTACGCCGTGACGAGATCGGCGATGACGCATACGCAGAGTTCAAGAAGTGGGACCTCGGCGATATCGTGGGCATAAAGGGCAAGGTATTCCGCACCAAGATGGGCGAAATATCCGTGCACGCAGACGAGATAATGCTGCTGTCCAAGTCCCTGCTGCCCCTGCCCGAGAAGTGGCACGGCCTGAAGGACAAGGAGGAGCGTTACAGAAAGCGTTACCTCGACCTCATAGCAAACCCCGAGAACAAGGACACCTTCGTAAAGCGCTCCAGAATTCTCCGTGAGATAAGGAACTTCCTTGACAGCCGTGGATACCTCGAAGTTGATACGCCTACTCTTCTTCCCCTGGAGATCGGTGCCGCTGCACGTCCGTTCAAGACCCACCACAACGCTCTTGACATCGACATGTATCTGCGTATCGAAACCGAGCTCTACTTAAAGCGCCTTATCGTAGGCGGCTTCGACAAGGTATACGAGGTCGGAAGGATCTTCCGAAACGAGGGTATGGACGCTACTCACAATCCTGAGTTCACCTCCATTGAGATGTATCAGGCATATACCGATTACTTCGGCATGATGGATCTTATCGAGGAGCTTTACCGTACAGTTACCCTGAACGTATGCGGCACTGACACCGTTACCTACCAGGGCAGGGAGATCGCAGTAGGCAAGCCCTGGGAGCGCCTGACCATGATAGACGCCGTAAAGAAGTACGCCGGCGTTGACTACTACAGCTGGGCTGACGACGCAGCCGCAAGAGCCTGCGCAAAGGAGCACCACGTTGACGATGAGCTGGACGGGAACTCCACAAAGGGTCATGTCCTCATCGCATTCTTCGAGGCGTTCGTTGAGGAGAACCTCATTCAGCCGACCATCATCTACGACTATCCCGTTGAGAACTCGCCGCTCGCAAAGAGAAAGCCGGAGTTCCCGGCGTTCACCGAACGTTTCGAGTACTTCATGAATGGTACAGAGTTCGGTAATGCGTTCTCCGAGCTGAACGACCCCATCGACCAGAAGGAGCGCTTCGTTAAGCAGGTAGCTGCAAAGCGTGCCCAGGGCGGCAACGACGCCCAGGTGGACGAGGACTTCATCACAGCCCTGGAATACGGTCTGCCCCCCACAGGCGGACTTGGCTTCGGCTTCGACCGTCTTGTTATGCTGCTGACCGACTCCGCAAGCATTCGTGACGTTCTGCTGTTCCCGACGATGAAGCCGGAGAAGTGACTGACCACCCGTTAAGCGGGTTTTGGTATTACATTTAGCATAATCACAAAGTGTTTATACTTTCTGTAATGTCAACTGAACAAAAATAAAGCCGCCGATCGTGCGGCTTTATAGTTTATTACGACCAATTCAAATCCATAATTATGCCCGAAAAGAGGTGGGGAAGTGGAAAAGATCATCGCTTTCATAAAGTCGCACCGGAGGGACATAATCATCTCAGCGGCGTGCCTTGCGGCAAGTCTTGCTGTAATGCTGGGAATTCCGGCGGCGATGATCGGCGCTGTGCCGTCAGACGCAGGAATGATGGTGTGCCTGGCGCTGTTCTTCTTTCTCGACCCGGCATTCTGCCTTGCGGCGGCCATTTTTGCCGGGTGGGACCTCCGCCGGAGATGGTACACGGCACTGTTTCCGCCCATCGCTTTCCTGCTTTCGGCGGCAACGGTGTTCCGGACGGAAACCGGAGCGTTCATGGTGTATTTTGTGATATACGCCGTTATCGCCGTGACCGCCGCCCCGGTCACTCACCTTGTAAGAAAATACGGGAAGTCTGAATGATATCCCCACAGGAGAAAATAATGCCAGATAACAACGAAAACAAAGAATACAAAAGCCTGCTGTCGGACGACGACGGAAACGCCCAGCCCATTCGCCGCAAAAAAGCAGACCCCATGGCGAAAGTCCGCCGGGAGATAGAAGAGCAGCAGCGCCAGCAGCACGAAAAGGCAGAGCTGCTGAAGCTCCGCCAGGGTCTTATTGAGGAAAGTGAGGAGATACCCGAGGACTCTCCCCCCACCTACGATAAGCCAAAGGGCTGGAAAGCGGTGGAGAACTTCTTCTACCACTACAAGTGGGCGATGTTCGGCACCATCTTCGCAGTGGCACTGGTGACTTTCCTGACCGTTCAGACCCTCACCCGTGAGAAAAACGACCTGTATGTGCTGATCATCTCCAACACCCACTCCGACGACCTTTTTGTCAACACCGAGGAGCTTGAAGTCGCACTGGAGCGCTACTGCCCGGACTTTGACAACAACGGCTATGTGCATGTCGGCGTGAACTACATCGACCTTTCCACCAAGAACGGCATGAGCGAATACACCGACGCCATGAACCAGAAGTTCCACGCCGAGCTTTTCACCGGCGACAGCCAGCTCTATATCTCCGACCGGCAGATCATTCGCCTGATAAACACCGTCACGGACGCAAGCTCCAACGTCACCACGGAGGCGTCAGAGGAACCCTCTACGGCAGAAGTCCCGCTGCACTCCGAGTTCTTCCGAGACCTGACGGAGCTCTACCCTGACGCAGTACTGTACCAGGACGTCGGGCTCCAGCTCAACACCACCGGTATGATGGACCAGATGCGCTGGTCGAGCTGCCCGGACGACATCGGCATCTACCTGCGCAACGAATTCGCCGTGGACATGACCGGAAACTCCGACCATGCCAGGGAACAGCGCCGCCGTGCCGAGATAGTCCTGGACAATATCGTCAACAACAATCTTGTGAACCCCGACTGGCAGGGCCGCTGACCGGGCTCTTCCGTGCCGAGTCCCGCTGGCGGGCTCCCTCAACGTCACATGGAACTTTCTCCTTGTCCATCACAAGTAGTCCTTCAGATGGTCGCAGAAGTCCTGCTCACGCCGGAGAAGCTGCTGGGCGTCAGTGCGTATGCGCCCCTCCGCCTGGTGGGAACGGTTGACTGCGTGCTGCATGTCGATTATCCCCATCGTGGTTCCACGTATCATAAGGGAAGCGATGTTCTGGCTGCTGTGGTCGTTCGCCGTGCGCATGGCTATGCCCATTCTAGCCATCATTTTTGTGTAGGCGGGGTAGTCCTTCGGCACTCCGCCACGGCGGACTATCTCGCTGCGGGTCTGGGCAGCGACCTCACGGTAACGCTCACGCTGGGCGTTTATCTCCCCGGCGAGCTTCCGGTTAGGACAGTGCTTCAGCACGTCCCCGGAGGACTCATACGCCATCTCCGCATTCCTGTAAACGCTGCCGAGTATCTCGGCGCTCTGATCATTCCTGAAACTGCTCATTTCGTGACCTCCATATTAATTCAGGTTTTTCCTTATGGATATTATCCCATCACTCACGTGAAATACACCCTTACTTTTCAGGAAACATATTCCACCGAAAGGAACTACAATGAAAAGACAACCCTTTTACCTCCTGCTGCTGAAAGGCGTGGGATACATCGTACTGGGGAACCTGCTGTGCTTCTTCATGACGATGGCGCTGACGATGTTCACCAGCAAGTCCGACAACCCCGGCTTCGTTATCATGATGAACATTATCGCCATGCTGTGCTCCCTGGCGATTTTCCACATGCTGATGTTCACCGTTGCCTGGAAGGACGGCGCCCGGGAGCGCTCCCTCGTGAAAAACCACCGTGTGGACGCTCCGCTGCCAAGGCGGTGGATATTCCTCGGGCTGATAATGTTCGTAACAGCCGCTGCGCCGACGGTTGTGCTCCTGCTGAACAAGCTGTTCTTCCCGGAGGCGGACACGTTCTACGTCTACCGTTTCATAAGCGGCAGCGCATACCCGTTCATACAGACCTTCGTCCCCATGCCTGAGCTTGCCGACAAGGCCTGGGTCCAGACCGACTACCGCCAGATAGACGATATGTCGCCGCTGTTCCCGGCGCTGATGCTGCTGTTCTATGCGGTGATACCGGTCATGACCCAGCTCGGCTGGTACGTGGGATACACCGACAAGTTCAATAAGGACAATATAATGTATAAATGACCCCCGGGCGGAGAAAAATCACAGAAATTCTCCGCCTGCCGTTATTTTGCTATTGACTATTTCCGGTTTTTATATTATAATAGAATAGTATGATTATATTCGGCAGTATGTCTGCTGCCGTGAAAGTGAAATGGAGTGAACTACATTTGAAGAGAAGAATAGGCAGACCCGTGTTCTTCGTTCTGGCGGTACTTATCATCGCATTCGCACTGCTTTCCACCCTCGGAATAAGCACACAGTACGGCGATAACAAGACCACCATAATCGCAGGACTCGGCGACGTAAGATGGGGCATTGATATCCGTGGCGGCGTTAACGTAACATTCGGCGCACCGGACGACTACACAGACCCGATCACCGCAGAGGACCTTGACGCTGCAAAAACGATCATCGAGAACCGTCTTGTCAGCCAGAACATCAACGACTATGAGGTCTATGAGGACCTCGGTGCGAACAACATCATCGTTCGTTTCCCGTGGCAGGCTGACGACACCAGCTTCGATCCGGAGCAGGCAGTCAAGGAGATCGGCGCAACCGCAAGGCTGACATTCCGTTACGGCTACAGCGGCGACCTCACCGGCGACCAGACCTACGAGGATCTCCCGTTAGTTCTTGAGGGCAAGGACGTTTCCGACGCACGTGTTTACGTCAACACCCAGAACAAGAACACTACCACAAGCTACGAGATCAGCCTGACCCTGAACGAAAGCGGCAAGCAGGCGTTCAAGGAATATACTCAGAAGGCTGTTGAAGAGAAACAGCGTATCTCCATCTGGATGGACGATGAGGAGATCAGTGCCCCCACTGTAAGCGCCGTTATTGCTGACGGCTCCGCTTCCATCTCCGGCAACTACACCGGCGACGAGGGCTACACCAACGCAAAGAAGCTCGCTGACACCATCAAGGGCGGCGCTCTTCCGTTCAAGCTGGAAATAAAGAACCTCTCCACCATCTCCCCGATACTCGGTACCGGCGCACGTGACGCTATGGGTATCGCAGGCGTTATCGCATTCATAGTTATCGCTATATTCATGATAGTTTACTACCGCCTGCCCGGTGTGGTTGCTGTGATCGCACTCGCTGGCCAGATCGCTGGTATGTTTGCTGCTTCCACCGGTTTCTTCGGCTTCAACGCCGCAAGCACGCTGACTATCCCCGGTATCGCAGGTATTATCCTGTCGGTCGGCATGGGCGTTGACGGCAACGTGCTCTCCGCTGAGCGTATCAGGGAGGAGCTCAAGGCTGGCAGAACCATTGACGGCGCAATCAAGAACGGCTTCCAGAGAGGCTTTACCGCTATCCTGGACTCTAACCTCACAGTTATCATCGTTGCCGTTATCCTTATGCTGGTATTCGGCACATGGTTCGGCGCTTCCACAGACGGTACCATCTACTCCTTCGGCTTCACCCTGCTGGTCGGCGTTATCATGAACTTCATCATGGCATGCTGGGCTACCAGACTTATGGTGACGTCACTGTCCCAGTTCAAGGTATTCAGAAAGCCCTGGCTTTACGGCGGTGAAAAGACCGCTTCGGCAGACAAGGTCGCTGATATCAGTACAACTCCTGCTCTTCCCGAAAAGCCGCAGGCTGACTTCGTAAGCAAGACAAAGATCTTCGTTATCATCTCCGCTTCCGTTATCGCCCTGACCGTTATCTTCTCGTTTGTCCTGGGCGTCAAGGTAGATATCCGCTTCAAGGGTGGTTCCATGCTTACCTACAGCTACACAGGCGAGATAACCGAGGCCGATACTGCAAAGGTCGCTGCCGATGTAAAATCCCTGGAGAATGTTCCTGAGGTTTCCGTTACCACCGGTACGAGCTTCACAGGCGGTCTGAACACAATGGTGATCTCTTTTGCTTCCGATGAGAAGATGGACGATGATACACTGAACGCCATCAATGCCAAGGTAGAGGCTGCGCTCCCCGACAACAATGTCGAGAACATCGACACCACGAACGTCAGTGCTTCCTCTGGTACTTCGTTCCTTATCTCCTGCGTTATTGCGGTGGCTGTTGCATTCGTGCTCCTGGCTATTTACATCGCATTCCGCTTCCAGAAGATCGGCGGTCTTTCAGCAGGTATCATTGCGATCATCTGCCTGCTGCATGACGTTGCGATCACCTACGCCGTATACGTATTCGGCGGCATGTCGCTGGATTCCAACTTCATGGCGGTTATCCTGACGCTGCTCGGCTACTCCATCAACAACACCATCATCATCTACGACCGTCTGCGTGAGAACCGCTCCAAGTACGGCAAGAAGTTCAACGACTCCGAGCTCGTTAACCTCTCCATCAACCAGACGCTTCCTCGTTCCATCATCACCACCGCTACCACAGTTTGCGCAATGATCTCCGTTTCCATCGTGTGCGCCCTTATGGGTGTAACCTCGATACTGACCTTCTCTATTCCGCTTGCTATCGGTATGCTGGTCGGCTTCTACAGCTCCGTATGCCTGGCTGGTCCTATCTGGATCTGGGTTCAGGATAAGGTGCTCAAGAAAGGCAACTAAACCTGTTACGGCATAAAAA
>CAKSGA010000013.1 GCA_934454435.1 uncultured Oscillospiraceae bacterium | reverse complement strand
TACCTTGAACATCTCCTCCCAGTCGAGCTTGTGGCGTGCTGCCGCCATTTCGTTGTCCTTGTCCCTTGCGTGGGGAATTCCCTTGGCGATGTCTGCGGCATGGGCAGCTATCTTGCTTGCGATGATACCCTCCTTAACGTCGTTCAGGTCGGGCAGGCGGAGGTGCTCCGCCGGGGTGACATAGCACAGGAAATCCGCACCGCTCGCTGCGGCAATGGCTCCGCCGATGGCAGAGGTGATGTGGTCGTAGCCCGGGAAGATATCAGTTACCAGCGGGCCGAGAACGTAGAACGGAGCATTGTGGCAGATACGCTTTTCGATCTTCATGTTAGCCTCGATCTCGTTCATCGCCATATGACCGGGACCCTCCACCATTACCTGGACGTCCTTTGCCCATGCACGCTCTGTGAGGGCGCCGAGCTCGATAAGCTCGGAGATCTGTCCGGCGTCAGTCGCATCGTCTATGCAGCCGGGGCGGAGTGCGTCGCCGAGGGAGATGGTGACGTCATATTCACGCAGAATGTCCAGAACCTCGTCATAGTGCTCGTAGAACGGGTTCTCGTTGCCGGTCATCATCATCCATGCGAACAGCAGGGAGCCGCCACGGGACACGATATTCATCTTTCTCGGGTCACGGCGGAACGCTTCGATGGCACGGCGGTTTATTCCGGCGTGAATGGTCATGAAGTCCACGCCCTCTTCAGCGTGTGCACGTACTACCTTCAGGAAATCCTCTGCGGAGATCTCCAGCAGGTCCTTGTCGAGATAGCCGATAGCGTCATACATCGGCACGGTGCCTATCATCGCCGGGGAGCGCTCTATCAGCTGCTGGCGGAACGTGTTGGTCTTGCCGTAGTTGGAGAGGTCCATGATAGCCTCTGCGCCGAACTTTATCGCCATATCGACCTTCTGCATTTCCATGTCGTAGTTCTTGCAGTCGCCGGAAATGCCGAGGTTCACGTTGATCTTTGTCCTGAGCCCTGCGCCTATGCCCTCTGCGGAAAGCGAGGTGTGACGGACGTTCGCCGGAATAGCTACCCAGCCCTTTGCGACCAGCTCACGGAGCTTCTCGGGTTCCATGTATTCCTTCTCCGCAACGGTTTTCATCTCGGGAGTGATGATGCCCTTCTTTGCGGCTTCCATCTGTGTTTTGTATTCTCTCATTTTATGTCCTTTCCGGGAACAGACGGTAGAAATGCTCCAGCGGTCCGTGTCCCTTTCCTATATCCAGCCCGTGCTCTATGGCACCGGCGGTGTATTCCTTTGCAAGACCCACGGCTTCCGGCAGGGTATTCCCCAGGGCCTGGTACGCCGCTATCGCAGAGGACAGCGTGCAGCCTGTGCCGTGCGTGGTGTTCGTGTTTATGCGGCTGTGGGAGTATTCATGGAACTGCTTCCCGTCAAAAAGGGTGTCCACGGCGTCCCCTGGGAGATGTCCCCCCTTGACGAGCACCGCCCCTGCGCCATGCGCAAACAGGCTGAGCGCCGCCGCCTTTATGTCGGTATGATCCTTTATCGTGCAGCCCAGCAGCTGTTCAGCCTCGGGAATGTTCGGCGTGAGCAGCGTGCACAGCGGCACTATGGTATTAAGGAACGTATTCAGCGCCGAGCCCTGCATGAGCTCCGGTCCGGCTGTGGATGCCATCACGGGGTCGCACACTATTATCTCCGGCGAGTACTTCATCAGCGCCGCAGCGACTGCGTGCATGGTCCCGGTATCCGGCAGCATGCCTATCTTCACTGCGTCCACCCGGATATCGCTGAACACCGCTTCGAGCTGGTCGTAAAGTACTGAGGGCGACACCGGCATCGCTGAAATAACACGCTCAGTGTTCTCTGCGACCACTGCACTGACTGCGCTCATCGCATAACAGCCCAGCGCCGAGAACGTCTTTATATCCGCCTGTATCCCTGCTCCGCCGCTGCAGTCAGACCCGGCGATGGATAAACAGTTCTTCATAGCAAAGCCTCCTGTACAAAAAAGACCTCTCCATATAGAAGAAGTCCGCAGAATATGTCCGGCTTCCCTACGATGGTATTGACCAACAGGTTCAAAGGGTCGGGCGAATGCCCTCTCAACTCCGAAGAGTACCCCCAGCGTTATGTATTTATTATATCACCATTCGGGCGCAATGTCAATAGCGATTTACGTCTGCTCGTCCCACTTCATCATATCAGCGAGGGTTATGCGGTCCACCACGCTGTTGACTGCGTTGTTTATCTCTTCATACAGGCGAATTGTCACGCATTTGTCCCGGCGCTCGCACACCTCCCCGGTATCAAGGCAGGCGACCGGCGCAAGGCTTCCCTCGGAAAGCCGCAATATTTCGCCTACCGTGTATTCCTCCGGGCGGCGGGTCAGCAGGTAGCCGCCCTGGGAGCCACGCACGCTCCGCACGAAGCCCGCCTTGTTCAGCACGGAAACTATCTGCTCCATGTATTTCATGGAGATGCCGCTGCGGGCGGCGATGTCCTTTATTTTCACCGGCTCGCCGGAGGTCTGCTTCGCCATATCCAGCATCAGCAGTATAGAATATCTTCCTTTTGTCGAAATCCGCATATGATTTCCTCCCAGAATATGTAATATATTTGCATTCTCCCGCATATATATGTTAGTGAAAAACTATGCGGAGGGACAATATCATGGACAAGAAAAAACTTATAACAGCAATATCAGTGACAGTGGCAGGACTTATCACCATGACCGCCGCCGGGCTGCGTCCGGACGCAGCAGTGAACTCGGCGGTCAGCGCCGCCAGGAACACAGCGTACTTTGCCGCCGGAATAACCATTCCCCAGGTCTCAGCCGTGAAGCTCCCGGAACTCGCCGCCGAACTCATCACCCGGGAACAGTCCGGGGAGTCCCCGGTGCCGTCCGGAGAAGCTCCGGTGCTATCTGGAGAAGCCCCAGGGCTGTCCGGAGAAGCTCCGGCGCTAACAGGCGAAGCCCGGATACAGTCAGCCGAAGCGCAGGGACAAGCCGGACAAGACCCTGCACCGTCAGACCAGGCAGACGCTGAAAAGACCGGTGCCCGGGTCATCTCCCGCAACATAACGGAGTTCCACGACGACTACGACCTGACGAGCTCCAACCGCAGCGGAACTATAGTCCGGGAGCATTTTTCGGGGTACCAGGGTGACGACTACATACAGCTTCCGGACGGCGGTCTTGTGTGGAACTGCACGTCCGACAGCGCCGAAAGCATTCTCACCGCCGCCGGGACCTCCCCGGGAATAACCATTGAGCGCAGCACGCCGGAGCCCCAGGTGCTTATAATACACACCCACACCACCGAAAGCTACGAGCCCTGGCAGAGGGACTACTACGACAGCGCCCTGCCCAGCCGCACCCGGGACCCCTCCCGGAACATGATACGGGTAGGCGAAGCGATGGCGGAGGTGCTTGCGGAGAACGGCATATCGGTCCTTCATGACGGGACGATACACGACTATCCCTCCTACACCGGTTCCTACGACCGCAGCGAAGCCACTATCCGTGCGGCTCTGGAAGAGTTCCCCTCGATAAAGGTGATACTCGACCTCCACCGGGACGCAATTTCCGGCGGCGGGGTGCGCACGGCTCCGGTCGCAGAGATAAACGGGAAGTCTGCGGCGCAGTTCATGATAATAACCGGCTGCGATGACGGGCGTTTCGGCAACATGCCGGACTATGACAAAAATCTCAGCCTGGCGTGTGCGATACAGTCCGCCGCCGAGGGACTTTTCCCGGGGCTGTCCCGCCCGGTGCTGTTCGACTACCGGAACTACAACCAGCACATTTCCACCGGCTCGCTGCTTATCGAGATAGGCGGTCATGCGAACTCCCTGGACGAAGCAGTCTATACCGGGCAGCTCCTTGGCGAAGCGGTTTCCGCTGCGCTCAGGTGAGGCCGAGGTAGTTCAGAAGTGAACTATGATAGAAGTCCGCAGTGCGGCGAAGCTCGTCCTGGTCCGGCTCTGAAACGTCCCTTACCGCTGCGGTAAGGTACCCTGCGGACTTCGCCGTGCGCACCGCCGCAAGCGAGTCCTCGAATACGGCGCATGTTTCCGGGCTGCCGCAGGCGGCAAGGAATATCTCCGGGGAGCCTTTCCCGCCGTATTCATCGCAGGTGAATATCCCGGCGAAGTACCGCATTATCCCGCAGCGCTCCAGCGCCGTAACTGCAAGGGTGCGCTCCCCGGCAGTGGCGAGGGTGAGCCTCACTCCCCGGTCCGAGAGCCTGCGGACAAGCTCCGCTGCGCCCTCCCGGAGCTGGCATTCTTCCCGGTAGAACCTGCCGATGAGCCCCGAAACGCCGTTCCGTATCCCTGCTTCGTCCTCGTCCGGGAGGGCGTTTTCGTGCAGCCAGCGGGCGCTTTCGGCGAGGGTCATGGGGGCGAGGATACTGTCGGTTTCAGGGGGCGGGGTCTGCCCACGGCTGCGGAGAAATCTGCTGCCGAGATGTGCCCACACGCCGGAGCTGTCAAGCAGCGTGCCGTCAATGTCGAATATCGCCGCTGAGATATCTTTCAGGCTCCTGCTCATGCGGTTATGCCGGAGATTATCTGCGCTGCCTGTTCGCCTGCCCCGGGGGTGTGGTAGTAGGTCTGGAGGGAGCAGAAGCAGCCGCCGTATTCAAACGTGAACTCCACCTGACCCATTATCAGCTCACCGTCAAGGTAAACGTCACAGGCGGAGCGCCAGCCCTCGTTATTCCCCGCCGTGGAGCTCTCGAATACGGCGTTTTCGAGGGTGTAGCCGCTCATCTGCCAGTCAAGCAGGGAGTTGTTGTGGTTGGTGCGGGCGTAGTCCTCCAGGGACATTACGCCGGCGGAGATGTCGTCCTCGGTGGGTTTCAGGGCGGTCATGTTTATCTGGGCGGACCTGTCGGCGTTTTCCGCATACAGTACGTAGCTCGTCCCGCCGCTCTCATAGGCTTTCCTGAGCTCTGAAGCGTCAGTGTAGCCGGTGTCGTTGTTGTCCAGCAGGGACTGGTATATGTCGTCCCCGGAAAGCACAGTCCAGTCCTCCGGGAAGCTCAGCTTCATGCCGCAGGAGCTGGCTTCCGTGCCGGAGCCTGTTTTCCTGACCGAAGCGCCGACAGTCCCGGAGCAGCCGGTCAGGGCAAGGCATAGCAGAAGTGCTGAGAACGCTGATACGATTTTTTTCATGATATCTCCTTTATCGCAGGGGAAAGCTCCGCCCACGCATCATATGCATTTATCATCATTATACACCATTCCTGCGGGATTTTCAACCGTTGTTTTCTGCAGCAAAATATTACTTGCAATATTAATAAAAAAGTGGTACAATATAAAAGAACGCATTTTTTGCCGGAATAAACAAAAGAGGAGATTTCTGAAATGAAATTAGGAATGGTAGGTCTGCCGAATGTCGGCAAGAGCACACTTTTCAACGCACTTACTAACGCAGGCGCAGAGTCTGCGAATTACCCATTCTGCACCATCGAGCCGAACGTGGGCATAGTTTCCGTCCCTGACGAGCGCCTGGACAAGCTCGCCGAAATGTACCACCCCGAGAAGTTCACCCCCGCAACGCTGGAGTTCGTGGATATCGCAGGTCTTGTAAAGGGAGCCTCCAAGGGCGAGGGCCTGGGCAACAAGTTTCTGTCCAATATCCGTGAGGTGGACGCTATCGTGCATGTGGTACGCTGCTTCAGGGACGACAACATAATCCATGTTGACGGCAGCATAGGTGCCGCAAGGGATATAGAAACCATCAACCTTGAACTCATCTTCTCCGACCTTGAGATACTCGACCGCCGCATAGACCGTGCAAAGAAAGCGGTCAAGGGCGACAAGTCGCTCCAGAAGGAGGTCGATTTCTTCGAGGCGCTGAAGGCTCACCTGGAGAACGGAAAGTCCGCCCGCAGCTACGACTTCACCGACGACGAGCGTGCGATGCTGAAAGACACGCCGCTGCTCTCCAACAAGCCGGTCATCTACGCCGCAAATCTCTCCGAGGCTGACTTCACCGGCGATATCAACAGCAATCCCGAGTACCAGGCAGTATGCGCCATCGCCAAGGAAGAGAACGCCGAGGTGCTCCCCATCTGCGCCCAGATAGAAGCCGAGATCTCCGGCATGAGTGACGAGGACAAGGAGCTGTTCCTTGCGGACATGCACCTTGAAAGCTCCGGACTTGCGAGAATAATCAAGACCGGCTATCATCTGCTGGGACTTATCTCCTACCTGACCGCAGGACCGCAGGAGGTGCGTGCGTGGACCATCACCCGTGGCACCAAGGCTCCGCAGGCGGCAGGAAAGATACACACCGATTTCGAGAAGGGCTTTATCCGTGCGGAGATCGTGGCATTCGACGACCTGATGAGCTGCGGAAGCATGGCGGCTGCAAAGGAAAAGGGTCTTGTCCGCCTGGAGGGCAAGGACTATGTTATGCAGGACGGCGATGTTACGCTGTTCCGCTTCAATGTATGATATCTGCCCGGTCTGACGAAACGAGGTCCCGATGAACAAGATCATTCGTGGAAGGAACAACAACAACAAAAAGGTCAAGGTGCTGTTCGTACTACAGGTAGTGCTCGGCGTTATGCCGGTGCTGCTGCTTATCTTCTTTGTCTGGAGGGAGCTCTACAAGACTCCGATAACCGGAACTGTGTTCATTATACTTATCTTCCTGTGCAACCTTGCGTATGTGTTCCTGGGGAGCAAATATGCGGTGCTGAATTCCGGCGTCAAGGGGGAGCGGCGCCTGTTCCGCACGGTGAAGAAGCTCCACGGAACGAACATCGTGTTCCACAATCTCCCGGTGCGCTACAAGCGTGGCAGGTCGGAGCTGGACATGCTCATCGTGTGCCATTCCGGCGTGCTGATAATCGAGGTGAAAAACCATTCCGGCACTATCTCGGGCTCCTGGCGGGACGACAAATGGAACCAGCGCAAGCACTACCGTGACGGCAAGGTCACAGAAACGCTGATGGATAACCCGATAAAGCAGATGCGCCGTCAGCGGGACATCGTGAAGAGCATTCTCACCGCCGCCGGCGAGGACGTCTGGATAGACTCGGTGCTGTACTTCTCCTCGCCCAACGCCCGGCTGAAGCTCTCGCTGCGTGAGAACGACTACGTATGCTGCGAAAGCACCGAGCTCCTGGAATTCCTGAGAGCCTACGACCACGGCGAGGTGCTGTCGAAATCCCGCATGGAGCACATCTCGCAGATACTCCGGGACAGTGCAGGGGTCTGACATCAATAAATATCGAGGGCTGCGAACATTTCGCAGCCCTTGAAATTTGACCCGAATTATTTCTTCATCGCTCTCATAGCATTGAGTATCGCCAGCACGGCAACGCCGACATCGCCGAAGATAGCGACCCACATGTTCGTGATACCCAAAGCCGTCAGCAGCATTATGATCACCTTTACGCCTATGGCGAAAACGATGTTCTGCATAACGATAGCGTGGGTCTTGCGGGAGATCTTCACCGCCGTGGGGAGGCTTTCGATGTTGTCGTTCATCAGGACTATGTCCGCAGCCTCGATTGCGGCGTCACTGCCCATTGCGCCCATTGCTATTCCGACGTCCGCACGGGCAAGGGCGGGAGCGTCGTTCATGCCGTCGCCTACGAATACCAGCGTGCTGCCCTCGGGACGTGCCTTGTACAGCTCTTCTACCCGGGCTACCTTTCCGTCAGGCAGGAGCTCGGAGTGCACCTCGTCTATGCCAGCCTGTGCGGCTATCGCTTCCGCTGCCGCCTTTCTGTCGCCAGTGAGCATTACGGTCCTGGCTCCGCACTGCTTCTTCAGCTCAGCTATCGCAGAGGGTGTACCCTGCTTTATCTCGTCCGTTATGACGATACAGCCGGCATACTTCCCGTCAACTGCGCAGTGCACTACAGTTCCCGCAGAAGTGACCGCCGGGACCTGTATGTTCTCCCTCTCCATCAGACGGGAGTTGCCCACCAGCGCCGTGGAGCCGTTGACCTGAGCCCGCACGCCGTAGCCTGCTATCTCCTCAGCGTCAGAAGCCGCAGCGGTAAGGGAGCGCTTTTTGCCCTCGGCTATGATGGACTGCGCTATCGGGTGGGTGGAGTAGCTCTCCGCCGCTGCGCAGATATCCAGCAGCTCGTTTTCGGACATTCCCTCGGGGTGTATCTCGCTGACAACGAAGCTGCCCTTTGTGAGTGTGCCGGTCTTGTCAAACACAAAGGTCTGAGCCTTTGCGAGCTGCTCCATGAAATTTGCGCCCTTTATCATTATGCCGTAGCGGGAAGCTCCGCCGATACCGCCGAAGTAGGTCAGCGGAACGGAAATGACCAGTGCGCACGGGCACGAAACTACCAGGAATGAAAGCGCACGGTAGACCCAGCCGCCCTCGCCGAGCCACTCGGAGAAGTCGGTGAAGCCGTTCATTGCCGTCACGATAAGGCCGGGTATAAGCGCAACAGCGATGGCTGCGAATACAACGACAGGCGTATAGACCTTTGCGAACCTCGTGATGAAGTTTTCGGTCTTTGCCTTGTTTTCTGTGGAGTTCTCCACCAGTTCAAGAATTCTTGCGACCGTTGAGTCGGAGTAAGGGCGGGAAACCTTTACCCGCAGAAGTCCGTTGGTGTTGATGCAGCCGCTTATGACCTCGTCACCCTCTGCTACCGCACGCAGTGCGCTTTCGCCGGTGAGTGCGGCGGTGTTGAGCTCTGACGAGCCGGAGATGACAGTACCGTCCAGCGGGACTCTTTCGCCGGGACGGATAACGACTACCTCGCCTGCGGCAACGTCACCGGGATCGACCTCAGTGACCTCGCCGTCACGCTCGACATTGGCAAATTCGGGGTTGATGTCCACCATCTCTGCGATGGAGCGGCGGGACTTTCCCACAGCAACGCTCTGGAACAGCTCGCCGACCTGGTACAGCAGCATAACGGCGCCGCCCTCTGCGTACTCTCCGACCACCATAGCGCCGATGGAAGCTATCGCCATCAGGAAGTTCTCGTCAAAGACCTTACCATGTGCGATATTGCGAATAGCTTTCCAGAGGATATCCCAGCCGATGACCAGATAAGCTGCGACAAAAACCGCCAGGTGGAGCATTCCGATAAGGCTGACCCTGCCCGCAGCTTCTATCTGCTCTGCGAAAACATGCTCCAGCACGAACCCTGCCGCCCATACGACCGCTGCGATGATGATACGCAGCAGCATTTTCTTCTGCTTCTTGCTCATGGTGAACTCCTTATGATCAGGCTGTCAGATCTTGATGGTGCAGTCCGGTTCGATGTCCCTGCAGACCTTAACGGCAGCCTTGAGGACCTCGTCGAACTCTGCGTCGTCGGCTTCCAGGGTAAATTTCTGGGAAAGGAAGTTGACGGAAGCGCTCTTTACGCCGGGGAGCTTCTTCACGCCCTCCTCCATCTTGGCAGCGCAGTGTGCGCAGTCCAGGTCAACGAGCTTGAATGTCTTTTTCATGATGGTGTATCCTTTCGTTCATTAATTATCAGAGGCGTCCTCTGTTTCAGGCTTTATGATAACTGCGTAGCAGCACGGTACCATGCCGTCTATCAGCTTCGTGCGGACTCTTCCAAGACCGCAGTCCTCCAGCATCTTCTTGTATTCTGCGGGGGAGTAGTTGTTCTCGGGGTCGAAGCCGAGCTTCTTGTACAGACCTGTCAGCAGCTTCCCCCGGTGCTTTGAGGTAAAGGTCGGCAGCAGGAGCTTACCGCCGGGCTTCAGGACACGGTACATCTCCATTACCGCTCCCTGCGGGTTCGAGAGGAGGTGAAGCACGTTCCCGGCTATCACCACGTCATAAGTTCCGTCCGGGTCCTGCAGGTCGAAGATGTTACGTGCGGCGAACTCGATGTTGTCGTAACCGAACGCCCGTGCCTTTCTCTGTGCCTGCTTCAGCATGTTTTTGGAGAGGTCAGTGCACATTACCCTTTCTGCGTTTTCAGCGGCGGCGAAGGAAAGCTCGCCGGTCCCTGCCGCACAGTCCAGCACATCAGCGCCGGCAGGAGTAAGGCGCTCCGTGATACGGCACATCTCGTGATAGACGCTGCCGTTTATACTCTCTGCCAGGTCGTATACCCCGGCAAATCTATCCCAGAAATCCATCTGTAAAACCTCTTTTCATGACTCTCACTCGGGCTCCGATATATGTTCCAGTCCCTGGCGGAGAATTGTGTTCACATGGTCGTCCGCAAGGCTGTAGAACACAGTCTTTCCGTCCCTACGGCAGGACACCAGCTTGCTGCTGCGAAGTATCTTCAGCTGATGCGACACCGCCGAAGAGGTCATTCCGACCAGCTTGGAGATATCGCACACGCACAGCTCCCCATGGCTGAGGGCGGTGAGTATCTTTATCCTGGTAGAGTCCCCGAACACCTTGAACAGCTCGGAAAGGTCTATCAGCTGATCCTCGTCCGGCATTGCGGAGATTATCCTGTCTACCGTTTCAGCGTGGACGCACATGAAATCACAGTGCGGCGTGTCGTTTTCCATTGGTCTGCCTCCTCGTCTTATCATTTGAACAACTGTTCATTTGTTTGACTGTATTATACACCATATTTTCCGGTTTGTCAATAGGTAAAAGGAATTTATTTTTATTTTCTGAATACATATTTACAGAGCCTGTCTGGTACGATGTCCGTGGACCCTGCATTGCATTCTGAATGGTGGTGTTTTATGAAGAAGATCATATGTGTGCTCCTTTCGCTTACCCTTTTACTGCCGCTGACCGTCCATGCCGAGGAGCCGGTCAGTGCGGCTCCCTATAAGGCGGCGGTGCTGATGGAGGCGGAAACGGGGCAGGTGCTGTATTCCGTCAACGCTGACGAGAAGCTCCCGATGGCTTCTATAACAAAGGTGATGTCGCTGCTGGTCCTTGCCGACATGATAGACGAGGGCAAGCTGACGCTGGAGGAAAAGGTGACGGCGTCCTCTGCGGCGTCCGGCACAGAGGGCTCCGTGATATGGCTGGAGCCCGGCGAAGAAATGACCGCCGCCGAGCTCCTGGAGGCGGTGATAGTAAGCTCTGCGAATGACGCAGCGATAGCCCTTGCAGAGCACACGGCGGGCAGCGAGGAACAGTTCGTGCGGCTGATGAACCGCCGTGCGAAGTCCATGGGGCTGAAAAACACCCGCTTCACCGGCTGCGTTGGCTTTGACGCCGAGGGGCACTATTCCTCAGCGGCGGATATAGCTGTGATGACTGCGGAGCTGGTGCAGAAAGAGTACTACCGTGGCTGGCTGCTGACCTGGCTCGACTATCTCCGTGGAGGTGAAACGCAGCTTCTCAACACCAACAAGCTGGTGCGCACCTTTGACGGCATTCTCGGCGGAAAGACCGGCACGACTGACGGAGCAGGCTGCTGCCTTGCGGCGTGCGCAGAGCGCAGCGGAATGCGGCTGGTGGCGGTCGTGCTCGGCTGCGGCGAGGACCCGTCACGGTTCGTGCTGACGGAAGAGCTGCTGGAGGGCGGCTTCTCGGGGTTCGAGCGATTCACGCCGCAGACAGACGCCCGGGAGCTTGCACCGATACCGGTCGTCCGAGGGGAGTTCACGCAGGTCACGCCAACGGTAAAGGACCACGGCGACTGCGTGATAAAGAAAGGCAGAGCAGGCAGCGTGAAGTACGAATACACCTTTGTCGAGAGCGTGGAGGCTCCGGTGGAGAAGGGGCAGTTCCTGGGGGAATACCTGGTCACGCTGGACGGCGTGGAAGTCTGCCGTTCAGATATCGTAGCCCGGGAGGAGGTCCGCAGAATGGATTTTGGAATGTGCCTGTACGCCGTCCTGGCGGAGCTCATAACGTTTTAGGGGAGATCCGTTCATTTTTTTGACGAGTTTTGCATATTTGTCGGGAAAATTTGTGGAAAGCCCTTGACAATTCAGATGAAATGAGTTACAATAAAGGTGAATAAAACTGGGGCTTCATCGTCCGCTATCGGGAGCGTGATAATGTGAGCGTCCGGTGGTTTCCGGCGTACTGTCCGGCGGTGCTTCCGCAGGGCGGCGGTGCGTTCGTTTTACGGCGGTGCTGTGGGCTCGCTGCTTTGTGCAGAGGTCGCTCAGCCGGGTCGATTTTCTGGATACATATTATGCGCCTGATCTCCTGGTACACAAGGAGTTCAGCTATCACAGCCTTTCTGCAAAGTCCAGCAGGCGGGTCAGGGCGCAGGGCAATGATTCAGTGATATCTCCCAAACCCCGTTCCCTGTGGAGGCAAGGTTTCTTTGCGCAGGCAAAGCCGCTGTATTCCGGAAGAATACAGTCCGGAGCAACGCACAGAGATCGGTTACTAGCGTGACACGACATGGTAAACCTTGCGGGTCTTCCGTTCCGGCTCACCGTTTCGGTCAGGTAAAGCTGCTGATTAAAAGCGTCCCTCCTTCGGGCTTATAGAGAAGGTTTTGTTTTTGACTCACTCTTTGAGAGGGGTCGTATTACGAACACCCTGAACTCCGTTTCAAGGTAATCGCAATACGGCCTCCTTTCTTTTTGTAAATAAGGAAATGGCGCCGGAAAAACGGCTCTGCTCCGAACAAAGTGTAGGGGCGGATCCTGTATCCGCCCGGCTCACCACGGTCACAGCGGAATGCCTATATTCGACCGGGCAGAAACAGGTTCCGCCCCTGCACAATTAAAGGGCTGCGAAATTGTTCGCAGCCCTTTTTGATCATTCCGGCGCAGCCAGAAACCGAATTATCTCAGTAGATATCCTTCTTTGCCTTGACGTGCCGCCTTATCAGCGTGAAAATTATAAGCCCCAGGCACAGCAGCAGGAACACCGGAACTATCCAGCGGTTCGGCGACTCCGTTTCTGCGGACTTCATCTCGGTCCAGAGGGTCTGCATCTGGAGGTTCGCCTCGTCTGAAAGGTTGACGAAGATGGTGGTGTTCTCGGCGAGGTAATCATCACCGGGGTAGGAAACCGGATTGTTCCGGGTGTCCTCGTCAAGCATTTCGTAAGCGGCGCTGTGCGGCGTTGAGTAGCAGATGTAGTCGATGTTCGCATAGGCTATATCAGGCTCGCACATGAAGTTGATGTACATCTCCGCAGCCTCTTTCTGCTTTGCTCCGGCGGGAATGCACATTGCGTCAACGAACAGGTTGGTACCGCTCTTCGGGACTGCAAAATCAAGGTCCTCGTTGTCCTCGAGTATCGTCAGGGCGTCGCCGGCGTAGTAGGGAGCAAGCCATGCGTCGTTGCCCGCCATCTTGTCGAATATCTCGTCCATGACGTACGCCTGTACCACGCTCTTCTGCTCCTTTAGCTTGTTTGCGGCGGCGCTGAGCTCCACGGGGTCCTCGGTGTTAAGGGAGTACCCCATCATTATCTCGGCTATCGCAAAGGCGTCCCGGGGATTGTCGAACATCAGTATCTGGTCGGCGTAGTCCGGGTTCCATAGAATGTCCCAGTCAATGTCCTCTTTCGGGATATCTATCATGGAGGTGTTGTAGATTATGCCCACAGTTCCCCAGGTATAGGGGACGGAATAGGCGTTCTCCGGGTCGTAGGCGGGATCTACGAAGGTCGGCATGATATACCTGAAGTTCGGGATATTGTCCATGTCCAGCGGCTGGAGCATGTCCTCCTTTATCATCTTGGATATCATGTAGTCGGAGGGGATTATGACGTCATAGTTCGCTCCGCCGCCCTTCAGCTTGGCATAGAGCTCCTCGTTGGTGGCATAGTTCGTGTAGTTGACCTTTATGCCGGTGAGCTTCGTGAACTCGGCGTTGACGTTGAGCGTGCCCTCGTCAGCGCCGGTGGAGATATACTCGCCCCAGTTGTAGACGTTTATCGAGATGTCCTGACCCATGAAGCGGGTGTAGTAGTCCGGGTCGCTGACGGTGAGTGTCTGCACTTCGGGCTCTTCGGTTTCGGCGGCAGCTTCCCCGGTGCTGTCCGTGGGGGCTCCTGCGGAGCAGCCTGCGAGCATGAGTGCACAGAAAGCGGCGCAGAGCGATCTGATGTACTTTTTCAAATCTCGTCGCCCCCGTTCGCCCGGAGCTTCTGCTCCTGTTTTGTTTCAATGAGGTGCTTTACCACCAGGACTATTACCACGACCACAAAGATAATGGTAGACAGCGCATTTATCTCCGGTGAGATCTTGCGGCGGGTCATGGAGTATATCGTGATGGGGAGGGTCTGCGAGGTTGAACCGCTGGTGAAGTAGCTTATAACGAAATCGTCCAGCGAGAACGTGAACGACATCAGGAAGCCGCTGACAACGCCGGGCATTATCTCCGGCAGTATGACCTTGCGCAGCGCCGTGAACGGACCGCAGCCAAGGTCCTGCGCCGCTTCAAAGAGGTTGGGGTCCATCTGGCGGAACTTCGGCATTACGTTGAGTATAACGTAGGGAACATCGAACGTGATGTGAGCTATGATGAGGGTCACGAAGCCGAATTCGAGGTTCATTCTTGCAGCGAAGAACACGAACAGCAGCATGAGCGAAACGCCGGTGACTATCTCGGGGTTGACGATAGGCATGTTGGTGATGTTCATGACCACTGCCTTTGGGACCTTGCGCATGGAGTTTATGCCGATCGCTGCGAGGGTCCCGAGGACGGTCGCAGCAATGCTGGCGATAACGGCGATTATTATGGTGTTCATCAGCGAGGAGATTATGACCTCATTGCGGAACAGCTTCACATACCAGTCCAGCGTGAACCCGCTGAACACTGAACGGCTCTTCGTTTCGTTGAACGAGAACACGATCAGCACGAATATCGGCACGTACAGGAACATCAGCACAAGTGCCATGTAGATTTTTGACAGAGTTTTCATTTATGCAGCCTCCAGAATTATATCAGCACCTGATCGTCCGGGTTGAACTGGTTCATTATCGTCATTATAACGAGAATGATCACCATTAGTACAAGGGAGATCCCTGCGCCGAGGTGCGGGTTGTAGGCGTTGCCGAGGAACTGCATCTCGATGAGGTCGCCTATGAGCAGATTGGAGCCGCCGCCGAGCATTCTTGAAATAATGAACGTGCTTATCGCCGGGACGAACACCATAGTCACGCCGGACATTATGCCGGGGACCGACAGCGGAACTATCACCCTGAACAGCACCGAAACAGCGTTGCACCCGAGGTCAGAAGCCGCTTCGATAAGGCTCTTGTCTATCTTTACCATTACGGAGTACAGCGGGAGTATCATGTATGGCAGGTAATTATACACCATGCCGAGCACCACTGCGCCCTCCGTGTTGATGAGTTTGAACGGGCCGAGTCCCACCAGACCGAACAGGTAGTTTATAATGCCGTTGTTGCCGAGGAGCGTCATCCATGAATATGTTCTCAGCAGGAAGTTCATCCACATCGGCAGCATGACTATCATCAGCATGGTACCCTGATGGTGCTTCTTCATGCGGGAAAGCATGAACGACACGGGGTAGGCCAGTATCAGGCATACCACGGTAGCTATTACCGCAAGCCAGATGGAGCGCACGAATATATTCGTGTACTGCCCTACGTTTGCGATGTAGTCCAGCGTGAAACTGCCGTTTTCATCGGTGAATGCGAAGTACGCCACCATCAGCAGCGGCACGACTATGAACACCACCATCCACACAAGGTAGGGCGTTGCAAAGACTTTAAGCTTCTTCATTCTTCTGCACCCCCATGAGCGCAGGGTAAGCGCCCTCTTCCTTTGACTTCTTCATGATGTGGATATCAAAGGGGTCCACTGCCATGCCGATGGTGGAGCCCACCGGCTCCGCCTTGGTGGAGTGGATGAGCCACTTGTGCTCGATACAGTCCACTGTCATTTCGTAATGCACGCCCTTGAACACCACGGACTCCACCATGCCGGTGAGCTGCGCCTGCTCCGCCGGTATCACCCTGACGTCCTCCGGGCGGATAACGACGTCCACCATCTCGTTGGTGCCGAAGCCCTTGTCCACGCACTCGAAGCGCTTCCCGGCGAACTCCACCAGGCAGTCCCTGAGCATGCAGCCGTTGATGATGTTGCTTTCGCCGATGAAGTCCGCTACAAAGGCGTTCTTCGGCTCGTTGTATATATCGGTCGGGGAGCCTATCTGCTGGATATGTCCGGCGTTCATGACGACTACGGTGTCGCTCATGGTGAGGGCTTCCTCCTGGTCGTGGGTGACGTATACGAACGTCAGCTCCAGCGCCTGCTGTATCTTGCGCAGCTCGGTCTGCATGTCCTTGCGGAGCTTGAGGTCGAGGGCGCCGAGGGGCTCGTCGAGCAGGAGTATCTTCGGGCGGTTGACCAGCGCACGGGCTATCGCAACACGCTGCTGCTGACCGCCGGAGAGCCTCTGCACGGAGCGCTTCTCAAAGCCGTTGAGGTTCACAAGCTCCAGCATTTCGCCGACCCGGCGTGCTATCTCTTTCTCGCTGACTTTCTTTATTCGCAGGCCGAAAGCGATGTTCTCATACACGTTGAGGTGCGGGAACAGCGCATATTTCTGGAACACGGTGTTGACGTCACGCTTGTGGGGCGGGAGGTCGTTTATCCGCTTTCCGTCCAGAAGCACGTCGCCGGAGGTGGGAGTGAGGAAGCCGCCGATGATCCGGAGCGTCGTTGTTTTTCCGCAGCCGGAGGGACCCAGCAGGGTGACGAATTCCTTGTCCTTTATGTCAAGGTCGATATTTTTCAGAATACGGTCGCCGTCGAATTCAACGACTATATTCCGCAGGCTGATGATGTTTTCCATTGCAGACCTTCCTTTTATATAATGTTACACGGTAAGTATACCACATTACAGTTTATAATAAAATGACTGTATTGTCAATCGTTTTTTCGATAAATTCCGATAAATTTTCAGACTATTCTGCATTTTGTGTAAGCCAAAGGAACTTTTTGCCGACACTACACCAATTTGCACACAAAACTGACAGATTTGCAGGTTTTGCTTGAATAGTTCCGCATTGTGCTGTATAATGTAACTAATGTGATTGCAATATACAAGCACACAGAAATATAACGACAGAGTAACAGAAAGAGGATATATCATGACAGACAGAATGTTTTGTGACGAATGCGGCGCACGTCTTGTCAACGGCAAGTGCATGGCATGCAGCATAGACTACAGCAGCGGTTCCCCCGTGCGCATGAGCAGACCTGCTCCGGCGCCCGTACATTATGACCCGGGACCTGCTCCGGCGCCCGCACCTGCTCCGCAGCCGGATTATTCCGCCCTCAAGAAAAGCAATGACCCGTCCAACATACTTATCTCCACTGATGAGGAGATCATTGCCACGCTGGGCAACACCTATGCGCAGAGCTTCCTCAGCACCGGAATGATCCGTTCGAGCTTTGCAGTGCTCTCAAACAAGCGCCTTTACTTCAAGGGCAACATGGTGCATGTCGGCGGCGCAGGCGTGAGCAAGCTAAACACAATGCAGATCGCCAAGGTCGTTGACCTCGCTGACATCACCGGCACAAGCATTCTCACGATGAATAACGTGGGACTGATCGTCAATGCTGTCATCTCGTTCTTCCTTGCAGTCGTTTCGCTGTTCATGCTGGGGGTTTCGGGTTACTTCTGGATCGGATTTTTCACGTTTGGTCTGTGGGGCGGTCTGATGCTGCTTCTCTACCACCTGCTCAAGACAAAGTTCATGTGCATTGAGTTCGCAGGCGGCGACATCACTTTCGACATGAAGCTGTTCCGTGCCGGCGAGTGCGAGGACTTCTTCAACAGGCTCCGTGTCGCAAAGGACAGGGCGCTTCTTGCGAGAATGGCAAAGATGGCGGAATTTACCGAGGCTGTCAGGGCCGGTTCAAAGAGCTGACAGAACATTATGTGATTTTAAGGGGCGGTCGCTGACCGCCCTTTTTTTGTGATTTTTTTGAATTCTCCCCTTGACAAACAGGGATAAGCGTGATATAATAACAATGTTGCTGTAAAGTGCTTTTACTTAACACCCACGAACGGAGAACGAATGGAACGCACAGATATCGTCATACTGCTTGATATTTACGGCGAGCTGCTGGCAAATTCCCAGCGGGACGCACTGGATATGCGCTATAACGACGACCTCTCCCTTGCGGAGATAGCCGGCGAGATGGGCGGTATATCAAGGCAGAGCGTGCTGTATTCCATCAGGAAAGGCGAACAGAAGCTGGCGGAGCTGGAAAGCAAGCTGGGCTTCCTGGCACGTCTGCGGGAACTCTCCGGCGAGATAGACCAGGCACGTGAACTGGTGGAGGATATGAAAAAGGACAGCGACGATATACGGCTCAGGGAGCTGTCAAGGCTGCTTTCAAGCATTCGTGGCGGACTTTGAGCGTGATCCCTGATAGCAGGAAAAGGCGGTGAGGACATGGCTTTCGAGGGACTTTCAGGCAAGCTCGGCAACGTATTCAGCAAGCTGAAGGGACGTGGCAAGCTCAGCGAAAAGGACATCAAGGACGCTATGCGTGAGGTGCGCATGGCTCTTCTGGACGCAGACGTCAACTACAAGGTCGCCAAGGACTTTGTGGCGAGGGTCAGCGAAAAGGCGGTCGGCGAAAAGGTCATGGAGAGCCTTACCCCGGCGCAGCAGGTAATAGACATAGTTCATCAGGAGCTTATCGGGCTTATGGGCAACACCACGGCGAAGCTCGACTTCCCGTCCAAGCCTCCCTGCGTTATAATGATGTGCGGACTTCAGGGTGCCGGTAAGACAACGCACTGTGCAAAGCTCGCAAAGCACCTCATAGCCCAGAACCGCCGTCCGCTGCTGGTCGCCTGCGACATCTACAGGCCTGCCGCCATCGACCAGCTGAAAATAGTCGGTGAAAAGGCGGGCGCTCATGTGTTCGAGATGGGTCAGCAGGACCCGGTGAAGATCGCAAAAGAGGGCATAAAGTACGCTAAGGACAACGGCTTCGATGTAGTCCTGCTGGATACCGCCGGCAGACTTCACATAGATGAGAAGCTGATGGACGAGCTGAAGAACATCAAGCGTGAGGTCGACCCGAACGAAATACTGCTGGTGGTCGATTCCATGACCGGTCAGGACGCCGTGAACGTTGCACAGAGCTTCAACGAGGCTCTGGACATCACCGGTGTTATTCTGACGAAGCTGGACGGCGACACCCGTGGCGGTGCTGCGCTGACAGTCCTTGCGATAACCGGCAAGCCGATAAAGTTCGCCGGCATCGGCGAGAAGCTGGACGACCTCGAGCCGTTCCACCCGGACAGAATGGCGAGCCGCATACTCGGCATGGGTGATGTGCTGACGCTGATAGACAAGGCGAAATCCTCGATAGACGAAAAGGCTGCCGCAAAGACCATGCAGAAGATGCAGGAGAACAAGTTCGACCTGAACGACCTGTACGCACAGTTCGAGCAGATCGAGAAGATGGGCAGCATTCATTCCCTGCTGAAGATGATACCCGGCGTTTCCGGAAAGATAAAGGAAGAGGACATCGACGAGCGGAAAATGCCCCGCACCAAGGCGATAATCTCCTCCATGACCCCGAAGGAGCGTGAGAAGCCCTCCATCATCGACGCCAAGCGCAAGCGCCGTATAGCGGCGGGCAGCGGCACCAGGGTCGAGGAGGTCAACCAGCTTCTCAGGCAGTTCGAGCAGATGCAGAAAATGATGAAGCAGATGGGCTTCGGCGGTAAGGGAAAGGGCAAAAAGATGCGCATTCCCATGAACATGATGAAGCAGATGGGCAACATGGGCGGTCCCGGCGGCTTCCCGATGTAACAGGGAGGCTGTATGGCAGTTTTAATTGGAATTGTAAGTATACTGTTGGGAATCTTCAGCATACTGATGAGTATTCGTGACTGCGAATGGTTCATAGTTCCGAAAAGACGCAGAACACGATGGTTCTACGATCTTGTCGGAAGAAAGGGTATGAGAATATACTATATAGTTCTCGGAATCGTTATGATCATCGTGGGACTCGGAGTTGCCCTGAATATACTCGAATAATGTCATCATTGCGGGAGACCGCATTGTATATTGCCAGCCAGTTTACTCCTCATGGGATTTGATCAGGACGACAGCCGGCGCCCGGCAGAGTCCAGCGCTGTGTCAGCCGTTGATCGGCCGGTGTTGTCTTATTTCCCCGGAAGTTTTTTGGAAGCAATAATAATCAACAGCCCGAAAGGGCGCAAAATGATATGATTTCACTGTGTAACACACATGAATATATCAATGCTGAAAGGAGAAAAATAAAATGGCAGTTAAGATCAGACTCAGAAGAATGGGCGCAAAGAAGGCTCCCTTCTACCGTGTAGTTGTAGCTGATTCCCGTTACCCCAGAGATGGTCGTTTCATCGAGGAGATCGGCACATATGATCCCACCAAGGAGCCGGCCCTCGTAAATATCGACATGGCAAAGGCTGACGAGTGGATCAAGAAGGGCGCACAGCCCACTGATACTGTTAAGAGACTTCTCAGGAAGTAATTCCGGCAGTTCGGCAAGCGGGCAGCTATGCCCGTTAAGAGATGTTCGGGGCGGTCCGGTTTCGGGGCGACCCCTTTATCCCACAGGAGGGAATATATGAAAGAACTTCTGATAACTATCGCCTCTGCCCTCGTTGAGGACAAGGGTGCAGTTCAGGTCACTGTTGACGAACCCGACGCCGAGGGCGTGGTAGTTTACCACCTTCACGTTGCCCAGGAGGATATGGGCAGGGTCATCGGCAAGCAGGGCAGGATCGCCAAGGCTATCCGCACCGTTATGCGTGCGGGCGCAGTCAGGGCGGACGAAAAGATCTCTGTCGAGATCGACTGACAACTCACAGAAAACGGGACCGCAAGGTTCCGTTTTTTCTTTGCGGGAAATGCGGATATCCCCGCAGATACGAACAGAATGGAGGATCCCATGAAAGTCACCGAGAATGAGAACAAGGACATCGTAAAAATGGTGCGTGAGGGCCTGGAAAGGACCGGCGGATATTGCCCCTGCCGCACCCAGCGCACCCCGGAATACAAGTGCATGTGCGAAGAGTTCAGAAAACAGATAGCCGACCCGGATTTTGAAGGCTACTGCCATTGTCTGCTGTATTATAAGAGCAAGTAATTTTTTGCATGACATCTGATAGAGGATTGACTTTTGTTCTGCCAGATGTTATAATGGTTTTATGAACCAATATGTGAGGTAATCATGGCTGAAGAACTCTGGACAAAGGAATACAAGATAGAACGTTACCGCAGGCTCAACCAGACTGCGGAAAAGGGCTGCGTGCTGTTCGCAGGGTCGTCGCTTATGGAGATGTTCCCGGTGGAGGAGTTCGCACGGCAGGACAATCTCCCTGTGACGGTGTATAACCGTGGCGTTGGCGGGTTCATCACGGACGAACTTCTGGAGAACCTTGACGTCTGCATTACCGACCTCGCACCCAGGCGGCTTTTTATCAACATCGGCACGAACGATCTCAGCGACGCTTCCCGCCCCATTGAGATGATAATGCGCAACTACGCCGAGATACTCGACCGTGTCAGGCAGGCAGTTCCCGGTGTGGAAATTTACATAATGGCGTACTACCCTGTCAACTACGACGCCGCTTCACCGGAGATGAGGGACTGCCTGAAGATACGCAGCAACGAGAAGATAAATCTCGCAAATCAGAAGCTGCAGATCCTTGCAGCCAATATCGGAGGTAAATTCATCAACGTGAACCAGCCCCTGATGGACAGTCAGCTCAGGCTGAAAGCAGAATACACCTTCGAGGGAATGCACATCAACGAGACTGGCTATCGTGCCATTTATCCCCTGGTGAAGAAGTTCATTCTGGAATGAAAGCGCTGAAATTCCCTGACGGCAGCGAGGTCATGTATGAGCTGACACGCAAGCCGGTCAAGAACGTGAACCTCCGGGTAAAGGAGGACGGCACGCTGCGCATTTCTGCGAACAGCCGTGTGAGCGTCCGGCAGATAGAGGGCTTCATCATTGCCCAGCAGGAGTTCATCAGGCGTGCACAGCAGCGCATAGCCGAGCGCTCCGCAGGGAATGATATTTCCGACCGTATGCGCTGGCTCGGGCAGGAACACCCCGTGCGGGTCATTGCAAACAGCCGGGAGTGCGTTGTGCTGGAGCAGGAGGAGTTCCGTGTGTTCACGAGAATTCCGGAGCCGGAGCATGTAAAGGCGCTTCTGCGGGAGTGGCTCATCGGCAGCTTCACCCAGCTCTGCCGGGAGCTCAACGAGGAGGTGCGGTGCTCGCTTATCGCAGCGGGGCTCACTCCGCCGCCGACCCGTATCGCCATCAAGGACATGAAGTCCCGCTGGGGGAGCTGTTCCTGGAGCCGGGGGCATATCTCGATAAATTTCCGGCTGGCGGCGTACCCGAGAGATACGGTACTGTCGGTGTTCTGGCATGAGTACGCTCACTACTGGCACCACGACCATTCGGCAAGGTTCTATGCGTTTCTGGAGAAATACTGTCCGGATTACCGTAAGTGGAATTCCCTGCTGAAATAACACCGGGTAATATTGGTGCATAAAAAATTCCTCCCCTTGCGGAGAGGAATTCTGCGTATCACAGTTCAGCGGCTTTCTTCTTGAAATAGTTGGGCTTGTTGGCGCCGATGACTTCCATCAGCTTGCCGCTGCGCTCGAACACCAGCCTGAACAGCACGCAGCCGATTATGGTGACTACCACGAGTTCACCGGCGGCTACCGTTATCATGTTGAACCAGACGGGAGGCTCGCTGCCGTAGCAGATGTAAAGCTCAATGGGAATGATTATTCCGTTGCTGACTACCGGGAGGAGCGAAGCCACCCAGATGTTGCGGATATAGAACATCGGAATGACCGCTATCGCAGTTGCGAGGGTCCCGAAGACCATATCCATCAGCGCCATCGGGCTGAAGCAGTTTGCAATAAAGCAGCCGAGTATCAGCGCCACGCTGTAGTCCTTGCGGTAGAAGCACAGCAGCACCAGTATCTCGGAAAAACGGAACTGTACCGCACCGAAGCTGAGCCCCGGCAGAGCGAGGGTCAGCGCAGCGTAGACAGCAGCCACCAGGGCGAGCCGGACGAGGTTCCTGGTTTCAAAGATCTTGTTTCTGGACATAAAAAAACTCCTTGTTTTTTAACGGTGGTTGGACAAAGAAAACACCGTATTCGATTTTCCGTGCGTTATCGCACTAATATATGATATCACATTCCGGCGCAAATTGCAATACCCTTTTTGAACAAAATTTCACGCCGGTAAGGCGGTGTACAGCCGCATTATGTCAAATATGACAGGCGCATGCCTGTTTACATTACACAACTGAAAGGAAATCATTATGGGAAAAAGGACATCATTCTACATGGAGCGGGAAGTATTCGTTGAACTGGCTCAGACCGCCATCGACTGCGGCTGCATGATACTCCGCCAGAACGGGAAGAAGATCGTTTCATCACAGGATACTTCTATAATCACCGCAAGCTGCCACAAGTATTATTTCTATCTCCCCCAGGCAGGAGAGCTGGATCAGGACCTGCCGCTGGGCTGCTTCAACGCCAACGGAAGCGTGGTGGTCGAAGCGAACTACTCCACACGTGACAAGCAGAATGCGCTGCACCACGCTTCGCTGTACCTGATGACTGCAGTCCCTGCCGAAAACGGCGGCTCTATCGAAACTCCGGAGATCATGGTGAAGCTTTACAAGAAGCTGGTCAGAAAGATGAAGATGATCACCAAGTTCGTGCCGGTGCCCGCTGAGCGCATGCTCAACCGCATGACCTACTACGCAGACCCCGCCGACCGTTCCCACAAGCTGTATTTCACCCCCAAAATGCTGAAGCTGCTTGAGAAGCCGGAAGTCACCCTCTGCTGACCCTGCGGAACTCCAGTGCAGTCATTCCGGTGCGCTTCCTGAACAGCCGCATGAAATGCACATCGTTCTCGAACCCGCACAGACCCGCTATCTCCCGCACCGTCATGGTGGTGTTCTCGAGGTAGTACTCCGCAAGGGACATCTTTGCGCAGAGCACGTCCTCGTAACAGCTCACGCCGAATTCGCTGCGGTAGAGCGTCTGAAAATAGGACGGGCTCAGAGCCAGTTTCGCAGCCATTCCCTCCACCGTGAACCGCTCGGAGGGGGCGCCGTATATCTCCGCACGCAGTCGCTTCAGTTTCTCGCTGTGGGGAGTTGCCGGGGGCTCGCCGCCGCCCAGCGTCTGGGCTATCAGCAGGCGGAGCAGCAGGTCGGTGCATTCCCGGCTGCGGGGAGTGTCGGAAACGCTTTCAAGCTTCAGGAGCTGAAGTGCGCTCGCCGCCCCGCTCATCGAGGACACCGGCACCGGCGTGTTGAACGCTATGTTCAGCCTGCCGAAGAATACATCATTCTCATCACACTCGAAGTGCACCCAGTCGTTAACGTAATCATCACAAACTGCCCCGTAATCCTGCGGGGCAGTTTGTGCGTACAGTACGGCAGTGTCCGCCGGGACCTCCGTGCGTATGCCGCCGGTAATTACGAACGCCGGCGTCCTGAATATCACCAGCAGATTATCCCCGGAGCCCTCCGGGCGGACTATGTGCAGACCGCCGTCGTGGCGGTAGCCTATTCCCATTGCGTGAAGTTTCATGACGTCCTCCATAGTATGATATATCAGTCTTTTGATATTATACATCATTGAAATACGTCTGTCAATACGGTATAATAAATCTAACAAATAATTCCGAAAGGACGAAATATCATGAAAACAGTTCACCTTACCTTTAATCCGCTGGAAAAGAAGTCCCACATCAACCGTGAGATATACGGCAATTTCTCCGAGCACCTCGGGCGGTGCATTTACGGGGGAATATATGTCGGAGAGGACAGCGACGTTCCGAATATCGAGGGCTACCGCAAGGACGTGATCGACGCATTCAGGCAGATAAAGCTGCCGGTGCTGCGCTGGCCGGGAGGCTGCTTCGCTGACGAGTACCACTGGCGGGACGGTATCGGCGAGAAATCCCCCCGCAAGAAGATGGTAAACACCCACTGGGGCGGACTTGTGGAGGACAACAGCTTCGGCACGCATGAGTTCATGCGGTTCTGCGAGCTGGTGGGCTGCGAGCCCTACATCAGCGGGAATGTCGGCAGCGGCACCGTGGAGGAGCTCTCCAGCTGGGTAGAGTACATGACCTTTGACGGCATTTCCCCCATGGCGGAGCTCCGCCGGCAGAACGGCAGGGAGCAGCCCTGGAAGCTGAAATACCTCGGCATAGGCAACGAGAGCTGGGGCTGCGGCGGAAACATGCGTGCGGAGTTCTACGCTGACCTCTACCGCCGCTATGCGACCTATTGCCGGAACTACAACGGCAACCAGCTTTACAGGATAGCCAGCGGCCCGAATGCGGACGACTACGACTGGACGGAGGTCCTCATGCGGCAGGTCACGCCGTGGCACATGAACGGCATGTCGCTGCACTACTACACGCTCCCTACCGGGGACTGGTCCCACAAGGGAAGCTCCACGGAGTTCGGCGAGCAGGAGTACTACCAGACGATACGCTCCACCCTGCACATCGAAGAGATGATACGCCGCCATGCCGGGATAATGGAGCGCTACGACCCGGAGCACAAGGTAGGTCTTATCGTGGACGAGTGGGGCACCTGGTATGATGTGGATCCGGACACGAACCCCGGGTTCCTCTACCAGCAGAACACCATGCGGGACGCAATAGTTGCAGGCATAAACCTGAACATCTTCAATGAGCATTCCGACCGCATACCGATGGCGAACATCGCCCAGGCGGTGAACGTTCTCCAGGCAATTCTGCTGACCGAGGGCACAGCCACAATAAAGACCCCGACCTACCACGTGTTCGACCTGTACAAGGCACACCAGGACGCCGACCTCATCTATAGCCATATCCAGAACGAGGACGCCGAGGAGGGAGTTCCCGCCCTGAGCCAGTCGGCGAGCATAAAGGACGGAGTTGTGACCATCACCATCACGAACGCTTCGCTCACTGAGAGCTACAATGTCGAGGCGGCATCGGCGTTCAGCGCTGCAGGTTCAGCGGAGGGGCGCCTGCTCACCGGTGAAGTGCATGAGCACAACACCTTTGACGAGCCGGAGCGTGTGACGATAAAGCCGCTCACCGTGAACACAGCGGACGGCAGGCTGACAGTGAACGTCCCGCCCTGCTCCGTGGCTGAGCTGACTATAAAGCTGTGACGGGGAAGAAGCCCTGCTTTCGCTGCCTGCTGATGGAGGCGGACGAAAGTCAGCTTTACGGGGTGATCCAGCAGCGCATAGCCGCCATGCCGGAGCCGCAGAGGGCTCCGCAGGAGGAGTATCAGCGCCGTCTGGCGCTCTGCGGGGAGTGCGGGGAGCTGGTCAGCGGGACGTGCAGGAAATGCGGCTGCTACGTGGAGCTCCGGGCGGCGAAGAAAACGTCGGTCTGCCCGCATGAGAAGCCACGGTGGTGAAATAAAACACGGGCTGCGTTGGTTCGCAGCCTGTTTGTTTTGTACAGCTCATCATTTTCAGAATAGCATATGCACCGGGCGGATACAGGATCCGCCCCTACATTTCTTCCCGCATATAAAAATGGGCTGCGAATAAACGCAGCCCATATATTTTTATTGACTATCGGGGCTCCACGGCTCAGAGCTCGATAACGATCTCGTTCTCAGCCTTGAGGATAGAGTCGAGGATAAGCTTGCCCTCGATCTTCTCGCCGTTGACTGTAACGGACTTCACGCCGTGCTCGGAACCGTTGGGGTTCTTTACGGTAACGTGGAGCTTCTTGCCACGGAATGTCTTGTCCATGGTGTATTCCTTCCACTCGGAGGGGATAGACGGGTCGATAACGATACCCTTTGTTTCGGGGTTCAGTCCCAGGATACCCTCAGTGGTGCCTACCATAACGGTGGAAGCTGTACCGGTCAGCCAGTGCACGTGTGCACGTCCTGCGAACGGGCTGTCCTTGCCCTCAACGAACTGGCCGTATACGTACGGCTCGAGAACTCTGTGCTCTGCGTTGTCGTTGTAGGTAGCGGGAGCTGCCTCGGTCCAGTACTTGTATGCACGGTTGCCGTGACCCAGCTTGGACTCTGCCAGGATAAGCCAGCCCTGGGGCTGAGAGAAGATACCTGCGTTCTCCTTGGTGCACTTGTTGAAGCACTGCATGAGGGCTCCGGGGAAGCCGTGCTTAACATACGGCGGGTACATTACCATTGCGCCGTAGGGAGTGTTCAGCTCACGCTCAACGCTGTCCATAGCCTTCTCCTGCTGCTCTCTTGTGCCGAAGCCGGAGATAACTGACCAGCTCTGCGGGTTGAGCCACATGGAAGCCTCGGGATCGGTGCGCTGACCGATGATGGTGCCGTCCTCCTTGTAGCCTCTGATCCATCTGTCCTCGTTCCGCCGATCTCGTCAAGGTACTTGATGTAGTCGGTATCGTTCTTCTCAACTGCGTAGGTGCGCAGGATCTTGATAGCGTATAGAAGCTGGAATGCAACGAAGGTGGACTCGCCCTGCTTGCCGAGGCGGAGGCAGTCGTTCCAGTCAGCGTGCAGACCTGCGGGCATACCGTGGTTGCCGAGGTGGTTCATGGAGAAGTCGATCGCTCTCTTGAGGTGGTCGTAAACAGTGCCCTTCTCGCCGTCGTTTGCGTAGAAGATCTCTTCATCGAGGAATGCGCTGTCGCCGCTCTCGGAAACGTACTTGTAAACGGTCGGGAACAGCCAGAGTGCGTCGTCTGCACGGTAGCTGGGGTGACCGGTCTGCTTTGCGTATACGGAGTTCTCATCGTTCTCGTCGGGGTGGTTCTCCTGACCTGCCTTGTGGTCGTACTTAACGAGGGGCAGACCAGCGCCGTTTGTTACCTGTGCGGAGAGCATGAACTCGATCTGCTTCTTTGCCATCTCAGGAGCGAGGTGGATAACGCCCTGGATATCCTGAACTGTATCACGGTAGCCGAAGCCGTTTCTCAGGCCGCAGTACTGGAAGGAAGCCGCTCTGGACCAGATAAAGGTGATGAAGCAGTTGTAAGCGTTCCAGGTGTTTACCATGTTGTTGAAGTTAGCGTCGGGAGTGTGTACCTGGAGGTTGTTCAGCTTGCTGTGCCAGAAGTTCTTGAGCTGCTCGAGCTCAGCGGCAACAGTGCCGGGCTTCTCGTACTTTGCGATGATCTCAGTGATCTCGGCATCGGTCTTCTGGCCGCCGAGAACATAGGTGAGCTCCTTGGTTTCGCCGGGCTGGAGCACGATGTCGCTCTCCAGTGCACCGCAGGAGTTGGTGTTGTAGTTCAGGTCGCCCTTCAGCCCCTCTTCGATGCCCTTGGGGTCAGCGTAGCTTCTGTAGGAGCCAACGAATGCGTCACGGTCGCCGCAGTAAGCGTCAACCTTTGCAGCTGCAAGGCCGAGGAAGCGTCCGCTGTTGGGATTGTAGATCTCGTTCTGCATCTGGTGGATATAGTTGCCCTTGAAGTAGGTGCGGGTGATGAACAGTGTGTACTGGAGGTTTACCTGGTCCTGCTCGTAGTTCGGGTCGTTCACGAACTCGCAGTAGCCGGTAACGGCGAGCTTTCTGGGCTTATCGGAGGTGTTGGTGATCTTTGCAGCCCATACCTCGTATGTAGCGCCCTGGGGCACGTAGTAGGTCACCTCGGACTTAACGCCCTTGTACTCGGAAGTGATGATGGTGTATGCAGTACCGTGGCGGCACTCGCTCTTGAACTGGTCGAGGGGCTTGCAGACGGGAGCCCAGGAAGCAGACCAGTACTCGCCGGTCTCCTGGTCACGCAGGTAAACGTAACGGCCGGGGGTGTCGTTTGCAACGCCATTGAAGCGATAGCGGATAACACGTCCGTTAGCGCCGCTCTTTACGAAGCTGTAGCCGCCTGCGTTGTTGGAAATGATAGCGCCGTACTCGGGGTCGCCGAGGTAGTTTGCCCATGCGGACGGTGTGTCCGGACGGGTGATGACATACTCTTTGTTGAGTTCGTCGAAATGTCCGTAGTTCATTGGTATTCCTCCATATTTTCTGTGCCGGGCGTGCCGGTTGATTTACTTAGTGCAGGACCTTTGTCCTGTCTATATTATATCAATAAATCGTTTACATTACAAGGGCGGTGTTTTGCACAAAGTTTTCAGGAATTTTTTGTGCAAAGTCCCCAAATCAGCATTCAAGCTCCGCCAGAAGTATCCAGCGGAGCTGAAGAGATGTTCAGTTATAAAGCGGGTCCGGCGGGAATTCAGCCCTCGGGAACGAGCACTGCATAGTTACCCTCGTCACGCTTGTAAACAACGTTGATATCGCCGGTGTCGGCGTTCTTGAACATGAAGAATGTATGATCGAGCAGGTTCATCTGGAGGATAGCCTCGTCCACTAACATGGGGCGCAGATGGAACTTCTTCTCACGAATGACCTCGTATTCCTTCTCCTCGGGCTCGGGAGCAAGACCCTCGAATGCGCCGGAGCGCAGGTTCTTCTCGACCTTTGTTTTCTGCTTTCTGATCTGGCGGATAACACGGTCAACAGTGACATCAAGAGCATCGTTCTTGTCCTTTGCTGACTGCTCTGCACGGTAGATGATGCCGTTATATTTTACCGTAAGCTCGAGAATGATCAGCTCTCTGCGCTCTTCCAGGGTGATCCTAGCCTCTGCTTCCTCCGGGAAGAACCGGTCGAGCTTTGCGCTGAGCTTCTGTGTGGCGTAGTCCGTGAAGGACTGGTTGATCGTCAGCTTCTTTGCGGTAATGGTAACTTTCATGCAAATCATTCCTTTCATTCCGGGCGTGACCTTTACGGCTCCGTCCGTTATGGGATATGATGTACTCCGTGGAGTTCATCTGTATACATTGTAACATATTTATTGCAATTATACAAGTACCTTTCGGAAATTTCAGATTTTTTACACAAACTGCACAAACTTTTCTGTAAACAATACACAAATCAATGCCCTGACAGGAATAAATCAGAATCCGCTCACCGTAGGGGAGGGGCTTGCCCCTCCCGCTGCACATTTCTTACATGCGCCGCTGGAATTTGCCAGCGGGGCTCAGGACGTGGACGTTCTTTGCTTCACAGACAGGGCGTGTAAATTACCGGGCAGGTGCGTTATGCGTGCCATGGAAATGGCGTGTAAATGCCGGGCAGGTGCGTTCTGTGTTCCACAAAAATGGTGTTTATAGCGCCGGGCGGAAACAGGTTCCGCCCCTGCGTTTCGATAACTGGCACGGGTGATCGACCGCCCTTTTCTCTCTGCGGGTGCGAATTCGGGGTCAGCAAATGTTCATGTGTTGACAAATCAAGAACGTTGTGCTATAATGACTATCTGTGAATTTACCGGAACGGGGGTGTGGAAATGGACTATATACCGTGGATCGCACTGGGAGTCCTTGCGCTGATAGTGCTGATCTGGATACTGATAAGGCTCCACGAGAAGCTGCCATATGTGATGAACGAAACGATCCTCACCGAGCGTGAACGTGCATTCTACCGCATTCTGAAGCCCATTGCCGACCG